>CAZRYZ010000006.1:0-38318 GCA_964604465.1 uncultured Dechloromonas sp. | reverse complement strand
ATCAACAAGATGGATCTGGTCAATTACGATCCACAGGTCTTCGCCAAACTGCAGGAAGAATTTGCCGAGGTAGCTGCGACGATTGGCCTCGACTCAGTCCGCTATGTGCCCATGTCGGCACTGGAAGGCGACATGATTGTCGACCGTGGCGATTCGATGAACTGGTACGAAGGTCCGACGCTGCTCGAAATTCTGGAAAGCGCCGGCACCAGCCACAGCGAAACCCCGACGCACCACGAACTGTTCCGCATGCCGGTACAACTGGTGTGCCGCCCACAGGATTCGGCCAACCCTGATCTGCACGATTACCGGGGCTTTATGGGCCGCATCAGCTCGGGCGTCGTGCGCCCGGGTGATGACGTCGTTGCACTCCCTTCGGGTCAGCGCAGCACCGTCACCCATGTGGAAATCGGCGGTGTTGATCTGAACGAAGGCGTGGCTGAACAATCTGTGACGATTCGCCTGGCCGATGAGATTGATATCTCGCGCGGCGATATGCTGGCGCACCCGGACACGGCCCCGCAGGTAGTGAAAGAAGCCCAGGCCATGGTCTGCTGGCTGTCGGAAAACCCGCTGGATCGCGCCCGCACCTATGCGCTGCGTCAGACGACGCGCACCGTGAAGGCCAAGATTGCCGATATCCCATTCCGCCTCGACATCAACACCCTGGCTGAGGATCCCGCACCGGCCAATCTGCAGATGAACGACATCGCCCGCATTAACCTGCGCCTGGCGCAGCCGATCTGCTGTGATGCCTACGCGCAGAACCGTGGCACCGGCGCCTTCATCCTGATTGATGAAGCCACCAACAATACAGTCGGCGCGGGGATGCTGCTGTAAAAACTTAGACCGAACGGCTGCGTCTGACCGCTTCAAAAAGGCAGACGCCCGCCGCGACGGAAACATTCAGGCTATCCACTGAACCGCCCATGGGGATATGCACCAGGGCGTCACAAGTCTCCCGCGTGAGGCGACGCATGCCATCACCCTCGGCACCCATCACCCAGGCCACACCGCCCACGGGCCACTGCGCGGTGTAGAGATCTTCACTGGCTTCGCCGGCGGTGCCGATGACCCAGATATCGCGTTCCTTGAGTTCGCGAAGCGTACGTGCCAGATTCGTGACCATGATGTAAGGCACCGTCTCTGCCGCACCCGAAGCCGCTTTCATCGCTACGTCGGTCAGACCCACAGCGCGATCCTTGGGCGCAATGACCGCGTGGACACCTGCCGCATCGGCCACACGCAGACAGGCACCCAGATTACGGGGGTCTGTGATGCCATCGAGCACCAGCAAGAATGGTGGTTCTTCCAGCGTATCGAGCACATCATCCAGGTGAATGGCCTTCTGACGTGCATCCACACGGGCAACAACGCCCTGATGACGGGCGTTAGGCGCCATGCCTTCGATACGCGGATGCTCGACCTGCACCACCCGGGCCCCGGCTTGTTCCGCTAGACGCAAGAGGTCTTTGACCCGGCGATCCTGACGATTATTGTCGAGATAGATTTCTTTGACGCTCTCGGGGTCATGACGCAGGCGCGCCATGATGGGATGAAAACCGTGAATCAGTCGGGTATTGCTGCTCATGCTTTGGCTCGGCGGGGTCGGTTACTGGATTTGGCAGACTTCTTGGCTGCGGCCACAGGTGCCTTAGGTGTCTTAGGTGACTTTGGCTTGGATGGCTTCGACGGTTTGGCCGTACTCCGCGCAGGCTTCGGTGCCGCGCCGGATTTTACCGCCTTGGCGGGCCTGGCTTTGGCACCGGCGGTTGGACGACCTGGTTTTTTACCCGCCGGTTTCTGGCGACCGATCTTTCTTGATTTGCCGGCCGGCGTGCCCACAGGTGTGGGTGCCGGCTTTTTGCGGGGCGGCAACTGTGACTTGCCCAGTTCGACCTCCAGCAAATGGCGCTCGACGGCCAGCGGTCGGCCTGTTTTACGGCTGCGGGCCAGTGCCAGCGCCTCACGCTCACCACCACCTTGCAATGACGCCCCTTCACCGGTCGCCTGAACGGCTTCATCGGTTGCGGTCGCCGGTACAAAATCAATCCGGTTGCTTTCCAGATCGGCCCGCACCAGTTTTACCCGCAGGCGGTCTCCCACCCGATACTGCTGCTTCGTCCGCTCCCCTAACAGGCAATGACGGATTGGGTCATAGTGGAAGTAGTCCGAACCCAGTTCGGAAATATGCACCAGCCCTTCCACATAGACCTGATCCAGTGTGACAAACGCACCAAAGGCGGTCACCCCGGAAATGGTGCCGTCAAAGACCTCACCGATGCGATCCTGCATGTAATAACACTTGAGCCACGCCTCGACATCCCGTGTTGCTTCGTCGGCACGGCGCTCTGTGGCGGAACAGTGCAGTCCGATCTCTTCCCAGGCACCCTCATCAGCCGGTAGTTTGACTTTTTCGAACTTGAGCGCGTTCTTGATGGCACGATGCACGAGCAGATCCGGGTAACGCCGGATCGGTGACGTAAAGTGTGTGTAGTATTCGTAGGACAAACCAAAGTGACCGATGTTATCGGGGCTGTAAATCGCCTGCTGCATCGAGCGCAGCAGAATCGTTTGCAACAAGGCAAAGTCGGGGCGCTCGCGGATCTCGTCGAGTAACTTGCCGTAATCCTTGCCCGTAGGTGAATCACCGCCGGTTAGCCCTAATCCGAACTCCTTGAGAAAGTCGCGCAATCCCTGGAGCTTTTCCGGGCTGGGGGTGCCATGAATTCGGAAGAGACCCGGCTGGTTTTTCTTTTCCAGAAAATCCGCCGCACACACGTTGGCTGCCAGCATGCATTCTTCAATGAGGCGATGCGCATCATTGCGAATGACCGGGACAATCGCTTCGATCTTGCCCTGTTCATTAAACTGCATTTGCGTTTCGACTGTGTCGAAGTCAATGGCACCGCGCTTCTCGCGCGCGGCATGCAGTGCCTTGAACAGCGCATAGAGTGTCTGCAGTTGCGGCTGCACGGCCTGATGCACGGGCGTAGCCGGCGTCATTTCGCCCGAGAGCCAGCCCCAGACCTGGTTGTAGGTGAGACGGGCGCGTGAACGGAACACGGCCGGGTAAAAACGGTACTGCGTCACTTCGCCTTCGGCATTGACTTGTGCATCGCAGACCATGGCCAGGCGATCAACATCGGGGTTCAGCGAGCACAGACCATTCGAAAGCTTTTCCGGCAGCATGGGAATGACCCGACGCGGGAAGTACACCGAATTTCCCCGCGCCTCGGCTTCGACATCGAGCGGCGACCCCGGGCGCACATAGTGCGACACGTCGGCAATGGCTACAATGAGTCGCCAACCCTTTCCTTTGGGCAAGGCTTCGGCAAATACCGCATCATCAAAATCCTTGGCTGTTTCACCATCAATGGTTACCAGCGGAATATCCCGCAGGTCAACGCGCTTGCCCAGATCATTGTCAACGACCACGGTATCCGGCAACTTGGCGGCTTCATCAAGGACCGACCTGGGGAACTCGAAAGGCAAATCGTGCTTACGCAAGGCGATCTCGATTTCCATGCCGGGATCGGCATAGTTACCCAGCAGCTCCTTGATCCGGCCAACCGGCAACGTGCGTTTGCCCGGTTGCTCGAGGATCTCGGCAATCACCACCTGCCCCGGCTGCACAGCTGGCTCACCGGACTTAGCAGCCTTAGCGTTCCGTGGACGCTTACTGCTGCTGGCCGTCGACTCTGGCGCAATGACGATGCGCGTATGCAGACGCCGGTCTTCCGGCACCACGTAGCGGACACCGTATTCGTCGAACACGCGTCCAACAACCTCGGTATTGGCCCGCTCAGTGACTTCGACAATACTGCCTTCGGGTTTGCCCCGGCGATCCTTGCCGGTTACACGAACCAGCACCCGGTCGCCATGCAACGCCTTCTCCATCTGGCGGTTATCCAGAAAGATATCAGCACTCTTATCACGACCAATCGAGGTTTCCGGACGGGCAAACCCAAAGCCATCGGGGTGCCCCTCAATCCGGCAAGCCACCAGATCGGCCTTGTTGGGCAGAATCAGGGCTGCCTTGCGATTACGCATGAGCTGCCCCTCGCGTTCCATGGCGCGAATCCGCCGTTCGAACGCGTCTAGCTCCTCAGCCGTAATGGCCAGCTGTTCGGCCAGTTCGTACTCACCCATCGGCCGACCGGCCTTCTGCAGGGTTTCGATGACATATTCGCGCGAGGGCAACGGGTTTTCATATTTCCCGCTTTCGCGCTCGTAAAAGGGGTCTAGCCTTCTGATCTTGGCGACCCGCTTGTTGTTCTTTGACATTTTCTTTCTTTCTCTTATAATGCTGATCTTCGCACCTGCCCAGGTGGCGGAATTGGTAGACGCACTAGTTTCAGGTACTAGCGGGTAACTCCGTGGAGGTTCGAGTCCTCTCCTGGGCACCAACGAAATTACATTGAACCCGCCCGGTTATCTCGGCGGGTTTTTTGTTGGGTTAATAGTCTGTGTGATTTTAATTAAAGAATATTGCGCCTAGATGGCGTCGGTTCGGCTAAATACAAGCCCGATCATCCAAATGATTGAGCCCGCAGAAGCGGGCTCAATGTTTTTCAGGTCAGGCAAACGGATGGACACGAACAATGGTTTCATCCCGCTCGGGCCCGGTGGAGACGATCGCCACCGGCACCCCGGTGAGTTTCTCCAGCCGCTCCAGGTACTTTTGCGCCGCCGGCGGGAGATCTTCCCACCGCTTGGCGCCAAAGGTCGTTTCCGACCAGCCCGGCATGCTTTCATAGATGGGTTCGCAACGAGCCACATCATCTGCGCCCAGCGGCAGTAGATCCAGTGTCTTGCCGTCCAGCTTGTAGCCGGTGCAAATCTTCAGCTCTTGGATGCCATCGAGCACATCGAGTTTCGTGATGCACAGACCCGTCAGTCCGTTGATCATGGCCGAACGGCGGAGTGCGGCCGCATCAAACCAGCCACAACGGCGCTTACGACCCGTGACGGTGCCGAACTCGCGACCGACGGTTGACATCTGGTAGCCCGGCGTGCCTTCGGTTTCGATATCAAGTTCACTCGGGAACGGCCCGCCACCGACGCGCGTGGTGTACGCCTTGGTGATACCGAGTATGTACTGCAACATGCCGGGGCCAACACCACTGCCTGCGGCTGCCTGCCCTGCCACACAGTTGGACGAGGTGACAAAGGGGTAGGTGCCGTGATCGATATCGAGCAGGGTACCCTGTGCGCCTTCGAACAGGAGATTCTGACCGGCCTTGTTGGCAGCATAGAGTGCTGCAGACACATCACCGACCAGCGGTTTGATCTGTTCGGCGTCAGCCAGCGCCTGCGCCAGAATGGCGGCATGATCTAGCGGCTCGGCGCCTAGATACTGGGTCAGCACGAAGTTGTGATAATCCAGCAGCTCGGTCAGCTTGGCCGAGAGGGTTTCCGGGTGGAAGAGGTCGTAGACGCGCAGGGCACGACGCGCAACCTTGTCTTCATACGTCGGTCCGATCCCCTTGCCGGTGGTGCCGATCTTGGTGTCGCTGCAACGCTTGGCTTCACGGGCACGATCCAGTGCAGCGTGATACGGCAGGATCACCGGGCAACCCGGGCTGATGGTGAGCCGACCGCGCACCTTGAGACCATCCGCTTCCAGCGTGGCGATCTCGCTCAACAAGTGATGGATGTCGAGCACGACCCCGTTGCCGATGTAGCAATGCACGCCATCACGCACGATGCCCGAAGGCACGAGGTTTAGCTTGTATTCCTTCTCGCCGATCACCAGCGTATGGCCAGCATTGTGACCGCCCTGGAAGCGCACGACGCCGCCCGCGTTATCGGTCAGCCAATCGACAATCTTGCCTTTGCCCTCATCACCCCACTGGGTACCCACGACTACGATATTTTTTGCCATACCTTGCTTCTGTAGAAATAAAAATAAAAACGTTTGAAATCGGTTCTAGCAGGCCGTGACGACCCACTTACCCTGAATCAGGACTAATTGGCGATCGCACGGGGTGCCACTATAGCCAATTTGGGTTGTATCTGCTGCGAGGCTTTCACCCGGTAGCCCGTCGATGACCCGCTCACCCCGATCACGCAGGGTTCGGATCGCCTGTGCACGCGCATCCACCTCGACGGCTGACGCGGATGGCTCCAGAGCCGGTGCAAAAATGGCTTCCGGGGTGGGCTTGATGTTCGATAGGCGACACAGTTCACGCAGATCCAGCGAAAACCCGGTGGCTGGCCGCGCCCGTCCAAAGGCAGCGCCCACGCCATCGTAGCGCCCCCCCAGGACCATGGCGGCCGTGTGACCGGGGCAGTAGGCCGCGAAGACGATACCGCTGTGATAGTGATAGCCACGCAGGTCGGAAAGATCCAGAAATAGCGGCAGATCGGCGGCCTGATCGAGTACAGCCTCCAGCTCATCCAGTGCCTTGTGGATGGCAGGAACCTGAGGGAGCACCTGGCGCGCCGTCTCCAGGATGCTGCGATCACCATAGAGCCTGGGTAACGCCAGAATGGCGGCACGCCACTCGGCACGCCAGTGGGCGGTTTCGGCTTCCAGGGTCGGAACATCCTTGCGCTGAAGCAGGTGGAAGAAACGCTCTTCTCCCTCACCCGAAATGCCGGCCAAGGTCATCAATGTCCGGAAAATCCCCATGTGCCCCAGATCGATCCGGGCAGCGGGCGCTCCGGCTGCCTGCAAGGTGGCGGCTGCCAGACGCACGATCTCGAGATCGGCAGGCAGGTCGGGGTAGCCATAAAGTTCGGCACCCAGCTGGAAGGGTTCCCGGCTCGCCTGCATGTCGGCCGGTTGGGCATGGAGCACACTGTCGCAATAGCACAGGCGGACTACGCCCGGGCGGTTCAACAGGTGGGCATCGATCCGCGCCACCTGCGCCGTCATGTCGGCGCGCACACCCAGGGCGCGACCAGTGTCCTGATCCACCAGCTTGAAAGTGCGCAGATCCAGCTCGCGGCCAGCACCCGTCAGCAGCGATTCCAGATATTCGATCAGCGGCGGTTGGACCAGCTCATAGCCCCGGCCTGCGTAAAGATCAAGCAGCCGACGGCGGAGGGATTCCAGTCGGGCCGCCTCGTCAGGCAACACATCGGCAACGGATTCAGGCAACAGCCACTTCATCATGATATTTGACGTAACACGGTAAGAATAAGAACTCCGGCCAGCATGGCCGTTAGCCCGAGAAAGCGGATCTGGCCGTCCCGCAGCTGGAGCATGCGCTCAAAGGTTTCCCGCCACATTCGTGGGGAAATGAATGGGAGCATACCCTCAAATACCAGCATCAGGGCAATCGCCAGCCAGATCGTGTCGTTCATTCGGAGCGGCCTGTCGGTGATTGATGGGTATCGGGTTGAGATTGAGGCTGGGGCGCGGGTTGGGTGAGTGGCGGTGGCGGCGATTTCAGCAGGTCAGCGAAGGATCGGCCCTGGCCATAACGCCCGCTATACGCAGCCAGCAACCTCGCCTCACCCGTCTCGCGGGTACGCTGAGCCGTTTGGATCGCGGCCTCCAGCACCTGATCACGCCGCCGGTTTTGCAGTGTGACGACTTCCTGGTTATCGCTTGCCAGTCCATCAATGAGGCGCCGGGCCGGCTCGCCAGCGGCCGCACTCATCTTCTGGTAAATGGCCGTCATCTCGGGCTCCGGCAAGGCGACCTGACCCAAGCCGACCTGGATGGCACGCACACCAAGAGGACTGAGCCGGGAATTCAACGCATCCCGCCAGCCGCTGGTGTCCAGCGCCTGTTGCTGTAACACGTTGCCCGTGCGGGAGGCCACAACCGTTGCCAGAGATTCATGCAGCGGCTTAAGCAAGAGTGGATCGACCGGATTCTTGCCTGCCTGGGTGGCACGATGGAACTGGATGGGGTCACTCACCTGCCAGATCAGCCAGGCACCCAGCTGCAGGGTTTTCTGATCTGCCGTCGTGTAGGTTTGCACCGTCTCCTGCTCAAGACTTCGCAGGCGCGTATCGATCAGCCATACCCGCTCGATGAAGGGCAATCGGGGGTAAATACCGGGCTCGGCCAGAACCCTTGCCTGATCTGAACCGGTTCGGATGGCAACGCCCACCTGCCCGGTTTCGACAATCGTGAATGAAAAAATCGACAGCAAAAGGGTCAAGGCAGCCAACGCCGCGCCCAGACGGCCGGGCGTCAGACGCCTGTAGGCTGTCTTCTGATCCGCTGGGCTCATCGATGTGCCACTCATAACCCCACCCCTGGCCGGTCGACCCGATCCCGTGAGCGCATGATCTCCCGATCGCGCCATTCACCGCCCGTGGCCGATTGAGACTGAGTCGAGGCAGGTGCATCCGAACCGCTCGGGGTTTTGTCTACAGCACCCTGCGTCTTTTTAGACGCTGGAACAACCCGCTCACGCAAGCTGGTCGCACTGGCAAAGACCAATGGGTATTGCTGGCGCAGCGACGTCAGCAATTGGCCGAAAGCCTTCTCGCCTTCGGCCGGAGGCACTGAGGTGGGGGCAACCCGGACAGCCTGAGCGGCCTGATCGATGGCTTGCAGATAGGCTGCACTCTCAGTTTCAATCTGTGCCGCCAACTTGCGGGCTTTGATCAGGCTGTCGGTGGATTGGCTTTGCGCCTCGCGCAGCGCCTTGACTTGCGCCTGCTCTTCGCGAGCGAGCGCCTTGATGCTCTGTAAAACGGGTGCCGGCAACTGAACATCACGCACTTCCAGTCGCTTGATCTGCACGCCAATACCCAGGGCATCGACCCCTTTCTGGAGCCGCTCACGCACTCCCACCATGGCCGGATTCTCTTGCCCCGGTGTTTTTACCGGTAGCGTCTGGAGTGATGCCAGGGTCTGCCCGGACGCCAGATCGCGCAGGCCATCTTCCGCCATCGGCGCCAGCAGGTCTGCCGGGGCGCTGGCGCGAGACACATAGGCCACCGGATCCGTCACCTGGTAGACCACGGCATAGCCCATGGCCACGAGGTTGCCATCTGCGGTTCGCATCAGCCCCGGTGACTGGCGCGGGTTCTTGGTTTCGCTGAGTCCCACTTCCAGCGTCCTATCCGCCTCGACATTGATCAGACGCACACTATCGATGGGATAAGGCCAGCGCCAATGCCACCCCGGGTCTTGCACCGAGGCAATACGACCCAACTGGTTCAGTACCCCGCGCTGCTGGACATCAACAAGATAAAAACCGCTGATGAGCCAGGCACAAACCAGGAGCGATACTCCGATGAGCCAGCTCTTCAGGCTCAGCGATTGCCAGCCAATGGGCGCGGGCTCGGAAGCGCCGGATGCTGGCACTGGCAGGCTTTTGACATCCACTGCACCAGACGAAGTCTGACGGGACGGCGGGTTAGGCAGTGGTCGACCGAGTAGACGGGCGATGCTGCTTTGAACGTTGTAGCGTAATTGTTGCCAAAGCACTTCCAGATCCGGCGGCCCTTCTTCGGGTGGACCGGGCGGTCTGGGTGTTTGGGACGAGCCCGTTGAGTGGTTTGAGTTCGCAGATTGCGTGGGAGCCGATGATGAAGGCAGCTCGGGGAGATTCAGACCAGTCGGTGCAGCGGGGCCGGCATTCTGACCGGTATTCTCAGGTTGCACCTGATCCGCACCACTCGACTCTGGCGCCTGTTCCGGATTCTTATCGTCCGGCCGGTGGCTGTTTCCCCACTGGGGATCATTGATCGACATCAGGCAGCTGCGGGGGTGATGCTAACTCCGTAAAAGTCTGGGATTCTCTTTCAGACGTTTGCGAAAACGAATGGGCGAACAATGAACGTGCAAACTCGGCAATTGCCGTCCGCAACCAGGGCAGCCCGGAACCTGTCTGGGCACTCAGTCGCACACGGGTGATTTTATCATAGGCATCCCGCTCCACCCCGGGCTCGGCGGCCGTCAAATCGCACTTGTTATAGACCCGGATCTGGGGCACATGACTGGCGCCAATTTCTGCCAGAACCTTATTCACCTCGGCGATCTGCTGATCCCGGGCCGGGTTAGCTGAATCAATCACATGCAGCAGCAGATCAGCCTGCGTCGTGGTTTCCAGGGTAGCCTTGAAGGCTTCAACCAGGGTGTGGGGCAGATCGCGAATAAACCCGACGGTATCGGCGATCACCACATTGCCCGTCTCGGGAAGCCAGACGCGGCGCACCGTCGTATCCAGCGTTGCAAACAACTGATCCGCAGCGTAGGCGCCAGAATGGGTCAAGGCATTGAACAGGGTCGACTTGCCGGCGTTGGTATAGCCGACCAGCGAAATCGTCAGCACGCCCTGCCGGCTCCGTGCACGGCTCTGGGTTTTACGCTGTCGAGCCAACCGGGCAAGACGCTCCTTGAGCATTTTGACGCGGGTGCCAATAAGCCGTCGGTCAGTTTCCAACTGGGTTTCACCGGGGCCGCGCAAACCGATACCACCCCGTTGACGCTCCAGGTGAGTCCAGCCGCGGATCAATCGAGAAGCCAGATGCTCAAGCTGGGCCAGTTCGACCTGCAGTTTGCCTTCGGCACTTTGCGCGCGCAAGGCAAAAATATCGAGGATCAGGCTGGTCCGGTCAATCACCCGACCGTGCACCACCTGTTCGAGATTTCTCTGCTGGACTGGTGAAAGACTGTGATTGAAGATCACCAGACTGGTATCCAGTTCTCTAGCCCGTTGAGCGATTTCGGTCGCTTTCCCCGAGCCAACAAACAACGCAACATCCGGCCGGGCTCGCCGACAGGTGATCACATCGGCCACCTCGGCACCGGCAGACTCGGCCAGCATGCGCACTTCCTGGACGGCCTCATCGATATCCAGATCACCAAAATCAACCTGGACAATCAGCACACGCTCAGCCATCCGGCCTTGCGACCGATGGGGTGCAGGGGTTCTGGCGAGGCGCGGGTCAGACAACCCGGCCTGAGCCGGGTCAGTGTCGATCATTCAGCAGGGGGGTCTTGGCTGAAATTGACTGTACGGGCAGGCACGACGGTCGAGATTGCGTGCTTGTATACCATCTGGGTCACGGTATTGCGCAATAGCACCACATACTGATCAAACGACTCGATCTGGCCTTGCAACTTGATGCCGTTAACCAGATAGATCGAGACTGGCACATGTTCACGACGTAATGCGTTGAGGAATGGGTCCTGCAGCAACTGGCCCTTGTTTGTCATTTTTATTACTCCGCTTTCTTCTGATTATTGCGGGGGTTAATCGCTCAAGCCACCAATTTAAAGCAAAAGCCGGGAATTCGCAAAGCTTATTCCCAAAACCGGTCAATCATCGACATACGGGTTGCGTGACACATTGAATTGCAGACGCAGCGGCGTGCCCTGCAAGTTGAAATGATCGCGGAAACAATGCTCGAGGTAACGACGATAGCTGTCAGGAATATGATTCAGGGCGTTGCCATGAATCACGATCAACGGTGGGTTCATGCCGCCCTGGTGCGCATAACGGGGCTTGGGCCGGAAAATACCGTGCCGCGGCGGTGTCTGCCGGGCAACCGCATCCATCAGCACCCGGGTGAGCTGCGGCGTGGAGAGTTTGGCCATGGCTGCCGCGTAGGCTTTGTCGACCGAGCGCATCACGCCATCGAGGCCGCGGCCTTCTTTGGCGGAGATGTAATGAAAGCTGGCAAAGTCCAGGAACTTGAAGCGACGCTCGATCGCGAGCTTGCACTGCTCGCGTTCGTATTCCCCCAGACCATCCCATTTGTTGACCGCAACGACCAGGGCACGCCCGGACTCCTTAATGAATCCGGCCAGGTGCGCATCCTGATCTGCGACATCCTGCCGCGCATCGAGCACGAGAATCACCACATTGGCCGCTTCGATGGCCTGCAATGTTTTGATGACCGAGAATTTTTCGATAGCCTCGAAGACTCGCCCCTTGCGGCGCACACCGGCGGTATCAATCAGCTGATATTTCTTATCGCCGCGCTCGAACTCGATTTCAATGGCATCGCGCGTCGTCCCTGGCTGATCAAAGGCAATCACCCGGTCTTCGCCCAAGAGCGCATTGATCAGTGTCGACTTTCCAACGTTGGGGCGCCCGGCGATGGCAACGCGCGGAATCCGCTCGGCATCATCATCCTCTTCGGGATCCTCGGGAAACTCCTCAAGCGCATCGTCAATAAGACTGCGGACACCTTCGCCATGCGCGGCAGAAATCGGGTGCGGTTCGCCCAGGCCCAGCTCATGGAAGTCCGCGGTGACCACACCACGGTCCATGCCCTCTACCTTGTTAACGGCGACCAGGACCGGCCGGTTAATCCGGCGCAGCAGTTGGGCAATGTCCTTATCCAGCGGTGTCACGCCCTCGCGGCCATCCACCACAAAAATCACCCGATCGGCCTCATGAATGGCCTGCTCGGTCTGGCGCGCCATCTCCTGGGTAATCCCTTCGCGAGACTTGGGCTCGAAACCGCCGGTATCAATCGCCAGAAAGCCTTTGCGACCCACCTTGCCATGACCATAATGACGGTCGCGGGTAAGCCCCGGCATATCGGCAACAATCGCGTCCCGCGAGCGGGTCAACCGGTTAAAGAGGGTGGATTTGCCAACGTTGGCGCGTCCGACCAGTGCAATTGTGGGTTTCATTGAAGCGTCACTGCCATGAGAGTACCGTTGCGCGTTTGCAGAACAGTGGTGTTGGGTCCCAGAGCGGGCAGCATCGTCATAACACCACCCCCGCCGACATTAAGGCGCCCGATAAACTCGCCTGTATCACGATCCAGGACATGAAGAAATCCCAGACCATCGGCAACGACTAGCCCCATGGGGAGCGCCACCGGGGCAGAGAGGTTACGGTATTTCAAACGATCCTGACGCCAGACCGAGGCGCCGGTCATCCGGTCAAAGGCATGCACCACATCCTGCTCATCGGGCACGAACACGCGCTTGTCATCCATGGTGATTCCGGCGACGGAAGAAACCTCGCGAGACCACATCTGGTTGCCCCCCTGCATATCAAAACAGGCGGCACGTCCCTGGAAGGCGACTGCGCACATCTGCGGCCCCTGCACGGCAGGGACGGTCACAATATCTGAAACCCGATCAAGCTCTGTTGCCCCACGCGGCACGGATACGGTACCTTCCCAGGCTGGTGCACCGTTCTGCAGTGCTAAAGCAAACATCTTACCGCCCGGCATACCCACCAGGACGAAGGGGCCGAAAGGTAACGGGGGCGCCAATGAGCGCACGGCCAGCGGTGGATTGGTGCGCTGATAGATCCAGCGTTGCTTGCCATCGTTGCCATCGAGCGCAATCACACGGTTATCGCTGGTACGAACTATGACGAGACCCTCGGTAATGGCAGCCGGTGCCACGAGTTCACCCTTTACATGTGCCGACCAGGTAGCCTTGCCTGTTTCAAAATCAAACGCCAGCACCTCACCCTTATAAGTGCCTACAACGACCAGCCGTCCATCACTGGCCGCGCCCGAGGAAATTTTCTGGCCGGCATTGATTCGCCAGGATTCTTTGCCATTATCCAAGCGAACCACCGTGCCATCCTGTGAAGCCGCCAGCACCACGGGGCCACCACTGGCTGGCAGAAAACTGAAATTACCCGCCTTTCCAACTGAAGACTGCCAATCCGGATGCACCGTCAGACGCTCGGTGATGGGGGTCAACGGCGTGGGTTTGGCCTTGGAACTGCCAAACAGGCTACAGCCTGCCAGCAGGCAAAGGAGCGCTGCAGACAAACCACGTTTGAAGCCGAATAGGAACAGGAACCGGGAACGGGAATGCGTCATATCAGTTTGCCGCTGGCGCGCTCAGTGCATCTCGCTTTTCGATGATGAGCCGACGTAGCAGCTGCCCGGGTTCGCTCGAGGCAAATTCGGTATCGGGCGTGACGTCCTTGCCGGCCGGATCCAGACTCTTGATGGCGGCCTCATAGCTTGCCCGCGCTTCGTTCGTTTTACCCTGAGCCGCCAGCGCATCACCACGCGCTGCTTCGTAACGCGCAGCAAATCCGGCCGGCGCTTTGTCCGACAGCGTTTTCAGGGCACCTGCTGCATCGTTCTGATCCATCTGGATGCCGGCCAGGCGGAGGCGTGCAATGCCGCGCAATGCATCCTGTCCGTTATCGGCCAACCAGAGCAGTTGTGATTCAGCGCCCTTGATATCGCCCGCAGCGTCGAGGGTATCTGCGGCCAGCATGGCCCCCAATGCCGTGAACTGGCTTCGTGGGTACTGGCTGACCAGCTCACCCGCTGCCTGTTTGAGCTTCACCGTATCCTGCTGCGTGCTCGCCTGCTGGAGCACCAGAAAAATGCGGCTCGCCTCGGCATTCTGGGATTTCAGATAGCTCTGCCAGCCATACCAGCCCAATGCGGCCATGGCCACGATGAGGAGAATACCGGTTGCCCAGCCCCCGTATTGCTTCCACCAGCCCCGCAATGCGGCAATCTGTTCCTGTTCTTCCAGATCGTAAACAGCCATGATTCTCGGTTCCTGTTTGCTTGTTTTCTAAGAGTCGCCTACGAGTCAGAGACCCTGGCCGAAATCGGATTCTGCCCATTGTGACATGATGTGCTCAGCCAGATCATCCAGCGCGACGCGCACCTGGTTGTTGGCGGTTTCGCCTTCGGCCCAGTCTTTCTGGCGCAATGCCTTCACAGTCACCTCGCCCTGTGCCACTTCGTCTTCGCCAATAATCACAGCCAGGGGGGCGCCAGAATGATCCGCCCGCTTCATCTGGGATTTGAAACTACCCCCACCACAATGGTAGATCACGTCCAGACCTGTATCGCGCAGGCTCTCGGCCACACGAACCCCCAGATCCGCCGCAGCTTCGCCCTGGTGAATCAGATAGACATCCGGCGAATCCGCTTGAGGCAGCGCCTCGGTATCCTGCAGCAGGGCTAACAGTCGTTCGACACCCAGTGCAAAACCACACGCCGGCATCGGCTTGCCGCCCAGCTGTTCAACCAGGCCATCATAACGACCACCGGCACAGACCGTCCCCTGGGCACCCAAGGCATCGGTCACCCATTCGAAAACGGTGAGATTGTAATAGTCCAGACCACGCACCAACCGCGGGTTGATGGTAAAGCTGACGCCCGCATGGCGAACTAGCGTCTGAACGCGCTCGAAGTGCGCCAGCGATTCAGCCCCCAGATAATCCATCAGGCGCGGCGCATCCGCCACGAGTGCCTGCATGGCCGGGTTCTTGGTATCGAGGATCCGTAGTGGATTGCTATGCAAACGACGCTGGGCATCTTCATCCAGTTGATCCTGGTGCGCTTCGAAGTATTGAATTAGGGCGGCCCGATGGGCAGCCCGCTCTTCCGGCTGACCGAGGCTGTTAATTTCGAGGCGGATGTTGTCGAGCCCCAATTCCTGCCACAGCCGAGCCCCCATCAGGATCTGCTCCGCATCCACGTCCGGCCCATTAAAACCGAAGGCCTCGACACCGACTTGATGAAACTGGCGATAACGCCCTTTCTGGGGACGCTCGTGACGGAACATCTGCCCGAAGTAGTAAAGGCGCTGCGGCCGTTCGGCCGCCACATTGTGCTGGATCACTGCGCGCACACAACCTGCGGTACCCTCCGGGCGTAAGGTCAGTGCCTCACCGTTTAGGCTATCGACAAAGGAATACATCTCCTTTTCGACAATATCGGTGACCTCACCAATCGCCCGTTTGAACAACGGGGTCGGTTCAACAATGGGCATGCGGATCGGACGGTAACCGTAGCTTTTTAGCCAGCCACGCAGCACCTCCTCCAGCCATTCCCAGGACTCGGCCTCATCGGGAAGGATATCGTTCATGCCGCGTACGGCTTGCAGGCGATTGCTCATGAGTCAGGCTTTCCGCGTGTACGTGCGTTCAACGTACCGGTTAATGATGTCTTTAAATTCATCGGCGATATGGTCACCGCGTAGCGTCACGGTCTTGACCCCATCTTCGAAGACCGGGGCCGCGGGAGCCTCACCGGTGCCCGGCAACGAGATGCCGATATTGGCATGCTTGCTTTCACCCGGGCCGTTCACGATACAACCCATCACGGCCAGCGTCATATTTTCCACACCGTCATACTGCTCACGCCAACTCAGCATCTGCTCGCGCACATAACTCTGAACCTCCGAGGCTAACTCCTGGAAGAACACGCTGGTCGTCCGCCCGCAGCCAGGACAGGCCGTAACGAGCGGGGTGAAAGCACGAAGCCCCATGGTCTGTAGCAACTCCTGCGCGACCTGCACCTCAAGCGTCCGCGAACCATTGGGTTCGGGAGTCAGTGACACACGAATGGTGTCGCCTATACCTTCCTGCAGTAATACGGCCATGGCGGCCGTCGATGCCACAATGCCTTTGGAACCCATACCCGCTTCGGTCAGCCCCAGGTGTAGCGGGTAATCACAGCGGTTTGCGAGGTCACGGTAAACCGCAATCAGATCCTGCACGCTGGAGACTTTACAGGAGAGAACAATGCGATCGCCGGACAGCCCGATCGATTCCGCCAGCGCCGCAGATTCCAACGCTGACCGGATCAGCGCCTCGCGCATGACATCACTGGCCGAGCCGGGAACGGTCTGGGCGGCATTCTCATCCATGACCCGAGCCAGAACCGACTGATCCAGGCTGCCCCAGTTCACCCCAATACGGACAGGCTTATCATAACGAATGGCCAGTTCGATCATTTGCGTGAACTGTTCGTCTTTCTTCTTGCCAAAACCGACATTACCCGGGTTGATACGGAATTTGGCCAACGCTTCGGCACAGGCCGGATAATCGGTCAGCAGTCGATGCCCGTTGTAATGAAAGTCTCCAATCAGGGGCACGTGACAATCCATGCGGTCGAGCTGCGCCCGGATTTCCGGAACGGCGGCCGCCGCCTCCGGCGTATTGACAGTGATGCGGACCAGTTCGGCACCGGCACGTGCCAGCGCCGCGACCTGAATCGCCGTTTTGACGACATCCGCCGTGTCCGTGTTGGTCATTGCCTGCACAACGACCGGCGCATTCCCCCCCAGGGTGATATCACCGATTCGGACCTGACGGGTATGTTGTCGTTGCTGGGTCATTGCCGGATCAACGAAGAACGATTCGGGCGACATCGTCGCTACTCAGCTTATCGAGTGCAACCGGTTCATCACGCCAACGGGCCTGGACCTGACGGGCATTCCCCACCATGACATCAAGCGGTGCTGCACCCGTAATGAATTGACTGGATCCGGCCGCATTCAATTGTGAGTATATGATCCGACCCGAAAAATCACGAACCTCGACCCACGAGGCACCGGCAAACTTCAACTCCAGCGTGCCCACACCGGTTTGCTCCTGGCTAGCAGCCTGAGACGTGGCCGACCCGCTCGCGGTAGTCGACGGACTAATGGCATCGCTTACCACCGGCGCTTCCCGGCTGACTAGACGATCGTACAAGGATTGCAGTTGCATGAGCCCTTCATCCAAATAGGCCGTCGGAACGCCATAAGCCAGAATGACCGCACTCACCACCATCAGGATGCCCACCCGGAATGTGCGACCGGTCTGCCGCCGGGATTCCGGATTCTGCCTGGGTGATGCCGTTGTATGCCGGGCTGCTGGCACTGCACTACCCGAACGGGTAACCGGCGCGGCGCCGGGCACCTCGGCAACTAGAGCATCCACTGAGACGCCCAGGAGTCTTCCGTAGGCCCGAAGGATCCCAACAATAAAGGTACGGCCGGGCAGAGCTGCCCATTGGCCGGCTTCCAGAGCCTCGATCACGCGCGGGCTAACTTTCAATGCGTAGGCGGCATCTCCCACTGACATCCGCTTACTCTCGCGAATCGCCTTGAGATCGAGTGCGGACGTTGATTCCTGATCGGCAGGTAATTCGCCAGGTGCAACTTCGTTGAGCGGGGAGGACATTGGCTGAGGTTCGTTCTGCATGGACTAAAACTTTGCTCCGTTATATTCGAAATGACGTGATGAGTTACCTGGTCGAGCCGCTTGCCTGTGGACTACGTACCGCGGGAGAGGTGCCACCTAGGCGCTGGGATTTTTGATGATATTCATTGGCCAGTGTCTGGTTGCCAGATGCGGCTGCACAGCGACTGGCGTTTTCATAAGCCAGCGCGGGCGTTGCATAAAGCGGGTTAGACCAGGCTTGGGCTAGCTGTGCCAGCCCCGCTTGATAGTCGCCCTGCTCACAAAGAAACAGGCCGTAATTATTTCGAAAATCCGGGTCAGAGGGCGCCAGGCCAATAGCGCGCTGGAAATCACCGGCAGCCTCGCGGTTTTCGCCAAGCTGCATACGCACCAGACCCCGCATATCATAGGCTGGGGCGTAGTCGGTATCGATACGCAATGCAGTATCTATTTCAGCGAGTGCTGTTTTTAGACTTCCCTGCTGGTAGTAAAGCGCTGCCAGTTCGGTATGGACTCTTGCCCGATTCTCGGGCGGCGCTTTGGTCGACGCTTTTGCTTCAGGTACGCCGGCAAGGTTGGTCGTGGTCGTGCAGGCAGTCACACTTAGTCCAAACACCAAGACCAGAATCAAAGCCGGAATCAAGTCGCGCATCATGCACGCACCTCCTCGATCCTCAGGCGCTCGACTCGGCGCGTCTTATCCTGCACCTGGCCAGCCAGTTGGCCGCAAGCGGCGTCGATGTCATCCCCCCGGGTTTTGCGCACCGTTGTCACAAAGCCCGCGCCGATCAGGACATTGGCAAATGCAGAGATCCGTTCACGTGACGACCGACGATAAGGGCTGCCGGGAAAGGGGTTGAATGGAATCAGGTTGAATTTACAGCGGAACTTGGCCTTAGTGATCAGCGTGACAAGTTCGCGTGCCTGCGCGGGATTGTCATTGACGCCATCGAGCATGACATATTCAAAGGTGATGAAATCGCGCGGCGCATTTTCGAGATAACGCTTACAGGCGGCCATCAACTCGGACAATGGATACTTCTGGTTGATCGGCACAAGCACATCACGCAGGGCATCATTGGGGGCGTGCAGGGAAACTGCCAGGGCCGTTGGGCAAGCTTCGCGCAGACGATCCATTGCAGGGACGATACCGGATGTCGACACTGTGACGCGACGACGCGAAAGCCCATAGGCATGATCATCGAGCATCAGGTTCAATGCCGGAACCAGCGCATCAAAATTGGCCAGAGGCTCACCCATGCCCATAATCACTACATTTGAAATGATTCGCTCACCCGCCGGGTCAAAGCCAAGCGCCTTGTTGGCCAGCCAGAGCTGGCCGATGATTTCAGCCGTCGTGAGGTTGCGGTTAAAACCCTGTTTGCCCGTCGAGCAAAAGGAACAGTCCAGAGCACAGCCGACTTGAGTCGAGACGCAGAGCGTTCCCCGGTCAGCCTCGGGAATAAAAACCGTTTCGATGAGATTGCTGGCACCCACATCCATGAGGAACTTCCGGGTGCCATCATCAGAGATCTTGTCGGAAACCACCTTGGGGAGACGAATCTCTGCCACCTCAGGAAGCTTTTCGCGAAAGGTCCGCGCAAGATCAGTCATGGCGCTGAAATCACTTTCACCGCGCGAATAGATCCAGCGCAAAAGCTGATTGGCCCGGAAAGGCTTTTCGCCAATCTGGGC
Source organism: uncultured Dechloromonas sp. (assembly GCA_964604465.1). Taxonomy (GTDB): domain Bacteria; phylum Pseudomonadota; class Gammaproteobacteria; order Burkholderiales; family Rhodocyclaceae; genus Fluviibacter. The sequence continues at coordinate 18,795 of CAZRYZ010000006.1, read as the reverse complement.
CAACCAGGCTTTGAGCCCGGCCATATCAAGGTCGAGCAGATTCTGCATGACGACTGCTGCGATAACTTAGCGGCTGTAGATATTCATGCCCGGGAAGAAGAACGCCACTTCAACAGCAGCGGTTTCCGGTGCATCGGAGCCATGAACAGCATTCGCATCGATCGACTCGGCGAAGTCGGCACGGATGGTGCCCGGTGCCGCTTTCTTCGGATCAGTCGCACCCATCAGGTCGCGGTTCTTCGCAATGGCGTCTTCGCCTTCCAGCACCTGAACGAACACCGGGCCCGAGGTCATGAACTCGACCAGATCCTTGAAGAAGGGACGCTCTTTGTGCACCGCATAGAACTGGCCGGCTTCAGCCGCCGACAGGTGCACCAGACGACCGGCAACCACCTTCAGGCCAGCGCCTTCAAAACGGGCAATAATCTGACCGATCACATTCTTGGCGACAGCATCAGGTTTGATGATAGAAAGGGTGCGTTGGATTGCCATAAAAACTCCGTAAACGAAATCAGCGGATTGAAAACGCTTATTTTAACAGAACACGCCTTTTTGCGCCGCACCACAAACAGGCGAAAGGCCTGTCTGATCAAGGCGATGCGCCCCAAACCCGGCCAACCGGTTCGGGGCATTGTCGGCACAGTTAAAGCGCGCGTTCAAGCTTTAAAGTCGGTGGCGGCCATTCCGAGTCTGGCCAGCTTGTCGTAAAGGGTCTTGGCAGGGATTCCGAGAATGGCGGCCGCCTCGGCCACGTGCCCCTTGGCCAGGCGCAAGGCGCCGGTCAGAGCGTCCCGCTCGGCCCGGTCCAATATCTGGGGCAGCGTCTGAGCCGGGAGGGCTGCACCCCCACCATCGGCAAACGGGAATCCAATCGCGACCCGTTCGGCAAAATTCTTCAACTCCCGGATATTGCCCGGCCAGTCATGCGCGACAAGATACCTGGAAATGCCCTCTCCCGGTTCGGAAATTGGCACACCGTGCTTGGCACGGAAATGGTTGAGGTAATAAGCGAATATCAGCGGAATATCCTCACGAATCTCGACCAGAGTCGGCAAATAGAGGCTAACCACGTTCAGACGAAAATACAGGTCGCTCCTAAATTGTCCCTGATCAGACAATTCTTTCAGATTGGCCTTGGTCGCGGCGACAATACGGCATGACACCGGAATCGACTCATTGGACCCCAGACGCTGAACCGTGCGCTCCTGAATGGTCCTCAGGAGCTTTGCCTGCAGCGCCAAAGGCATGGACTCGATTTCATCAAGAAAAAGGGTTCCCCCCTTAGCATATTCGAACTTGCCGACACGGCGTTTAACGGCACCGGTAAATGCCCCGACCTCATGCCCGAAGAGCTCACTCTCGACAATGTTCTCGGGCAAAGCCGCACAGTTGATCGCGACAAAGGGGCCCTGAAGCCCACTCAAGGCATGCAGCGTCTGGGCAACCACTTCTTTACCGCAGCCAGTCGCACCATTGATCAGGATATCGACGCCGGTCGGCGCCATAGCGGCAACTTGTTGTTTGAGAGTTCGGATCCGTTCTGACTGGCCAATCAGCGCAGGAACTCCTTTACCTTGGCCGCTGCTGAGCTGGGCCACCTGATGCAGCAGCCCTGCCTTTTCGGCCGCATTGCGGACTGTCGTCAGGAGCCGTTCCGGAAGAAAAGGCTTCTCGATGAAATCAAACGCCCCTTCGCGCATGGCGCCCACAGCCATGCCGATATCACCATGCCCGGTCATGATCACCACAGGTACCTGAGGGTTTGCGGACAGGACCTGACGCATCAGTGTCAGGCCATCTTCACCGGGCAGATTCACATCTGTAATGAGCACAAAGGGAAACCCGGGCTTTTCCGCGTCAAGAAACGCATGCGCCGTGGCAAAGCCCCGGACATCAAAGCCTTCCAGCACTAGTGTCTGCGTACAGCTATTCAGGATGGCCGCATCATCCTCGACCAGACAGACCGTAACATGCACAGAGGATTGAGAACTTTGGTTCATGAGGATTCGGTCTTAACAGCACGGAGTTTCAGGATAAATTCTAACCCCCCTGCAGGCAGGTTTTCGCAGCTGATCTTGCCACCAATCGCATCAACAATAAAACGGGTAATTGCCAGCCCCAGCCCAAGACCCTGACCTGAAGGCTTGGTTGTAAAAAAGGGTTCGAACACGAGGGGCAGTTTTTCCGGCGCGATACCGGGGCCGTTATCTGCGAGATGGACAATAATATCGGGCCCGATCCGTTGGGTACCGATGCGAATCTGCCCATCCGCTGTGTGTGAAAGCGCATCGACCGCATTCGAAATCAGATTGACAAAGACCTGCTCGAGTTTGCCCTGGGTTGCCAGGACACTCGCATCCTCAATTTCAAGCGTCAGCGTGATGCCCGCTTTTTCCAGAAAGGGGTTCATGACGACCAACGCGTTGCGGATGACCTGGCCAAGCGATACGGCCTCGATCTGGGTAGGATCATTGCGATAGAGTGACTTGAGTTCCGACAGTATCGAACCCATACGGGCAACCAGATCATTGATATGCGCGACATTATCGCCGGCGATATCGTAACGCCCCGCGTCCATGAGTTTCCGGGTGTTTCCCGCATACAACTGGATGGCGGATAACGGCTGGCTGAGTTCATGGGTGATGCCCGCGGCCATCTGGCCCAGCACGGCCATTTTTCCGGCCTGGACCGCCTCATCCCGGGTTTGTCGCAATACCGATTCGGCCTTTTCCAGTTCGGAGACCTTGTCCGTTAACGACCGGGTATGCGCTGCAATCTGTCGATCGATATCTGCATAGATTCTGGCCTTTTCCCGGCGGTCCTGCCGCCTATTCCAGAAATTAAGCAGGGTAATGAGCACAAATGCCAAACCAAAACTGATGGCTGCAGCGGATGCCAACGCATTAACCCGCGCCGCATCGGTGTTGCTGATCTGGACAATTTGCCAGCCATGGCCGCCAAGCGACACGGCTTGAGCCAGGTAGCGGTCGCCAGCCAACAACTGGGGTGAGGTATCTCGCTGTAGTAAGAATGCGGTGCCATGAAAATCAAGCCGGTTCAGCGGCTGGTTGGCAAACTGACGTGTTCTGACAATTCGCTCCCGAACACTGGCATCAAGCACTTCTGTCGACTGATAGAGATAGTGACTATCGGTCGACAGGATAACGATGCCGTCTTCGTTCGTCACCAGCAAGACGCTATTTTCTTCGGCGGCCTGATTCAGGATCTCAGAGATCGCAATTTTGATCGTGACGACCCCGATAATCCGGTCTTCCTTCCTGATCGGGTAGGCAATATAGTAACCAGGCTTGCCGGATGCTACGCCAATACCGAAGAACTTACCCGAGCCCTTCTCAATGGCATCGCTAAAGTAGGGACGAAAGGCATAGTTATCCCCGACGTAACTATCTGCTTTATTCCAGTTGCTCGAGACCAACGTCAGGCCATGCTCATTCATGGCGTAGATCGTTTCTGTTCCGAGAATCTGGTTGATCTTCTCGAGATAGCGATTGGCCTCGTTGAGTGCCAAATTCTGGCCTGAATCGGTTAGCGCCTTCCTGACACGGGGATCCTGCGCCACGACCAGTGGCAGCTCTTCGTATTTGCGCAACGTAGCGCCTAGAGACTGACTCAGTGCTGCCAGGTGTTCCAGTCGCTGATCTGCTTCAGCATCCACACCCGCAGAAAATAGTGCCCGGTAGGATCCGCTCGCCACGAGGAGGCATATCGCGACAATCGAAGCAAAGAGATAACGCGATCTCCGGGCGACATGCGGGCGGATGGCTGTCATGCGAAGTTTCAGTCCCGAGAAAGGCAAACCCGGCTTACGCCGGGTTTGCCTTCTGGATTTAACCAATCATTCCCAGCCAACGCGGGAACCAGAGGCTCATATCCGGCCAGTAGGTCACCAGCATGAGGAATCCGAGCATGGCCAGCAACCAGGGAGTGACTACCTTAGTGAGCTCCGTTATGCCCATTTTGGCGATACCGGACGCCACATAGAGGTTAAGCCCCACCGGTGGTGTACACATACCGATTTCCATGTTGACAACCATCATGATGCCGAAATGAACTGGGTCAATGCCAAGCTTCATCGCCACCGGGAATAGGATCGGCGAGAAGATCAGGACGATGGATGAGGGCTCCATGAAATTGCCCGCAATGAGCAGAATGATGTTGACCATCAACAGGAAGGTCACCACACCCAGACCTTTATCAAGCATCCAGTCAGCCATAGCCTGCGGAATGTTTTCATGGGTCAGCAGGAAGGAGAACAGGACCGCATTGGTAATGATGTAAAGCAGCATCGCGCTCATGTTGGCCGAGGACAACAGCACGCGGGGCACATCCTTCAGCCCCATGTCCTTGTACACAAAGACCGCAACAATGAATGCGTAAACCGCACTCATGGCAGCGGCTTCCGTCGGCGTGAATATACCGCTGTAGATACCACCCATCACGACCACAATCAGGAGCAGACCCCAGATCGATTCACGGAAGGATTTCATGCGTTGGGCCATACTGGCCTTAGGCAGACGCGGGTAGTTGTTCTTTTTGGCGATGAACCAGGTCGTCAGACCCAGAACCAGTGCCAGGCCCAGACCCGGTACCACACCGGCCATGAACAGGGCGCCAACTGATGTATTGGTCGACACCGAGTACATCACCATCACGATGGAGGGCGGGATCAGGATACCCAAAGCCCCTGAAGTGGTGATGATGCCGGCACCAAAGCTACCCGGGAAGCCCGCGCGCACCATGGCCGGCAGCAGGATCGAACCGATGGCCACCACAGTTGCGGGCGAGGAACCGGAAACAGCTGCGAACAGGGCGCAAGCCACCACGCCGGCCAGACCCAGACCTCCATTCAGGTGCGCCACCATGTCGGAGGCGAAACGGATCATCCGTTTGGCCACCCCGCCATGGGTCAGGAAGTTGCCGGCCAGAATAAAGAACGGGATCGCCATGATCTCGAACTTCTCAATCCCGGTGAATAATTTCAGGGCAACGGCCTCCAGTGGAACCTGGGTGAGTGTGAAAAGAAAAGTCAGAACGGTCAGACCGAGTGCGATCGATACAGGCATGCCTGTCAGCATGAGCACTGCGAGGATCGAAAAGATGATCAGCGTGGTCATTGGGCACCCCCTTTCTGGTCACCCTTAGACTCATTTTCTGGTTTGGTGTCCGGTTTATTCTGATCCAGTGGCTTGGGATACAAGCCCTCGTCCAGCTGGAACCACGGTGTGTTTTCGAGCTTCTTGCTCAGCGCATCCGGCGTCTCTTCGGCCACCTCATCCTCGAGGCCATCGACATGCCCGTGATCCACATGCGGCAGTTCTCCGGTTCGATTGAAGGAGACAAAGACCTGGAGGAAACGGAAGCACATCAGCCCAGAGCCCAGAGGAATGGCAGAGTAGACAATCCAGGTCGGCCACTCCAGATCCGGCGTGACCGGCCCTTCAAAGAGGTCGCCCGTGTCCATGCCGAAATTCTTAAGCCATGCATATTTCAGACCGTTCGCAAGAACAAAGTCTGCGCCAAGGTAACAAATCACCCCGGTAAATAAAGCCCCGGCCAGTAGGCCGAAGCTGATAAACCATTTACGCTTTTCATCAGAGAGCTTGTTGATCAATACATCAACGCCCACATGGATACCGGTGCGCACGCCGTAAGCAGCGCCAAACTTCGCCATCCAGACAAACATGATAATCGTCAATTCCTGCGCCCAGGCAAAGCTGAACTTGAGCAGCCAATCCTGAACGCCGGGAATATCCAGACCGGTCAGATACCGGTGAACGACCGCAAAAAAAACGATGGAAGTCGCCAGGCCCATAAGGGAGGCAATAATAAATTCTTCCAGACGATCAAGAAATTTCATCGAAAACTCCTGACGAATCGCCCCGAAGGGCGATTCGAACATTCCAGGGAATCAAGCGGGCATTAGTACTTAGCCGGATTGAAATTGAGTTCTTTGTAAACTGACTGCAGCAGTTCTGGCCCGATACGCGGTGCCATTTCCTTATGAACCGGGATCAGTGTCTTCTTGAACGCTTCACGCTCGGCCTTGGTCGGATAGTACACAGCGGTCTTGCCCGACTTCTTGACCTTTTCTAGGTCCTGATCGTTCTGGTGCTTGGCGATCCGGTTAGCAAAAGTCGTCGATTCGTTCATGGCCTTTTCCAGTGGCTCTCGCACGTCCGGCGGCAGGCCGTCCCAGAACTTCTTGTTCACGATCACGGCATAACCCAGATAGCCGTGCTCAGTCATCGCGAGGTGCTTCTGCACTTCGTACATCTTCTGCGTGTACAGGTTGGAGATCGGGTTTTCGGTACCATCAACCACCCCGGTCTGAAGCGCCTGATACACCTCAGAGAAGGCCATCATCTGTGGCAGCGAACCCAGAGCACGCATCTGAGCCTCTAACACCTTAGAGTTCTGGATACGCATCTTCTTGCCCTTCAGGTCAGCCGGCATCTTGATCGGCGTATTGGCAGAAAAAGACTTGAATCCGTTATCCCAGTAACCTAGGCCGCGAATCCCCTTGGGTTCCAGCTTAGCCATGATGGACTTACCGATCGGGCCTTCGGTGATCTTGTGCAGCTGATCATAGTTGTCAAAAATGTAAGGCAGATCGAAGAGCTCGAAATCACGGACGCCCAGCGAACCAAACTTGGCGAGCGACGGTGCGAGCATCTGGACAGCGCCCAGCTGCAGGGCTTCCATCTCTTCCTTATCCTTGTAGAGCGTGCTGTTCGGGTAGACCTCAACCTTGACCTTACCCTTGGTATATTCCTCAGCCTTCTTCTTGAAATACTCCGCAGCCAGGCCCTTGGGGGTATCCGTCGCCACCACGTGGCTGAACTTGATCACGATTGGCTGTTGCGCAGCGGCCATCGTCGAACAGGCCGCTAGCAGCGATGCCACCAGCAGTTTCATCTTTTTCATGTCTTTGCTCCTTTGGTGTTAACAACTATTTCTTATCGTAATGAAGCACAACAGTGCGCTCTCATTACACCATACATTGCAAGCGCCGTGCCAATAGGCATTGTTTCAGCCAAAATCGCATAACCAACTGTTTTAATGAGGACTTTTAGTAACGCGCTTTATCTCGCGCTCTGCTGAAATTCCGGCCTTCCAGAAATCTGCCGAAAAATCTTCCGGATTTCCGGAATTCTGGCATCGCTTAGAGTCTGACCGAAGCTAAAGGTATCCAGGTCACGTCAAGCGCTTGGCGTGCTTCATTCATCCAGTCAGAAGACTGCCCAAGCACCGCGACCCATACCAATTTGCCGTTGAACCAGACTCCGGGAAGCCGCGGGCGCACCCAGGGCGGCACCCCTTTTGCGCGTAAATGCTCGGTGACCGTGTCGCGACAGCGGGCGGCGGGTTGAAATTGTTGCCCTCGACCTAGCGGACGAACCTCCAGCCCCATGGGCTCGACACCGGCAGCATTAATCTGTAGCGTGCCATCCGGCCAGACCGATTCGCCAACGCGAAGTAATTGTGTTTCTGGCAGGGGTAGTTTGATCACCGTATCAAGCCAGATCTGATCACGCCAGAGGTGAACACCGACCTCGCCCATCCGTACAAATACTTCAGCCTCAGGTCGAGCCGTCATCAGCTGTGCCGCCAGAGTCTGCAAGCGCTGCGCGGATGGAATTTGCAATCCGGTTCGGGTCAATGCATAACGCAATACGTTACGAACAGCGGGTTCGGGAAGACCCTGTAGGCTGCCCACTGACAGATAACCTGAGGGCCCACGGCAGCGCTCCCCGTCTATTTCTGCGAGTCGATCAATCAGTGCGAGTTGTTCCTGCATCTGGCTTGCCGTTCGTGCCAGCACTTTGACGACACCTGGAAAAGAGTCTGCAATCACCGGAAGCACCCGATGGCGGACAAAATTGCGCCGGTAGCGCAGATCCAGATTGCTCTCGTCTTCAATCCAGTGAAGCCCCTGAGCCGTTACCCAGGCAGCCAAGTCCGGTCGTGTCACCCCCATCAAGGGCCTGACCAGGCGTTTGTCTCCGAGCCAGCGTGATCCGGGAACGCCTGCCAACCCGGTGGCCGATGCGCCCCGGAACAGATTAAGGAGCAAGGTCTCGGCCCGGTCATTCTGATGGTGGGCCAGGCAAAGCACATCCCCCGATGCGCTGGCCAAGGCAGCATAGCGTTTTTCCCGGGCGGCCTGCTCCAGGCCCTTGCCCTGGTCTTGAGCGATGTCGACACGCATCACCTGGCAGTTCACCCCCAGCGCTTTACATTGGTCCGTACAGAATGATGCCCAGGCATCGGCATGGGGCGATAGCCCATGATGAACGTGCAACGCCGACAGCCCAAAGTTCATGGGCTCGCGAAGCTTGGCTAGCGCATGGAGCAACGCCATGGAATCCAGTCCGCCAGACAAACCAATCAGAACACGGGCACCTGGCTTCAAACCGGGCACCAGGGCTTTCTGGACCGCTGTCAGGATAGGATCGGCGGAGTCGCGATCGACGGAGTCGCGATCAAAATCTGGACCGGTTGTCATACGTTCAACCGGGTCAGGGCGCAACTGGCAATCAGGCGCCGGCAGTCTCGTAAGCGCCGTACGCCATCAGGCGATCAATACGACGCCGCACGAGCGCATCATGGTTCAACCCGGAAACACGGGCCAGCGCCTGCTCCAGCGCACCCTTGAGGTTCTTGGCCATGCCCACGACATCTCGGTGGGCACCGCCCGGTGTTTCTTCCACAACCTGATCAATCAGACCCAGACCCTTCAGCCGACCTGCCGTAATCCCCATGATTTCGGCGGCCTCCGAGGCCTTTTCGGCACTCTTCCAGAGAATGGTGGCACAACCCTCGGGAGAGATCACCGAGTAGGTTGAGTGTTGCAGCATTAAGACTTCGTCGCCCACAGCAATCGCTAGCGCGCCGCCGGAACCACCTTCACCGATAACGGTGACGATGATCGGTGTTTTGAGCTCGGCCATCACCAGCAGGTTACGGCCGATAGCTTCGGACTGACCCCGCTCTTCCGCGCCAATGCCCGGATAAGCACCCGGCGTATCAACAAAGGTAAAAACAGGGAGGCCAAATTTCTCTGCCAGCTTCATCAGGCGTAGCGCTTTGCGATAGCCTTCCGGACGCGGCATGCCGAAATTACGGTAAATCTTTTCCTTGGTGTCGCGCCCCTTCTGGTGACCGATCACCACACAGGGCTCACCATTTAGACGGGCCAGACCACCGACGATGGCTGTGTCATCGGCAAATGCGCGGTCGCCATGAAGCTCATGAAAATCGGTAAAAATATTCTCGACGTAATCGAGGGTATAGGGACGCTGCGGGTGGCGCGCTACTTGAGCACTCTGCCAAGGCGTCAGCTTGGCATAGATATCGTGAGACAGTGTGCGGCTTTTCTCGGCCAGGCGCTCAACCTCTTCGGAAATATCAACGCCCGACTCCTCCTGCATGGCGCGGAGTTCATCGATCTTGTTTTCCAGTTCGGCGATCGGCTGCTCAAAGTCGAGAAACGTCGTTTTCATCGGCACATATCCTGCTTCAGGTTCGTAACCGCCATTCTAGCAGAGCCCCAAGGGGCCATGGCGGTCAACGCTGACCATCCGCCACATAGGGGTTGTCGACACGTTCGTCGCCAAAGGTCGACATGGGGCCATGACCCGGCACAAATCGCACATCATCACCTAGGGGGAAAAGTTTTTCTCGGATTGAGCTGATTAGTTGCTGGTGGTTACCACGCGGAAAATCAGTCCGGCCAATGGATTGCTGAAACAGCACATCACCCACCAGCGCTAATCGGCTGGGCTCATGAAAAAAGCAGACATGGCCCGGCGTGTGGCCAGGACAATGAATCACCTTCATTGTATGGCCCGCCACCTCAACGGTATCGGCATCATTAAGCCAGCGATTGGGTTCAAAGGCCTCGACATGAGGAAAACCGAATTTCTGGGATTGCATGGGCATTCCCTGGATCCAGAAGGCATCTTCCTGCTGCGGGCCCTCAATCGGAATACCAAGTCGCTGAGCAAGATCGGCCGCCCCACCGGCATGATCAATGTGTCCGTGGGTAATCAGAATTTTTTCCAGGGTAATGCCCCGACGTTCAATTTCAGCCACCAGCCGGTCAATATCGCCGCCGGGGTCGACCACCGCACCGCGTTTGCTGGTTTCATCCCAGAGAATCGTGCAGTTCTGGGCAAAGGGTGTCACGGGAACAATGGCAAATTGAAGTGCGGACATAGAAAGATCCAGATCGATAAAAACCAAGTGAAGAAGCGGGTGAAGAACCGGGCAAAATATTCGAGTCGTGGCAAAATGACGACCATTGCCTGTATTTTGCCACGATCGCCATGCCAGAAACCCTGATTCCGCACATTGATTCCCCCCTCGCCTGGAGCGCCCTGCTGATCTTTGTCGTGGCCTCGCTGGGTGCCGATTTCATGTCGCTCAAACGGCAGGGCAACCGGGTCATCAGCTTTTCTGATGCGCTGCGCTGGTCTCTGGTCTGGGTCTCTCTGGCCCTCGTATTCTGCGCCGGTCTCTGGTTTGCACTGGATATGACCGATGGTCGCGAATTTGCCAACATCAAGGCCGGCGAGTTTCTAACCGGATACCTGATCGAGAAATCACTGTCGGTGGACAATCTCTTTGTCTTCCTGATGCTGTTCACCACGTTTCACGTGCCACTGGCGCAACAGAAAAAGGCGCTGATGATCGGCATCATCGCCGCCATCGTACTGCGCATCCTTCTGATTCTGATTGGCGCCTGGCTGATTAGCCGCTTTAGCTGGGTCATGTATTTCTTCGGCTTGTTCCTGCTATACACCGGCGCCAAAATGGTGGTGGCTGACGAAGAAGAGCACGACCTGGAAAACAATCGTCTGCTCAAGTGGATGCGCGGACACCTGACCATCAGCCATGAGTACCATGGGAGCGCATTGTATTTCATCAAGGACGGCGTTCGCACCTTCACCCCATTGTTTCTGGTGGTCGCCCTGATCGGGGTCACGGATGTGATGTTTGCCGTTGACTCGATCCCCGCGATCTTTGCCGTGACGACTGACCCCTATATCGTCATGAGCTCGAATATCTTTGCCGTGCTTGGTCTCAGGGCGCTCTACTTTATGCTGGCCGGAATGGCCGAGCGCTTCCACCTACTCAAGTTCGGATTGGCCGCGATTCTGGTCTTTATCGGCACCAAAATGCTGATCGTGGACTTTTACCACATCCCGGTCGGTGCCTCGCTGGCGATTGTTCTTGCCTTCCTGCTGGTGACCATGATCGCCAGCCTGATCATCAAGCCCAAAACACCAGGCCACTCCTGATTGATTACTTGAGCAGGCTCGTGATCGCTTGCGCCATAGCCGCCTGAACAGAAGGCAGTTCGCCGAGGGGCGGCAGTAAACGCAATGAGGTCCCGGGGTGCCGGCGCTGTATTTCCTCGAGCATCAGTGGCACTTCCTGACGCAAATGCCCACCCTGGGCAATAAAAAACGGCAGGATATCCAGTGCGGGCACTGGTTCCGGGGCACTCGCAATAAGTTCCGAGACCGCCTCGGGCAACGTTGGGCTCATAAACTCCAGAAATGCCACGAGCACGGGTTGGTCGGGGTTCTCAACGCGAAGCTTTGCTGCAACCGCCTGAACCGGACGCGCCCATTCGGGATCTCGTGCACCATGAGCAAAGAGAATCAGCGGGCGGGGAATCATGTCGGGGAAACCTATTTAACCCGATGCAGGAAAGGTTTTCCCGGACGCGCAGGCCGCTCCGCTCCATCCTCAACCGCCGCCATGGACGTTTCAGGCTTCGATTCGGTCGGCAACGACGAAGCGGTTGTTGAGGTTGCGGGATCGGCAACAATCGTTGGTTCGTAGGGAAACTCCATGCCGGCCCCATTCTCACGGGCAAAAATACCGATGACGGCGCCCAACGGAATGAACAGTTCGCGAGACACCCCACCGAAACGAGCGGACATCGAAATCCATTCGTTGCCGATATCCAGCATCCCGGTCGCACCGGGGCTTAAATTGAGTGTGAGCGTCCCATCCTGAACATACTCCAGGGGTACACGACACTGCTCATCAACGAATACCGTCACGTAAGGCGTCAGGCCGGCATCGCAACACCACGACCATAACGCCCGGACCAGGTAAGGTTTGCTAGAAAGCAACGCGACCTCTTACTTGCGCATGATCTTTTCTTGCGGCGTCATTGATTCAATGAACCCCTGACGGCTGAAAATACGCTCAGCGTATTTGAAGAGCGGCGCAGCCGACTTCGGTAGCGAAATCTCATAGTGATCCAGGCGCCACAACAGCGGGGCAATGGCCACATCCAGCATCGAGAATTCATCTCCGAGGAGATGCTTTTGCTTGGTAAAGATGGGGGCGATTTCAATCAGGCGATCGCGGATCTCGGTCCGTGCCTTGTCGGCTGTCTTCAGCTTGCGTTCGATGGGCTCCATGAACGAGAAGATCTCGCGCTCCATGCCGTTCAGCAATTGACGGGCCTGGGCACGTTGCACCGGATCCGGCGGCATCAGCTGCGGGTGCGGAAAACGTTCATCGATGTATTCATTGATGATGTTCGGCTCATAGAGAATGAGATCACGCTCGACAAGAACAGGTACCCGGTTATGCGGGTTCATAACGGCCAGATCTTCGGCTTTGTTCAGCAGGTCGATGTCATGGATCTCGAAATCCATGCCCTTTTCATACAGCACGATCCGGCAGCGGTGGCTGAAAGGGCAAACGGTACCCGAATACAAATGCATCATGATCAAGATCCTCTAAAAAAGATCGGGATCGATAAACGACCCCGACCCTTCAAGCGTCTTACGACGCTTTAATGTAAAACTCAGTGAATGTCTTTCCAGTAGTTTTTCTTCAGGGCATAGGCCGATACGAAGAGAACCACGAGGAACAGCAACACACCGAAACCGATGGCTTTGCGTGTACCGGCACCAGGCTCACCCATCCAGACGATGAAGGCAGTCAGATCGGCGACCTGCTGGTCATACTGCTCCGGTGTCAGCTGACCCGGTTCAGCCAGAACGAGCTTCTGATGCTCGACACCTTTGTCATCTTTGCTGACTTCAAGAACCTGCACACCCTGAAGCTCCCACAGCACATGCGGCATACCCACGTTCGGGAATACCACGTTGTTCCAACCCGTCGGGCGGAGGTCGTCCTTGTAGAAACTACGCAGGTAGGTGTAGATCCAGTCGGCGCCGCTACCATCAGCCGATGCGCGGGCACGGGCTTCCAGCGTCAGATCTGGCGGGGTGACACCAAACCACTTTTTGGCTTCATCCGGACGCATGGCAATCTTCATGGTGTCACCGATCTTGTCACCGGTAAACATCAGATTGTCCTTGATCTGTTGCTCGGTCAGACCGAGGTCCAGCAGCTTTTCATAACGGATGAACGACGCCCCATGGCAGCTCTGGCAATAATTGACGAAGAGCTTGGCGCCATTTTGCAGAGCCGCGTTGTTACCTTGCAGGTCCGGGGCCTTGTCCAGGTGTACGGACTCACTCGCCATCACCAGTGCGGGGACCATCAGTACGGCAGCGATTAGATTTTTGATTTTCATGATTGCTTTCCCGTTAGCCGGTCACGCGCTCAGGCGGAATGGTGTATTTATCGATCTTCGAATACCAGGGCATGGCCAGGAAGAAGCCGAAGTAAATGACTGTACAAACCTGAGAGATTTTCTCCCCCCAGTACGACGGCGGTTGGGTGCCGAGGTAACCCAGGATGAAGAAGGCAATCACAAAGATGGTCAAGGCAGTCTTGAAGATCGGACCGCGATAACGGATCGACTTGACCGGGCTACGATCCAGCCAGGGCAGGAAGGCGATGATCACCACGGATGCGCCCATACCGACCACACCCCAGAACTTGGCATCGATACCGAGGATCGGCCAGACGATGGCACGCAGCACGGAGTAGAACGGTGTGAAGTACCAGACAGGTGCGATATGCGGCGGGGTCTTCAGCGGATCCGCCTGGAAGAAGTTGTTGTACTCCAGGAAGTAGCCGCCACCTTCAGGTGCAAAGAACACCACAATCGAGAACACGAACAGAAAGACAACCACACCGACAATATCCTTGACGGTGTAATACGGGTGGAAAGGAATCCCATCCAGAGGGTGTCCATTGGCGTCCAGTTTTTCCTTGATCTCGATACCATCCGGGTTATTTGAACCGACTTCATGCAACGCCACCAGGTGAGCAGCCACCAGGCCGATCAGGATGAGCGGAACGGCAATCACGTGCAACGAGAAGAAGCGGTTCAGGGTTGCATCGCCCACCACGAAGTCACCGCGGATCAGTGTCGACAGATCAGGACCGATGACCGGGATGGCACCAAAGAGGTTAATAATGACCTGAGCACCCCAGTAGGACATCTGACCCCAGGGCAGCAGGTAGCCCATGAAGGCTTCGGCCATCAGGCACAGGAAGATCAGCGTGCCGAACACCCATAGCAGTTCCCGAGGCTTACGGTAGGAACCATAGAGGAGGCCACGGAACATGTGCAGATACACAACGACGAAGAATGCCGAAGCCCCTGTCGAATGCAGGTAGCGGATCAGCCAGCCACCCGGCACGTCGCGCATGATGTACTCGACACTGGCAAAGGCAATCGGAATGCCGCTCTCGTTGAGGTTGGCATCCGGCTTGTAGTTCATGACCAGGAAAATACCGGTCAGGATCTGAATCACCAGCACCAGCAACGCCAGCGAACCAAAAAAGTACCAGAAGTTGAAGTTCTTCGGCGCGTAGTACTCGGTCAGGTGACCCTTGATGGTCGAGGTCAGGGGAAAACGTGCATCAATCCACTCAAGGACATTGCCGCCAACACTACCGTCGGACTTGTACTTTTCGAACTGCTTGTTGCTGGCCATCATCAGGCTCCTTTGCTTTCGCCGATGATCAGGCGGGTATCGCTCAGATAGGCGTGCGGCGGGATCTCGAGGTTAGTCGGCGCAGGCTTGTCCTTGAAGACGCGGCCAGCAAGGTCAAAGGTCGAACCGTGACAGGGGCAGAGGAAACCGCCCAGCCAATCGCCCGGCATACCCTGCGAGGCACCGGGAGCAAACTTGGAAGACGGTGAGCAGCCCAGGTGGGTACAAATACCGATCGCCACCCAGATTTTGTCTTTGATCGAGCGATGTTCGTTCTTGCAGTATTCCGGCTGCTGGGGTTTTTCCGAATTCGGGTCGGCCAAGGCATCGTTCAGCTTCGGCAATGTTGCCATCATTTCATCGTTACGATTCAGGATCCAGACCGGCTTACCGCGCCATTCCACCACCATCATCTGACCCGGCTCCAGTTTGCTGATATCAGCCTCAACCGGCGCACCAGCTGCACGAGCACGTGCAGAAGGCAGCATACTGCTGACAAAAGGCACCAGGGCGGCAACCGCACCTACGCCTCCGATTGCCGCTGTGGTTACCAGTAACCGGCGACGGCTGGGATCTACTTTCTGCTCAATGCTCATGGATTGGGTCCCCAGAGTGTCCTAACTATTCGATCCCGAGATTATACGCAAAGACAATTCAGGATTCCAGACGTCGACGCTCCCGAAGTGCCTGAGCGAGGGTACCGCTGTCTACAAATTCCAACTCGCCGCCTACGGGAACCCCGCGAGCGATTCGGGACACCTTGAGCCCCTGTTTTTTAAGCATTTCGCTTAAAAAATGGGCAGTTGCCTCACCCTCGTTGGTGAAATTAGTCGCCAGAATGACCTCTTTGACGATGCCATCCCCGGCCCGGCCCATCAGTTGATCCAGACGCAGATCGCGCGGCCCCAGACCATCCAACGGCGAAATCCGGCCCATCAGTACAAAATACAAACCGTTGTAGGCCTGTGTCTGCTCAATCATATTCAGATCAACCGGGGTTTCCACCAGGCACAACAAGGCGGGGTCCCGCCGATCCGAGAGACAACGCTCACAAACCGGGGTTTCCGAATACGTATTGCAGCGCTCGCAATGCTGGACCTGATTGAGCGCCGCATCCAGCGCAAAGGCCAGGCGACCCGCACCCTCCCTATCATGCTGCAACAGGTGATAAGCCATACGCTGGGCTGATTTGGGCCCCACGCCAGGCAAACAGCGTAATGCTTCGATCAGGCTTTCGAGGATAGCCGACACGGGTTTAGAACGGTAGCTTGAAGCCCGGCGGCAGATTCAGGCCAGCTGTGAAGCCAGACATTTTGCCTTGCGACGTCTCTTCAACACGACGTACCGCATCATTCACAGCAGCAGCTACCAGATCTTCCAGCATTTCGCGGTCATCCATGGCAGCCGGATCAATCGTAATCCGACGAACCACATGGGCACAGGTCATGACCACCTTGACTGAACCGGCACCAGCCTGCCCCTCGACCTCGACAGTCGCCAGCTCTTCTTGGGCCTTCTTCATCCGCTCCTGCATCTGCTGAGCCTGTTTCATAATATTACCTAAACCGCCCATACCACCCATACCGCGCATCGTCGTACTCCTATGTATCGAAACCGTGGTATCAACTCGCCAGAGGGCGAATCGATCCGTCGATCAATTTTGCATCAAACACATCAATTAATTCCTGCACCAGAGGATCACTTTCTATCGCCGCTACCGCCTGATTCATCCGCTCTTCGGCGGCCTCCTTCTTGAGGACCGCAGCGGTCACGCCCACTTGCTCCACCACGTCAAAACGAACACGCATCGGTGCGCCAAATTTCTCGGAGAGCGCCTGAGCCAGGCGCTGTTCTGAAGCCGGCATCATTAGCTGGCGGTGCGTCGCCGGCAATTTCAAAACAACTTCACCTGCCCCGAACGACCCGCAGGCACTATGCTGAGCCAGCTCGCGCGCCATCCCTTTAAGGCCCAACTCTTCAACCAGCTGCGGCCAATCTGTCGGGCTTAATGTCGGCGCGGCGGCATTATCAGATCGCACAGGTGACGCAGTTGGCACAGGAGCAAGCGATTTGGTCACCGGGACATCCTGCTGTACGGGCGTCTTCACCTCAACGCTAGACTTGAGCGAGGTACTTGCAGCGGGAGCCCTACTTAGGTTTTCTCCCACCATCAGCGGCATGGGCTGCTCTGTGACCCCATGACCCGGGTGCACCGTCATCAAACGAAGCATCGCCATGAGAAAACCATGCGCCGGATCAGGCGCGAGGCGTAAATCAGCTCGGGCCCGTGTCGCCACCTGATAAATGAGCTGGGCATACGGACGACTACACTGATTGGCTAGGATACGTAATTGGGCGGAATCATCATCACTTAACGATGAAAACTCCTGCGCACCCTCTGTCGCATCAAACTGCATCAGCTGAAGCGCAACCGCTAATCGTGCCAGATCATCCAGCGCGGATTCGAAAGAGAGTGTCGCCAGAGACATCTGCTGTGCCAGTTCCCGAACGGATGCGACGTCACCAGCAATCAGCGCGGATAACATAGAAATCATGCGCGATAGATTAGACGTGCCCAGCATTTGCCCGACCTGATCCGCATGGACCGCACCTGCACCATGAGCGATCGCCTGATCGAGCAAAGACAGGGCGTCGCGAACACTGCCTCCCGCTGCGCGGGAGATCAGGTCAAGCGCTTTCAGATCTGCCGCAATGCCCTCGCCTCCAAGAACGTTGGCTAAGTGTGACGAAAGTTGCGCGGGGGACAATTGCCTCAGATTGAACTGCAGACAGCGCGAGAGTACCGTGACCAGAATTTTCTGCGGATCCGTGGTGGCAAGAATGAACTTGACGTGGGCAGGAGGCTCTTCCAGCGTCTTGAGCATGGCATTGAATGCATGCGAAGTGAGCTGATGCACTTCATCGATCATGTAGACCTTGTAACGGCCTACACTGGGCATGAAGGTGGCCTGCTCCAGGAGCTGCACCATTTCATCCACGCCCCGGTTGGACGCAGCATCCATTTCGATGTAGTCAACAAAGCGGCCGGCATCAATTTGCTGGCAGGCAGAACAGACACCACAGGGTGTTGATGAAACACCCTGCTCACAGTTTAGTGCCTTGGCCAGAATACGGGCAATGGTTGTCTTGCCCACGCCGCGGGTACCTGTCAGTAAATAGGCATGATGCAGGCGATTGGCATCAAGCGCATGTGTCAGCGCACGGACGACCGAATCCTGCCCCACCAGGGAATCAAATGTTTTCGGACGCCACTTGCGTGCGAGGACCTGGTAGCTCATGAATTGGACGCCAAAAAATAGAGGTGGCGAGCCCGACCCCCGGCACTTGCCTCAGTCGCTGTGGCTGCTTCCTTCCGGACCTGACCCGATTCACGACCTAACAATGCGAGGAGACCCGCCACGCATTATTCTACCAGCGCATGAGCAGCCGTTGATGGCCCTACCCCAAATCTTCCCTTCGGAAGAGATAAAAAGGGCGTTGTAATTTTCCGTAGCACTAAAGTAAAAACCCCCGCGCTCTTGATTGAGGGCAGGGGTTTTAGGAATGGGGAGCCTGGCGGTGACCTACTTTCGCAAGCGAAGTGCTCACTATCATTGGCGCGTTCTCGTTTCACGGTCCTGTTCGGGATGGGAAGGGGTGGGTCCGAGAGGCTATGGCCGCCAAGCAAAGGGGTTGGTCTGTTGATGTTTGGTCAACAGACCGCAACTGGAGAAGGAGCGAAGGAAATGCTTCGCATTTATGCCGTATTCGATTTTGTTGTGAGTGCAGTAGAGACTGCAGTATTTTTACTTAGAGCGTTGATCTATAACACTAATTCAAGGTTATAGGGTCAAGCCGCACGGGCAATTAGTACTGGTTAGCTTAA
>CAZRYZ010000005.1:0-40796 GCA_964604465.1 uncultured Dechloromonas sp. | reverse complement strand
TGATGGCACAGGGTGTCCCCGGTTTTTCATAGACCACATAGGTCACCGTCCAGGTATCTTTATCAAAAAATCCTTTAACAATAGGGTTCATGGTCACTCTCGATCCTAATAAGATGTTTTTGCTGAATCTATAATGGTCAGATTCTAACAAAACCGCAGTAAAGGTAAGCGTGCAGCGCAACATGCGTCATCTAAGATGTTTATATATGATGACGGCAATCGCTCATTTGCTCCATTTACCCATTGAGGAAGCCCATCATGTCCCTTGACGTGACCCGCCACAACACCGACTTTGCCACTGCTCCGCAAATCAGCCCCAGTGATGTTGCAGCGATTGCGGCCATGGGGTTTAGATCCGTTCTCAACAACCGTCCTGATGGTGAGGGTGGGGTCGATCAACCTCACAGCGACACCATCGGTGAGGCAGTCATGGCAGCCGGCTTGCAGTATGCCTATCAACCCGTGATCAGCGGACAGCTGACCGCCGCCGATGCCGTTCGCATGGGGGAGCTTCTCGCGAGCCTACCCAAACCGGTGCTGGCTTTCTGTCGGAGTGGTGCCCGCTCGACCAAGCTCTACAGCATGGCCACTCAGGGCGAAGCGGCTTTCGCATCTACCCAGACCACTAACCCCGATCTGCTCGGCGCTTCGTCCTGCGATTGGTCTGCCGATCAACACGATATCGTTATCGTGGGCGGCGGCTCTGCGGGTGTGGGCCTTGCTGCCAGCCTCAAGAACCGTCAACACAATCTACGCATTACCATTATCGAGCCTTCAGACACCCACTATTACCAGCCCGCCTGGACCCTCGTGGGGGGCGGTGCATTCAATGTGGCGGACAGTGCCCGACCCATGGCCTCGGTCATACCGCCCGGCGTCGAGTGGATCAAAGCCGGCGCCTCGGGCTTCGACCCGGACGGCAAGCGGGTGCTACTCGACAATGGTCAGGCGGTGAGCTATCAATATCTGGTGGTCGCCACCGGGATCCGTATTCGCCCGGATCTGATACCGGGCCTCGCGGAAACCATCGGTAAAAATGGCGTCACCAGCA
The DNA here is from genome assembly GCA_964604465.1 of uncultured Dechloromonas sp. Classification (GTDB taxonomy): domain Bacteria; phylum Pseudomonadota; class Gammaproteobacteria; order Burkholderiales; family Rhodocyclaceae; genus Fluviibacter. The sequence goes on along the minus strand of CAZRYZ010000005.1, from coordinate 39,745 downwards.
ATTACAGCTTTAAGACCGCACCCTATACCTGGGAACTCGTCAAAGGTCTGAAAAAAGGTCGTGCGATCTTTACACAGCCTCCCGTACCCATCAAATGTCCGGGGGCACCACAAAAGGCGATGTACCTGTCCTGTAGCGAATGGCGCCGCCAGGGTGTCCTCAAGGATATCGATGTCGAGTTCTACAATGCCGGCGGTGTGCTTTTTGGCGTACCCGATTTTGTACCGCCCCTCATGGATTATGTGAAAGCCTACGACATCCATCTGAGTTTTAGTGCCAACCTGGTGGCTGTCGATGGACCAGCACACAAGGCCTGGTTTGACGTCAAGGATGCCGAGGGCAACGTGACCCGTGTGGAACGCGAGTTCGATATGCTGCACGTGTCGCCCCCGCAAGCCCCGCAGGATTGCGTGCGCAACAGCCCGCTGGCCGGCGCGGATGGCATGGTTGAAATTGACCAGTTCACCCTACAGCACGTTCGCTATCCAAACATTTTCAGTCTTGGCGACGCCTGCTCCTCACCGAATTCAAAGACTGCCGCCGCCGCCCGCAAGCAGATTGTAGTTGTTGCCAATAACCTAATGGCGCTGCGCATGGGCGAAACCTTTCCGACCCGCTACGATGGTTACGGTTCATGCCCGCTGACCGTCGAGCATGGCAAGATCGTCCTGGCGGAATTTGGGTTTGGTGGTAAATTGCTGCCCACCTTCCGTTGGCTGATCAACCCCATCAAGGCATCACGCCTGGCCTGGATCCTCAAGAAGGATGTCCTTCCCTGGATTTACTGGAATGCCATGTTGCGTGGGCGTGAGTGGCTGGCCAAACCTTTTGAAAATTAAACCGCTGCGCTCAGCGTCACTGATGATCAACTGATGGAAACCTACCTGCTGGTGACTCTGGGCCTCGGTCTCGCCGTTGGCGCCATTCTGGCGCTGACCGGCGCGGGCGGTGCCATCATTGCCGTGCCTCTCCTGGTGTTCGGACTCGGGCTTCCGGTTGCTCAGGCCTCCCCGGTGGCACTGCTCGCCGTGACACTGGCGGCGTCCATCGGCGCCATCATAGGTCTTCGTGCGGGCATCCTACGTTACAAGGCCGCCATGGTCATGTCGGGCTTCGGGCTCTGCCTCTCCCCGGTGGGCTTATGGGCAGCGCACCAGATCCCGAACAAACCTCTGGCCGGCATCTTTGCCATCGTGCTCCTTTATGTTTCGTTCAACATGTTTCGCCAGGCCCAACGGGAACTTAAAGGGGAAAAAGGAGATGACGCCTGTGGCCCCCCCTGCCTACTTGACGAGACCCGCGGCAAACTGACCTGGACACTCCCCTGCTTCCGGGCCATGGTGGCATCCGGCATGACGGCCGGATTTCTCTCTGGTCTGCTCGGTGTCGGGGGCGGCTTTGTGATCGTGCCCGCCCTCAAAAAAGTGACCAACCTGCCCGTTCGTTCCATTATTGCCACCTCACTCGGCGTCATTACCCTAGTCTCGCTCGGGGGAGTTCTCGGTGCCTCGCTGTCCGGCTCGATGAACTGGGACATTGCCATCCCCTTTGCCACCGGTGCACTCGTCGGCATGATCAGCGGTCGCTCTATCGGTGAACGCATCAGAGGCCCGCGCTTGCAACAGGGCTTTGCCATCTTTGCCTTTGCCGTCGCCCTCTCCATGCTGGCAAAATCACTCCTCTGACATACTCCTGGCCAAGGCAACATCCTGACCGCCCCCTTTCAAACTGCTTATGAATCAACAACACCGCTTATCCATCCAGCTCTTTGGCGCCTTCCGGCGCTTTCATGAGGGCACTATCGAAATCGATCTCCCGGCCGAAGGAAACGCACAGTCAGTCAAGCAGGCACTAGGTCTGGCGCTGCAGCAGATCAACCCCGACTTTAAGGATATTGAACTTCTCAATAAATCAGCCCTGGCAACAGCGCAGCGTGTGCTGAGCGATGACGAAGCGATTGGCGCTGAAACCGGGCTGGCCATTCTGCCACCCGTTTGCGGAGGCTGATATGGCTCACAAGGAATTCGTCGGCATTGCCACAGAAGCGATTGATGTTAGCAAAGCCGTCGCCTTTGTTGCGGATGATGCTCATGGTGCGGCAGATCTCTTCATTGGTACGGTCCGAAATCACAACCTTGGCAAACCGGTCAACGGTGTCTCCTATGATGTCTTTGACGAGCTGACTCTCAACGTTTTCCGGACCCTCGCCGAAGAAGCCCGTCAGCGCTGGGGCGAGCGGCTCAATATTTTTATTGAACACTTCAAGGGCCGCCTGGATATACAGGGAATCAGCATCCTGATCGCCGTCAGCTCTCCACACCGGGACGAATCCTTCAAGGCTTGCCGTTTCATTATTGAAGAAATCAAGCACCGCGCTCCTATCTGGAAGCAGGAGCACTATGTCGATGGCGACAGCGATTGGGTTCAAGGGCACGCGCTCTGCTCTCACGGCCCGGTAGACTACGACGGTGCGACTGGTACGACGCGACACGAACACTGCCATCACGAATAACACCATGAACCAGGCCCGACTTCCTGAGACCCACCCAAACCGTATCCGGCTGAACGATGAGCTGCATGCACGACCGCCGGTCGCGCTCTGGCCCAACGAGCATATTCTCTATCTGGCGCTGATCAATACGGGCGGCAAACGGCTCCAGGAAGAGGCCATCATTCGTGATCTCTGCGACTCTCTGGGTGAAGACTCCTGCCCGATGCTGCAGGGAAACAACATCGAATTTGATGTCGCCATCAAACCCGAAGCAGCAAACGGGGTTGAGGGTCTGCGCTTCCGGGTCAAATATGAACGTCATGGGGAGTTCTCATCCTGGTGGTTCTTCCAGCAGACTGCAGACAATGCCGTCGATAGCGAACCTCATTTCTATTGCAATCTCGACCAGTGGTTACCGCGCCTTCCCGGCGAGCTACTGGTCGCCATGAATATCCGGGTCTGCCAGGGGGATAACGTTCCTGCCATGCATGTCATGGCCAAACGATTCAGTAATAACACCATGATTGGCAGCTCCATTGGCCAAGGCGCAGGGGCCGCTTTTACCGACTTTCGCATTGACGAGTATCAACGCTCCAACCTGATCTTCCTGAACTTCAACATGGGCTCCCGGCAGGCGGGTCGACTTCTGCAAGCACTGGTCGAAGTTGAAACGTATCGCATGATGGCCCTGCTCTCGCTACCCGAAGTTCAGGAGTCCTTCCCGGTGCTCGCCAAACAGGAATCCGAGCTGATTGAGGTCAGCAAGCTGCTGGCCACGCCGTCTGAATCCCTGCTCAACGAGCAGTCACGTGATCTTGAACTTCAGCAACGTATCTCCGGCATTTCGTCAGCCATTGAAGCACTCTCTTCCCGCACCCAGTTCCGCCTTTCGGCCAGTGATGCCTATTTTCAGCTGGTTCAACGACGCATCAAGGACCTAGGGGAAATCAACATTTCCGGCCTACAGGGTTTTGGTGAGTTCATGGAGCGTCGACTCGTACCCGCCATGAAAACATGCAGCGCATTTTCGCACCGCATCCGTGAAACCTCGCATCGTGTGTCGCGGATCAGCCAGCTTCTGCAGACCCGCGTCGAGATTGCCCGTGAAGAACAGAACTCGAAACTGCTCGCTTCCATGGAAGAACGATCGAAGCATCAGCTACACCTGCAGCAGGCCGTCGAGGGACTATCGATTGTGGCCATCAGTTACTACGGTATCGGTATCGCGGCCTATGTTTTCAAGGCTATGAAAACCATGGGCATCATCCACGATGTCGAACTAGCAACCGGTATTGCGACACCCCTCGTGCTTCTTGGCGTGGCAATGCTGACCCGTAAGATCCGGAACAGTTTCAGGAATGCCTGAAACTGCCGATTCTATTCAGGCATTAAGCGTCAGCTCGGCATGATCGAGCAGGTAATCCTTGAACCGTTGGCCCGAAGGCAGTAGACGTTTGCCGTTCATGTGGACGAGATACCAGGTTCGCTGAATAGGTGTGCCAATCACCGGAAGTACGGCCAGTGATCCTGTCTTGAGTTCGAGCATCAACGTATGCAGCGATATCAGGCTGATCCCCATCCCGGCCATGACTGCCTGTTTAATGGTTTCATTGCTTCCCAGACTTAGGGTTTTTCGTGGGGCAAACAGGTGCTTCTTGAACATTTCTTCGGCCACACGGCGCGATCCCGAGCCCTCCTCGCGGAGCAAAAAGAGTTCATCCCTGAGCTCCTGCAAGTCAAACTCACCCTTACCCACCAGCGGATGATCCGGGGGGGCGACAATCACATAGGGGTGCGTTGCCATCGGGACACTGGTGGCATCGATCTCCTCGGGCATCCGGCCCATCACGGCCAGATCCAGCTCGTTGTCAACCAGCTTCTGGAGAATCACCTCCCGGTTACCCACCGTAAACTGGACGTCTACGCCCTGATGTTCCCGTGAGTACCCAGCCAGCATGCGGGGCATAAAGTACTTAGCAGTACTGACCATACCTACCGTCACCTGACCGGCTTCGGCATCCAGCAGACTCTGCAGGCTGAATTCCGTATCCTTGATCTCCCCCAGAATCCGTGTGGCGTGATGGACAAACAGACTTCCGGCGGCCGTTAGACGAATTTCACGGCCAGTCCGTTCAAATAGGGGAAGCCCGACATTCTCTTCCAGTTGTTTCATCTGCATGGAGACTGCCGGTGGGGTCAGATGCAGCGACTCTGCAGTCCGCACAAAACTCAGATTTCTAGCTGCGGCAACAAAGATTTGGAGCTGTCTCAGCGTTAACGAGCGGATCAGATTCATCACACATCCTTTGACTGGAAATTGCCCGGCGTGGGAACACCCGCGGCGAACGGAGCATCTCGCTGTTTAGCAATTACTTAATCTTTCGTAAATATATATGAATTTACCTTAAACACGGAAAATTTTACCCTGTCCTCAGACATCAGCATTCTCAATCTCGGCCTCGGTGCCCTGACTGCAAACACAAGGAGGCGATATGGCACTCGTGATGTACGACCTGGACGGGACGTTACTGGATACGGCCGGTGAAATTACTGAAGCCGTCAACCGGACGCTACGCGACTTCAACCACGGCAGCGTGACAGAGCAGGAAGTTAAACGCTGGATCGGTCACGGAACGGGCTTCCTCATGCAGCAAGCCTGGGCCGCGACCGGAGCATCGTCGCACCATAATTGGGAAACGGTCATGGCAAACTTCATGGAGCACTATGAAGCCACCGCTGGCACAACCGGCAAGCCCTACCCCATGGTCATGGAAACTCTCGCAGAAATGAAAGCCAAGGGTTTTAAACAGGCTGTCATTACCAACAAGGAGTGCCGCTATACCCAACGCATCATCGAATCCCATGGCCTGGATCAGTTCATGGACATGGTGATCTGTGGTGACACCCTACCGATCAAGAAACCCCACCCCGGCGTCATTCAACATTGCCTGCACAGCCTCGATGTCATGACTGGACAGAGCCTCTTTGTCGGCGACTCAGAGACGGATATCGCTACGGCCCGGGCTGCCGGAGTCGTCTGCTGGACCGTCCCCTACGGCTATAACCATGGTCGCCCCATTGCCATGGCCGACCCGGATCGGGTCGTTCCGGACATTTCATACATTGCCAGTTACTTTGAGGGAATGCTATGAACTTCATCCGACTAAGCGATGTTAATCTCACTGGCAAGCGGGTATTTATTCGCGCAGACCTTAATGTTCCCCAAAACGATACCGGTGTGATTATCGATGACACCCGAATCCGGGCTTCGGTGCCAGCCATTCGTAACGCGCTCGATCAGGGCGCAGCAGTGATGGTCTGTTCGCACCTGGGGCGTCCCACCGAGGGAGAATTCACCCCTGAGGATAGCCTGGCACCGGTCGCAATGCGTCTTGCCGATCTGCTTGGCTGCCGCGTCCCTTTGATCAGCGACTGGGTCAACGGTAAGTTTACGGTCAAACCCGGAGAAGTCGTCTTGCTGGAAAATTGCCGCCTTAATCCGGGCGAAAAGGCAGACGATGACACACTGGCAAAAAAAATGGCCGCTCTGTGTGATGTTTACGTCAACGATGCATTCGGCACCGCCCACCGGGCCGAATCCACCACACATGGAATCGCCCGCCATGCCCCCATCGCCTGCGCAGGCCCCCTCATGGCATCGGAGCTGGATGCCCTAAACAAGGCCTTTACGCAACCCAAGAAGCCGCTGGTCGCCATTGTGGCCGGCTCCAAGGTCTCGACAAAGCTCACAATTCTTCGTTCTCTGGCAGAAAAAGTCGACCAATTGATTGTCGGTGGCGGCATTGCCAATACCTTCATGCTGGCCAAGGGGATGCCGATCGGCAAATCCCTGGCAGAACCCGCCCTGGTCGGGGAAGCGATCGAGATCATGAAAAGCATGGAGGCCCGCGGCGCCGGGGTACCGATCCCGGTTGACGTTATTACGGCCAACGAGTTTTCCTCCCAGGCACGAGCCAACAAGATTCTGGCGGAACAGATCCAGGACGATGATCTGATCCTAGATATCGGACCCCGCACCGCCGCCCGGCTCTGCGCGATTGTTGCCGATGCCGGCACGATCATCTGGAACGGCCCTTTAGGCGTTTTTGAAATCGAGCAGTTCGGGGGGGCCACCAAAATGCTGGCCGCTGCCATCGCCCACTCACCCGCCTTCACGGTGGCCGGGGGTGGTGATACGCTGGCGGCCATTGCCAAGTACAACATCAGTGACCAGGTCGGCTATATTTCAACCGGCGGCGGAGCCTTCCTGGAGTTTCTTGAAGGCAAACAGCTTCCCGCCGTCAGAATACTCGAGGAGCGTGCCCAATCGGTCGCTCACTAGCCAGGAGCACTCATGGCCAGCACATTGACACCGGTCTGTGATTTCGGATGGGCCGCCCCCGATTTTGATCTGCCTGCCACCGATGGAAACCGATATAGTCTGACCCAATCCATGGGTTCCCATGGATTGCTGGTCATGTTTATCTGCAATCATTGCCCCTACGTCAAGGCCATCAGGCCAAGACTGATTGAGGCCTGTCGGACCATGAAGGCCGAAGGCGTTGGTGTCGTCGCCATCATGAGCAACGACCCAACCGACTACCCCGAAGACTCATGGGCGTCGATGTTAGAACTGACGCATAAGCTCGCCCTGCCTTTTCCGTATCTGCTGGATCAGACCCAGTCCGTTGCAAAATCCTATGGTGCCGTCTGCACACCAGACTTCTTCGGGTTCAATCGCGATTTCAAGCTTCAGTACCGCGGGCGATTCGACGCATCCCGCAAGGAAACTGCGCCCGATGGTACACCGTGCGATTTGCTCCTCGCCATGCAGCAAATTGCCAAAACCGGATATGGACCAATGGACCAGATACCCTCGATCGGCTGCTCCATTAAGTGGATCGGCTGATAAAAAAATCCCCGCTTGCGCGGGGAAAAATTCAAGCGTGGGAAGCCGCTTGAATACCAGGGTACGGGAAATTTAGCGCGTCAAACTGAGATACAGCATAGGCAATTGCTCCGGCAAGCGCTCGATGCGATCGAGTACACGCCAGTTCTTTCCGAAAATTTCGGATACATATTCGTCTGCCTTCGGATCCAGACTCAGGCAGTAGGTCGTGATGCCACCGGCCTGAAGCGATTCCACGGCCTTTCTTGCGTCCGCGCGAAGGTAGGCAGCATCCGTCACATCGATATCGGCCGGTTCCCCATCGGTCAGCACCAGAAGGATCCGCTTGTCTGCCTTGCGCGCTCCGAGGTAATGACCCGCATGGCGGAGTGCCGCCCCCATACGGGTGGAATAGCCCGCCTGCATGGCCGCAATCCGCGCTTTGACCTGTTCGCTCCACCCTTCGCCAAAACCTTTGATATGCTGATAGCGGACGTCGTGTCGGGTATTGGAATGGAATCCTGCAACGGCTAGCGCATCGCCTAACTGATCGATCGACCAGGCAAGCAGCGCCACGGCTTCCTGACTCAATTGCAATACGGTCTGGGCAGCCTCATGACCACCTACCCGTTGGTTCAGGGACTCGGACAGATCAACCAGCAGCAGCACGTCAATGTCACGGCCATCCGTACGATGACTCATGTTGATTCTCGGATCCGGCGTCACCCCACTTCTGAAATCAATCAGGGAGCGCAGAGCGATGTCCAGATCCAGCTCGCTCCCCTCTTCCTGATATCGAATCCGGACTTTCTCTTGCGGCTTGATCAGGTCAAGTAGACGCTTAAGCTGTTTTGCCAGACCTGCATGCTTGAGCAACAGCTGATCAATGATGGACGGATCGCTCTTGGGGTGCAGGGCCTCGTAGACGCTCACCCAATCCGGGCGGAAGTACTGACCCTTGTAATCCCATTCAGGGTAATGGCGCGGTGGCAATCCGTTCAGCTCCGCATCTTCCAATTGCTTGCGGGATGGGTCATCAAAGAATTCCTCGTCATCGGAATCCTCGATGAAGCGCCACAAATGGCGGTTATCATCCCGGTATTCGATCAGCGTCCCATCGAAATAAACGTTTGCAGACTGGTCACTCTGTCGTCGACTTTGGGCCACATACGACAATGCCAGTTGAGCCATTTCAGCGGTCGATGAATGCCCCGCCGCCAGCAACGCGTGGAATCGGGCGACGTACTGATTAAGGCATGGGTCCCGATAACCATGGTTAGGGTCTAGCACCGCATAGGATAGAAGTGTCAGACGGTGACGCAAACACGATTGGGTCGTCGGGTCACAGGCATCTTCATCGGGCCTGGGGTGTAGCGCCTGAAAGATACGGCGCAGCCCCGGATATTGCCGAATCAATAACTGGTCAATGCGTGAATCCTCTAAGCATTCCACGGCCAGACGCTGAAACGGGCTCCAGTTATCAGCAATCTGCGGCACACTCCAGCGACGATGACCCACCATGTGCGCCAGAAGTGCCCGGTAGCGATCCAGCCCACTCACTCCCCTGGCGGATTCAAACACATCGGGAACGCGCATGCCCAAAGCATCAAAATACGGCATGACAGGACGCTCTGCATCCAGAGCGGTCGCAAAGGGCACCAACGGATCCGCCGCTTGCCATAGCGACCGGAGATAGAGCGACAAAGAGCGTTCGACATCGGCAAATAGAATCCCCCGCCGTTCCCGGTGAAGCACAGAGCGTGCATCGGCAGACTCCAGTCTGAAGTAGGCAGCCTGTTGTTCGGGGTGCTCCGCATAATTAGTAACCCCGAAATCCACCCAGTGACGCAAACCATCTAGCGAGAGCAAGGACACGAGCCTTGGCGCCTGTTCATAGAAATGCGTTAACCCGGGGCTCGGTAGCGTCAATTGCCGACCATGGATCGAACCGGATGTTCGCGCCATCATATCCAGCGCAATCTCCATGTAGGCTGCCAATTGCTCCGCCGAGCGGAGCCGGCGTGCCACGGCAGCAAGCGTCTGCAGAAACGGTAGGATCGCCTTGCTGTTAGGCGACTTATGCAACGCTTCAATGGTGTTGCGCACCTGAACTAACAGTGCCTGACTCATCCCTGGCGAAGCCAGACGAATCGATGGCCATTCTTCCAGAAATGCGAGGAGTGGATCCGCCCCGCGGCCCAGACGACCAATCTCCCGGGCCAGCATCAGATAATCATCAAAATCCTGCACAGACAGCTGCGACAGTGCCTCGGCACAGCAGGGCTCGAAGACATCGGCCACTGCCGCGAAACCGCAATCCAGCGTTTGCCACGCAGTCTGGATCCTGACATCCTGAAACGTACGCTGGCGCGCGTCGGCAACCGGCCTAATGCCCGTAATACCGGTCGTCATAATTCAGGCAAAAACCGCATCAATGGCATGGTCCAGGGTGGCGCGAATATCCGGGTCATCGGTAATCGGGCGCACCATGGCCATCCGGCAGGCAACCTGAGGCGCAATGCCCTGACGGATCAGGGTCGCCGCGTAAACCACCAGACGGGTCGAAATCCCTTCATCCAAGCCGTGGCCTTTCAGATTGCGACCCGCCTGGGCCACCTGAACTAGCCTCCGAGCCATCTCTGCATCAACCCCGGTCTCATGGGAAATAATTTCGGCCTCCAGTTCGGCGACCGGATAATCAAAATCAAATCCGGTAAAGCGCTGCTTGGTCGACTGCTTCAGATCCTTCATCAGCGACTGATAACCGGGGTTATAGGAAATCACAAGTAGAAAGTCAGGGTGCGCCTCGATCAGTTCACCTTTTTTATCGAGCGGCAATGTCCGCCGGTGATCGGTCAAGGGGTGAATCACCACCGTGGTGTCCTGGCGAGCCTCGACAATTTCATCGAGGTAACAGATCGCCCCGATTCGGGCAGCGGTCGTCAGCGGCCCATCCAGCCAACGCGTCCCCTCAGCATCCAGAAGGTAGCGCCCCACGAGGTCGGAGGCGGTCATATCCTCGTTACAGGCGACCGTAATCAGGGGTTTTCCGAGACGCCAGGCCATATGCTCGACAAAGCGTGACTTCCCGCAACCGGTAGGCCCTTTCACCATCACCGGCAGGCGTGCGGCCCAGGCGGCCTCAAAGAGAGCGATCTCATCGGCCTGGGGCTGATAGAACGGCGCTTTCTTGATCAGGTACTGATCGGTATGTGACATGCGCGGAACCTCGATAAGGTATTGAGAGTCACTGGGCTAATGGCTGGGGCTGGTGCCGAAGCATCAGCCCCTCTTCGGTTACTTGTGTGAACCGATCTTGTCGCGCCAACCCGGATACAGCTTGTCTGCGTCATTCGGGAACGATTCGAAAGCCCGGGCGAATTCCTTGTGCTCCTTGGCCCATTCGATCGGGTCGGCACCGGCACGCCAGCACTCATAGGCCTGACGCAGAGATTTCGCACCCGCTGCCGGTGAATCGATATGACCATAAGAACCACCGCCCGCGGTATTAATCACGTTGCCATGACCCAGGTTCTCGAAGAAGCCCGGCAGACGCAGTGCATTCATACCGCCTGAAATAATGGGCGTCGTCGGCTTCATACCCAGCCATTCCTGGTGATACACCGGCCCCTGATAGGAATCCCGCTCGATGATGTAGGCAATGGCACGGTCATCGGCATCGCCTTCCATTTTGCCGAAACCCATGGTCCCGACGTGAATGCCGGAGGCACCCTGAAGCCGGCTCATCTTGGCCAGCACATAAGCGGTATAGCCCCGTTTGGCCGATGGCGAAGTCACTGCACCGTGGCCAGCCCGGTGGTAGTGTAGATACTGGTTCGGAAAGTTCCGGCGTGCTGTGGTGATCATGCCCGGACCGCCCACATAGCCGTCAACCAGGAAGGCCACCTTATCGGCATCCGGACCAAACTGTTCAAGGATGTAGTGACCACGCGCCATCATTTCATGGTGATCATCGGCGGTAATATTGGCCGAGAAAATCTTGGCTTCACCCGTTTCGTCCATGGCCCGCTTCATCGCGTCATAGACCAGCGGAATCACCTTCTTCATCGGTGCAAAAGTCTGGTTACCCTGCGGCTCATCGTTCTTGATGAAGTCCCCGCCCAGCCAGAACTGGTAGGCAGCCTGGGCAAACGGTTCGGGACGCAGACCCAGTTTCGGTTTAATGATCGTACCCGCGATATAGCCACCGTCCTGAATCGGGCGACCCAGAATCCGCCATAGATCAGAGATATCCTTGGAGGGGCCATCAAACAGCTGAATGGCTTTGGGGGGCATATAGAAGTCATACATCTTGGCATGCTCGATGTCGCCCATGCCCTGATTGTTGCCGATCACCAGCGTCAGGAAAGACACAATCATCATGCGGCCATCCGTGATGTTGCGATCAAAGAGGTCGATCGGATAGGCGATCCGCATTTCCTCAGTGGCCTCATCAATCATGTAGACCAGTGCATCAACGCCTTTGGTGAACTCATCCGTGGTGCACACTTCAACGTTGGTCCCGGTGGATGACTCGGCCGCGAAGTGCGCAGCAGCCTCAAGATAGCCATAACCTGCCTTGGGTTTCATCTTGTAAGCCACAAGAATATGTTGCCCGCCGGCGATAAGATCTTCTTCCTTCAACGACAAATCGGCGTAACGACTCGACTGATCCATGACCTCACTCCTTGATTGGTTACTACGAATAATTGAAACGTCTTGAACACATCCTAGCGAGATATAAAGTTAAATAAAAGTCACGCTTTTTTATTTTTTGATAAGCTATAGTTTAATAGTTTGGCAGCCGGCATTTCGGTCAATGAATCGAGCACCCATGCTGCACCGCTAAAATCCTGACCCCGCGTGTAATCGTTCAATGTCACCACGGTCTTCAACCCAGCACCTAGGCTTGCTCGGAGTCCGTTTTCAGAGTCCTCCACGGCCAGACATACACCCGCATCCAGACCAAGCTGGGCGAGGACCCATTGGTAAATATCGGGGGCAGGCTTCTTTGCAGTAACCACGTCCCCTGCGCCAATCACCTCAAAGCAAGCTTGCAGATCCGGGGGCAACGTGGCGGCCAGCAATGCGTCGACATTTTCCGGGCTCGTGGTGGTCGCAATCGCCAACCGGATGCCGGATGCCTTCGCTAAGCGAATAAGATCCAACACCCCCGCTCTCAGTTGAATCGCCCCCGACGTCATCAACGCCACATAGTGTCGATTCTTTGCCTGATGCATCTGACGGATCAGGATTTCTGCATCAGGTCTCGCCAGAAAGCCGGGGTCATAATTTTCCGCGTAGAAGCGCATACGCTCCTTGCCCCCGGTCACAGCCAAGAGCTCACCATAGAGTTCAGGCGACCAATGCCAGGATAAGCCGTGCTCCCTGAACGTCGTATTGAACGCGGGCAGATGACCCTCCCGCTCCGTGTCGGCAAGCGTTCCATCCACATCAAAGATCAGGGCAGCGATCGTATTCATGAGCTCACTATAAAAAAACCACCCCGTTCCGCCCAGTCAGAAATTCTGAATCGAGTTAGAGAGAACACTTAATTAAGCAAAGGCTTATCAAGCTCGTCAAAATTTCTGACTACACCTTAATCGCTTCTTAACTTATTGTTGACGACAACAACAAAACCATGAAGCTCGGGAGACACCATGAAATCCGGACGCACCACCCTCTCAAAATTTGTCATTGAAAACACACGGGACCAGCGTGCAGACCTTGGCGCCCTGCTCATCGACGTTGCCGCCGCGATCAAGACCATCTCCGGTATGGTCGCCAAAGGGGCACTGGGCGGTAACCTGGGTGCGATCGACAGCACCAACATCCAGGGCGAAGTCCAGAAGAAGCTGGATGTCCTGACCAATGAAGCCATGCTGCATCATTGCGAATGGGGTGGTCAGCTGGCCGGGATGGCCTCGGAAGAAATGGACGAACCCTACGCAATCCCGGCAGACTACCCCAAAGGGCGTTATCTCCTGATCTTTGACCCGCTGGATGGATCATCAAACAGTGACGTCAATGTCTCGGTGGGCACCATTTTCTCGGTCATTACCAAAGAAGGCAAAGACGACACCGGCATGCAGGATTATTTGCAGCCGGGCCAGCGCCAGGTCGCTGCGGGCTATGCCATCTACGGGCCATCCACCATGCTCGTCCTGACCGTGGGTTCCGGAACCCACGGCTTCACGCTTGATCGCGACAGTGGCAATTTCATCCTCACACACCCGGACATCAGAGTGCCGGAAGAAACCCGTGAGTTTGCCATCAACACCTCGAACGAACGCTTCTGGGAGCCTCCGGTACAGCGTTACATTTCCGAATGCCGTGCCGGCAAAACAGGCATCCGCGGCACCGATTTCAACATGCGATGGATCGCGTCATTTGTGGCGGAAGTCCACCGGATTCTGATTCGGGGTGGCATTTTCATGTACCCCAAGGACAACAAGGATCCTTCGAAACCGGGGCGTCTAAGACTGCTTTACGAAGCCAATCCGATGGCCATGATTATCGAACAGGCCGGCGGCCTTGCCAGCACCGGACGCGAACGCATCCAGTCAATCCATCCGGACCAGCTGCACCAGCGCGTTCCCGTCATCCTCGGATCACGCCAGGAAGTGGAGCGGCTGGAAAAATACCATCAGGAAGCCGATGCCGGCCTGGACAAGAGTTACGTATCCCCCCTCTTTTCCAGCCGATCCATCTTCAGGGATTAACCAAACCACCCTAGCGAGCGCAGGAGACCATCATGTCAGTCAAACACCCCATCATTGCGATCACCGGTTCATCAGGTGCTGGTACCAGTACGGTTATGCAGAGCTTTCAGCACATCTTCCGCCGCGAAGGTCTGAATGCCCAGATTATCGAGGGTGATTCATTTCACCGTTTCGATCGCCTGAGCATGCGCGCGAAAATGAAAGAAGAGGAAGCCTCCGGCAATCGCAACTTTAGTCACTTCGGCCCCGAAGCCAATTTGCTCGCCGAGCTGGAAAATTTGTTCAAAACCTACGGACAGAGCGGCACCGGTCAGTTCAGAAAATATCTGCACGATGCGGCAGAAGCCCAACCCTGGAATCAGGATCCGGGTACTTTTACGCCCTGGCAGGACATTCCCGAAGGCACCGATCTGATGTTCTACGAAGGCCTGCACGGGGCCTATGCTGGTGATCAGGTCGATGTCTCCAAACATGTGGACCTCTGTGTCGGCGTGGTCCCAACCATCAACCTGGAGTGGATCCAGAAGCTGCATCGTGATCAGAAAATGCGCGGCTATTCACAAGAGGCTGTGATCGATACCATCCTCCGCCGTATGCCGGATTATGTGACCCACATCTGCCCGCAGTTCTCGAGGACTAATGTCAATTTTCAGCGCGTTCCCATCGTCGACACCTCGAATCCCTTTATCGCACGTGATATTCCTACCGCGGATGAAAGCATGGTGGTCATCCGCTTTGCCAACCCGAAGGGCATCGACTTCCAGTACCTGCTCTCGATCCTGCATGACTCCATCCTGACCCGTCCGAACACCCTCGTTGTTCCGGGCGGCAAGATGGGTCTGGCCATGCAGATGATCTTCACCCCCATGGTTCTGCGAATCATGGATCAGAAGCGCCGCGCCTGAAGGAGCCGCCATGAGCACCCCTACCCGTCTTGAACTGGCCAACGCGGTTCGCTTTCTGGCCATTGATGCCGTAGAAAAAGCCAAGTCCGGCCACCCCGGCGCCCCCATGGGAATGGCCGATATGGCGGAAGCACTCTGGCGCCATGTCATGCAGCACAACCCGGCCAACCCGGCGTGGCCAGACCGAGACCGGTTTGTGCTCTCCAACGGCCATGCCTCGATGCTGGTCTATGCTCTGCTTCATCTCACCGGCTACGATCTGGGCATAGAAGATCTAAAACAATTCCGCCAGATGGGCAGCAAAACCCCGGGGCATCCCGAATACGGGATGACAGCCGGTGTTGAAACCACCACCGGTCCGCTGGGTCAGGGCCTGACCAATGCCGTGGGCATGGCACTGGCCGAAAAAATACTGGCCAAAGAGTTCAACAAACCCGATCTATCCATCGTCGATCACCGCACCTGGGTCTTTCTGGGTGATGGTTGCCTGATGGAAGGCATCAGCCACGAAGCGGCGGCTCTGGCCGGCGTCTGGGGTCTGTCCAAACTGACCTGTCTCTATGACGACAACGGCATCTCGATTGATGGCCATGTCGAGGGCTGGTTCAATGAAGACACGGCTGGCCGTTTCAAGGCTTATGGCTGGCATGTGGTCGGACCCATTGATGGTCATGACAGCACCCAGATCGATCAGGCCTTGCAGCAGGCACGCCAGCAAGACGAGAAACCCACCCTGATCATCTGCCGGACCAAGATTGGCTGGGGCTCCCCCAACAAGGTCGGCACCCACGATGTGCATGGTGCTGCACTGGGAGCTGATGAAGTCGCTGCAACCCGGCAGCAGCTTGGCTGGTCGCACGAGCCCTTCGAGATTCCCGGGGCAATCCGCGCAGCATGGGACGCCACCGAAAAAGGTGCCCGGGCAGAGGCCGCATGGCAGGAACGATTCAATCGCTATGCCGAGCGCTATCCCGAAGAGGCCCGGTCGTTCCTGCGCCGGATGTCCGGTGCACTCCCGGAGAACTGGGCAGAAACCCGCAACACCCTGCTGACCGAAGCATTGAACCGCACAGGCGGCATTGCGACCCGCAAATCGTCTCAGAACTGTCTGGAAACGCTGATCCAGCGCGTTCCCGAACTACTGGGCGGTTCCGCCGACCTGACCGGGTCCAATCTGACGGCTGGCAAATGCAGCAAAGCACTTCATGACAGCGCATGGGCCGAGGCCCCCAACTACATCTCCTACGGTGTACGCGAGTTCGGCATGGGGGCCATCATGAATGGGATCGCATTACACGGCGGCTTCATCCCCTACGGCGGCACTTTCGCCGTCTTCTCGGATTACTCGCGCAATGCAATCCGGATGAGTGCACTGATGAATCTTCGGGTCATTCATGTCCTGACACACGACTCGATCGGTCTGGGCGAAGATGGCCCGACCCACCAACCCATCGAACATGCTGCCAGCCTGCGCCTGATTCCAAGGCTAAACGTCTGGCGCCCCTGTGATGAACTCGAGACAACAGCAGCCTGGATTGATGCACTGGAATCAGCCCACAATCCGAGCGCCCTGCTGCTATCCCGACAGAACCTACCGCAGCAGGCTTCGGATGCGCAGCGCTTCGCCAACATCCGCCGCGGAGGCTACATTCTGGTGGATGCGCCCGACGCAAAACCGCTTGCGGTCATCCTGGCCACCGGTTCAGAAGTCGAGATTGCCATTGCAGCCCAGCAACAACTGGCTCAAGAACACATCCCCGTCCGGGTTGTCTCTATGCCCTGCACCCGTCTCTTTGACCAGCAGGATGCCGTCTGGAAGACTACCGTTCTCGGCAAGGGCATCCCCCGCTTTGCCATCGAGGCCGCTCATCCTGATTTCTGGAACAAGTATGTCCGTGAAGAGGATTGCATCATCGGTCTTCCCGATTTCGGGGAGTCGGCGCCGGCACCCGCGCTGTATGCACACTTTGGCATCACCGCCTCGCGCCTCTCTGATCGCATCCGCCAGCATCTGGCGAACTGATCCATCTATCAATTATTCAAAGGACTCATCATGGCCATCATTTCACTCAGACAGTTACTCGATCATGCCGCCGAACATCATTACGGTATTCCGGCATTCAACGTCAACGATATGGAACAGATCCAGGCCATCATGCAGGCTGCCGAAGCCTGTGACAGCCCGGTGATCCTGCAGGCCTCGGCCGGTGCCCGCAAATATGCTGGCGAACCCTTCCTGAGAAAACTGGTTGAAGCGGCTGTCGAGCAATACCCCGAGATCCCCATCTGTATGCACCAGGATCACGGAACAAGCCCCGCCGTCTGCCAGCAATCGATTCGTAGCGGATTTTCAAGCGTCATGATGGATGGCTCGCTGATGGCCGATGGCAAAACCCCTTCGACCTACGATTACAACGTTGAAGTGACTCGGCGTGTTGTTGATATGGCCCACGCTGTCGGCGTTTCGGTCGAAGGCGAGCTGGGTTGTCTAGGCTCTCTCGAAACTGGGGAAGCCGGTGAGGAAGACGGGATCGGCGCCAGCGGCAAGCTGGACCACAGCCAGCTCCTGACCGACCCTGAAGAGGCTCGTGATTTTGTCGCAAGGACTGGCGTCGACGCCCTCGCTATTGCGATCGGCACCAGCCATGGCGCCTACAAATTCACCCGGCCGCCCACCGGTGAAATTCTGGCTATTGACCGCATCAAAGCGATCCATGAAAAAATTCCTGATACCCATCTCGTCATGCATGGCTCCTCCAGCGTGCCGCAGGAGTGGCTGGCTATCATCCGCGAGTATGGTGGCAACCTCAAAGAGACCTATGGCGTTCCCGTCGAAGAAATTGTCGAAGGCATTCGCCATGGGGTCCGCAAGGTCAACATTGATACCGATATCCGTCTCGCCATGACAGGCGCCATGCGCCAGGCCATGGCACTCCATCCTGCCGAATTCGACCCCCGCGCCTTTCTGAAAGCAGCCGTCAAGGCAGCGAAGGACATCTGTCAGCAGCGCTTCGAGGCATTTGGCTGTGCCGGCATGGCCAGCAAAATCCGGCCCGTGCCTCTGGATGTCATTGCCAAATCCTATGGCTTCTAAACCGGGAACTCTTATGAGCCAGCACGACTTCATCATCGCCCCGAGCATCCTGTCGGCCAATTTCGCCTGTCTGGGTGAAGAGGTCAGCAACGTCATCGCCTCCGGTGCCGACTGGATTCACTTTGACGTCATGGACAACCATTATGTCCCTAACCTGACCATCGGTCCCCTGGTCTGCGAAGCCATTCGACCGTGCATGGAGGCCATCATAGATGTTCATCTCATGGTCAGCCCGGTCGACCGGATCGTCGCAGACTTTGCCAAAGCGGGTGCCAACATGATCACCTTCCACCCCGAAGCTAGCCAGCATGTGGATCGCACACTGGGCCTGATCCGTGACCAGGGTTGCAAGGCCGGTATCGTGTTAAATCCGGCAACGCCGCTGGCATGGCTGGATCACGTCATGGACAAGATCGACATGGTTCTGCTCATGAGCGTCAACCCGGGGTTCGGCGGGCAGAAATTCATTGAAAGCAGCCTCGATAAAGCCCGCAAAGCGCGCGCCATGATTGACAGCCACTGCGCCAACACCGGACAAAGCATCCGTCTGGAAATTGACGGTGGTGTTAACGCAGACAACATCGCCAAAATCGCGGCCGCCGGCGTTGATACCTTCGTGGCTGGTTCTGCGATATTTTCGCAGCGCAATACCAATGACCCAAATCGTTATGACACAATAGTTTCAAAACTACGTCATGCACTCGACCAATAACGTAACAACCATAAAGTATTCACACAATCGGGGAGAACCACAATGCCATTGACCATCGCCGTTGCTCGGGAAACCGAAGCGGGAGAAAAACGCGTAGCACTCGCACCGGAGACTGCGAAGAAATATGCTGCTCTGGGCGCGCAGATCCAGCTGGAAAGGACGGCCGGTGCCGAGAGTCACTTTCTCGATGCCGACTACGCTGACATCGGTTACAGCGATAGCCTCAACAACTGTTACGGTAACGCACAACTCATTCTGCGCGTGACGCCGCCCACCCTTGAAGAAATCGAGGCTATGCCCGAGGGTGCCACCGTGATCGGTCTGATGCGCCCTTACGAAAGCCGCGAACGTCTGGCCGCTTTCAACAAGAAACGGCTGACTGTGTTTGCTTTGGAATTGCTGCCCCGTATCTCGCGTGCACAGAGCATGGACGCCCTCTCCTCGCAGGGCGCCTGTTCGGGCTATCAGTGTGGATTGATTGCCGCTGCTCGTTGCACCAAATTCTTCCCGATGCTCACCACCGCAGCCGGCACCATCCGTCCGGCACGGGTCCTAGTGATCGGCGCCGGGGTCGCCGGTTTGCAAGCGATCGCGACGTGCAAGCGTCTCGGCGCCATGGTCGAAGCCTACGACGTGCGCGCCGCCGCACGTGAACAGATCGAATCGCTGGGGGCCAAGTTTGTTGATACGGGTGTCTCGGCGGATGGCACAGGTGGCTATGCCCGCGAACTCTCCGAGGAAGAAAAGGCCCAACAGGCGGAGAAGCTGGCCAAGGCTGTGGCTGCAGCGGATGTGGTTATCACTACCGCCGCCATCCCGGGCAAGAAGGCGCCCATCATCATCACGGAAGAGATGGTTGGCCGCATGAAGTACGGCGCGGTCATCGTCGACATGGCTGCCGAAACCGGTGGCAACTGTGCTTTGACCCAACCGGGTGAGCACATCATCGCCAATGATGTAAATATTCACGGCCCATTGAATCTGCCATCGCGGATGCCGACCCACTCATCCGAACTTTATAGCCGGAATATCTACAACTTCATTTCTCCCTTCATCAAGGAAGGCAACATCAGCTTCGACTGGGATGATGAAGTGCTCAATGGCTCCGTCCTATGTCGTGATGGTGAAACCGTCCACGCATCCGTCAAACAAGTCTTAGGAGAATAACCATGGATGGTTTACTCGCGCTCTATATCTTCATGCTGGCGGCGTTTACCGGCTATGAAATCATTGCCAAGGTGCCCGTCATTCTGCATACCCCGCTGATGTCCGGCTCCAACTTCATTCACGGCGTTGTCGTCGTGGGCGCCATGATCGCCCTGGGCCAGGCCAGCACCCCCTTTGAACAGGCGATCGGCTTCTTTGCCGTGGCCCTCGGGGCTGCCAATGCGGCAGGTGGCTACGTGGTGACCGAGCGCATGCTCGGCATGTTCAAGAAGAAGGAGGAAGCATAAATGTCGCTCCCCATTTACGTACACGGCACCTGGTTCCTGGGTGCACTACTTTTTATCGTCGGCCTTAAGGGCATGAGCTCACCGGTCACCGCCCGCAAGGGCATAGTCTGGGCAGGTTATGGCATGCTGGTAGCAATTGCCGGCACCTTTCTCGTACCGGGTCTGCAGAACATCGCCCTGATGATCGCGGCGCTGGTCATCGGTGGTGCCGCCGCCTGGATCTCTGGCAAGAAGGTACAAATGACCGACATGCCCCAGATGGTTGCCATTTACAACGGCATGGGCGGCGGCGCGGCTGCCGCCATTGCGGCCATCGAGTTTGCCCGCGGTGATGCCCACTCGACCGTGGTCACGCTGCTGGCCGTGATTGGCGCCCTGATCGGTGCCGTCTCGTTCACCGGTTCCTGCGTGGCCTGGGCGAAGCTTCAGGGCGTGCTCAAAAAGGCACACCGCCTTCCCGCACAGAATGCGGTCAATGTGGTGCTGGCTGCAGTCGCCATCCTTCTGGGCGCTGCCATGGTCCTCATGGCACCGGCACAACCCGAGCTGATCGTGGCCTTCTTTGTCGTCGCGCTTGTCTTGGGCCTGATCGTCACCCTGCCGATTGGCGGTGCCGATATGCCCGTGGTCATCTCGCTGTTTAACGCCTTTACCGGGCTGGCAGTCGGTTTCGAGGGTTATGTTCTCGGCAACCCGGCGCTGATCATTGCCGGTATCGTGGTGGGAGCAGCCGGTACCCTGTTGACGCAGCTCATGGCCAAGGCCATGAACCGCCCGCTGACCAATATCCTCTTCACCCCGATGACTGGGGGTGGCGAAGGCGGCCAGGCGATTGAAGGCACCATGAAGGAAGTAGGCGCCATGGATGCTGCTGCCATGATGCGTTATGCCAGCAAGGTCATCATCATTCCGGGTTACGGGATGGCCGTCGCACATGCCCAGCACAAGGTCTGGGAAATGACTGCCTTGCTGGAAGAAGCCGGTGTCGACGTCAAGTTCGCCATCCACCCGGTGGCCGGTCGTATGCCCGGGCACATGAATGTGCTGCTGGCCGAAGCCGGCGTTCCGTATGACAAGATCTTCGACCTGGAAGAGATCAACGGCGAATTCCCGCAGTGTGATGTCGCGCTGGTAATCGGCGCCAATGACGTCGTCAACCCCATTGCCCGGACCGACAAGACCAGCCCCATTTACGGCATGCCGATTCTGGATGCCGATCTGGCGCAGAACGTCATCGTGGTCAAACGCGGCAAGGGTGCGGGTTATTCGGGGGTGGAAAATGCCCTCTTCTACACCGACAACTGCCGCATGCTCTACGGCGATGCACAACCGATCGCCGGTGAAATCATCCAGCACCTCAAAGCCCTGGGCTAATGTTTCTACCCCATTGCTTACACAAAACACAGAATTACATGTTATAAATTCATTACGTCGTACCCGTCGCAAGGTGGGTACGACACCACACTAAAAACAGGAGACAACCATGAAGAAACTGATTGCAGGTATTGCACTGGCCGCGATGTCGGTCACCGCTTTTGCCCAGACCGCTGCAGAACCTGAAAAACTGCGCATCATCGGCGAAAGCAAGGAATTTGTTGTCCAAACCCCCAAAGGTCCCTACACCATTACACGGGTCATGACCCCCTGTGCAAAAAACAAAGGCTGGTTACAACCGCTCATTCCAGTGAAGGGTGTGAACCCGGTCACTGAGATTGAAATTCTCGAGGCCATGAATAACAAAAAGGCAATGGTCGTTGACATGCGCGAACCGGAAGATCGTGTCAAGGGCACCATTCCGAACTCCTATCACATTCCCTACACCGAAGTAGCAAACCGTATGGATGAACTAGGCTGCGCCAAGAAAGCCGGTAAGTGGGACTGCAGCAAGGCAAAAGATGTTTATGCGTTCTGCCATGGTCCAGTCTGCCCACAAAGCCCGACTGCGATCACTGCGATGACACGCGAAGGCTTCCCCGCCAATAAGATTTACTACTACCGTGGTGGCATGCTGGATTGGGCCGCCCTCGGCTTCCCGATTGTTCAGGGTGATTTCTGATTTAACAGATCAGTCAGTCCAATCGCAAACGCGGGTCTTAGGACCCGCGTTTTTTTATGGGGCGGCCACAAAGCTATTTATCGAAGGCACCCCGACCGTCCAGCCACTGTTCCAGGTTGGCCAACGGGAGATAGCCCTGAACCAGCCGGCCATCAGCGCCAATCGTGGTCGGCGTCAGGTAGATATCGTACTTTCGGGCAAAGCGAATATTCTCGGCGATCGGGTTGCTACATTTTTCGGTCGATGATGATGTCGGACGGCGCTGCATCGCCAGATGCAATTGCTGCAACCGCACTTCGTTATTATCGCCAGCACACCAGATGGTTTCGGATGCCCGTGCGTTGCGCGCGTCCAAGGGAATGAGAAAACGGTAAATGGTGACATTATCGACCTGCGCCAATGTTTTTTCATACTTCCGGCAGTAACCGCACTCAGGTTCGGTAAAAACAGCGATGACTCGCGACCCATTTCCCCGAATTTCTTTCACCGCGTCAGCAAGACGTAAGGCTTTCCAGTTAAAAAAGGGGGTGGTGGCAAAGCCATCATCCGCCCCCGCAGAGTTCATGAAAACACCTAAAAAAATCAGTGCGAATCGCGACAGTTTTCTCACAAAAATGACCCACAAAAAATATGACTAAATTATTGCGCCGCACGATGCTTTTTAGCAACAAGTTCAGTATAGTGCAACACATTCTATCCCCTGTTTAATCAATTGCTGATGGGCACAAGGAGTGGTAATGGCAAAACATGAAGAGCTGAAACCGGTTGAAACACCGGAAGGCCTCAAGAAGCCGGGTCGGATTCAGAAAGCACCTGAAAACTTTCTGACCCCAACCGAAATCGACGAAGTCACCCAGGGTCGACGCAGTTTTCTGAAGGGTTCACTGGCGGCTGCGGTTGCTGCCATGACGGGTCGTCAGGCCTTCGCCCAGGGCGGCATGGTCGATGCGGCTACGGGTGATCCGTACATTCTTCAACCGCAGACCTGGGCGACCACACTTGGCAAAGGCGTTGCTACCGCGCCCTATGGCCTCCCCTCCAAGTTCGAAGCCGACGTCATCCGTCGCCAGAGCCCGGGCCTGACGCAGACTACGCAATCCAGTGTGTCGTTCTCGCCGCTGCAGAGCATGTTCGGCATCATCACCGCTTCCGGCCTCCACTTCGAGCGGCATCACCAGGGTTGGTACGACATCGACCCGAGCATGCACCGCCTGATGGTTAATGGCTCGAGCCCCGAGTTCGTGAAGAAGCCCAAGGTCTACACGATGGACGACATCATGCGTCTGCCCTTCGTGTCGCGCATCCACTTTATCGAGTGTGGCGCCAATACCGGGATGGAATGGGGTAACGTTGCCGTGCCGACGGTGCAGTACACCCACGGCATGCTGTCCTGTAGCGAATTCACAGGCGTGCCGCTGCGTGTGCTCCTGGAAGACTGCGGCGCCGACATGACCAAGAAATTCGTGCTGGCCGAAGGTGCCGATGGCTCCGCCATGACTCGGACGATTCCGATGGAAATGGTGCTGAACGATGAAGTCATCGTGGCCTACGGCATGAACGGTGAAATGATGCGCCCCGAAAACGGCTACCCGCTGCGCCTGGTTGTACCGGGTGTTCAGGGCGTCTCCTGGGTCAAGTGGCTGCGCCGCATTGAAGTGGGTGATCAGCCTTACGGCACCAAGGACGAGGCAGTACACTACATTGATCTGTTGCCGGACGGCCAGCATCGTCAGTACACCTCGATTCAGGAATGCAAATCCGTCATCTGTACCCCTTCGGGCGGCCAGAAGATGCTGGACAAGGGTTACTACACCATTTCGGGCCTAGCCTGGTCTGGTCGCGGCAAGATCCGTCAGGTCGACGTCTCGACCGATGGCGGGATCAACTGGAAGCGCGCCAAGCTGGAAACGCCGATTCAGTCGAAAGCCCTCACCCGCTTCAGCGTGCCCTGGAACTGGGATGGCAAGTCAGCGATTCTGCAATCGCGTGCTGTCGACGATACCGGTTACGTGCAACCGACTTACGGCCAACTACGTGCCGTTCGCGGTACCCGTTCGATCTATCACAACAACGCCATCCAGTCATGGGGCGTTGCAGAAAACGGAGATGTGAGCAATGTTCAAGTTCTCTAAAACCATGAAACCGGCATTCGCTCTGGCCCTCGTGCCGCTTCTGTTTGCCTCGACCGCAGGCGCCGCTGACAAGTACAGCGGTGTCGGCCGTGCTGCGACACCAGCTGAAATCCAGGCCTGGGACATTGATGTCCGCCCTGACTTCAAGGGGCTGCCCAAAGGATCGGGTAGCGTCGAAAAAGGTCAGGAAGTTTGGGAAGCCAAGTGCGCTAGCTGTCACGGTACCTTCGGTGAAAACAACACCGTCTTTACCCCGCTCATTGGTGGCACCACCAAGGAAGATATAAAAACGGGTAATGTGGCCAACCTGAAGCGCACCGACTATCCGGGTCGTACCACGATCATGAAAGTCTCGTCGCTGTCGACGTTGTGGGACTACATCCACCGCGCCATGCCGTGGAACGCCCCAAAAACGCTGACCAACGATGAAGTCTATGCGGTCTTGGCCTACCTCTTGAACCTGGCTGAAATTGTGCCTGAAGACTTTACCCTCAGCGACAGCAACATCAAGGATGTGCAGAAGCTGATGCCGAACCGCAATGGCATGGTTCGTAAGCACGCCATGTGGCCAGGCAAATCGGGTCTGGTCACGGCTACTGCACCGGACACCAAGAACACGACCTGTATGAGCAACTGTAAGCCAGCCGCCAAGGTCAGCTCGACCCTGCCGGATTACGCTCAAACCTCGCATGGTGAGCTTGCCCCGCAGTTCCGCCCCTTCGGCCAGACGCGTGGCCAAGGTGCAGCGGGTGGTGGTGCTGCAAAAGCAACACATAACCCGGACTATGCACTGGCTGAAAAGTCGGGCTGTACGGCTTGCCATGGCATCAACCAGAAGATTGTCGGCCCCGGCTTTACTGAAATTGCCGACAAGTACAAAGGTCAGGACGTCACCAGCAAGCTGGTTGCCAAGGTCAAAAATGGTGGCGTTGGTGTCTGGGGCTCCATGCCCATGCCGCCGCAGGCTGACCTGAAGGATTCGGATGCACAGGCTCTGGTGAAATGGATCCTGTCCGGTGCGCCGACGCAGTAACTTTTTTATCCGCTGTAACCCATAGGAGATTGGAATGAACACCAACACCACACGTTTGAACCGCCGTCAGATTCTGAAGGCAGCCGGCGGCCTGGGCATCATGGCTTTCGGTGCTTCGATGTCGCCGATGGCATTTGCTGCCTGGAACAAGGCTGCTTTTGAAGCCAAAACGATGAGCGATGCTTACAGCGCCCTGGGTGCTGGCTCGCCAAGCAACAGTGGCGATGTGCAGATTGTTGCCTCGGACATCGCTGAAAATGGTGCCGTGGTGCCAATTCAGGCTGTTAGCAAACTGCCGAATACCGAGCAGATCTCGATCCTGGTTGAGAAGAACCCAAGCGCCCTAGTCGCATTGTTCAACCTGACCGCCGACACCCTGCCGGAAGTCACCACCCGTATCAAGATGGGTCAGACCTCCAACGTGACCGTTCTGGTCAAGGCCGGTGGCAAGTACTACACCGCCACCAAGGAAATCAAGGTCACCCTGGGCGGTTGCGGCGGCTAATGCCCCGTGCTGAGCTCAACTATCAAAGTTCAACTGGAGATACAACATGGCAAACCCGATGAAGATTCGCGCTGCAAACAAAGACGGCGTGACAGAAATCAAGATTCTCATGAACCACGAAATGGAAACCGGCCAGCGTAAGGATTCGTCCGGTGCAGTAATTCCGGCCTGGTACATCAACGAAGTTAAGGTTGACCTGGCTGGCAAGACGGTGATGACCGCCGAGTGGGGTCCTTCGGTATCGAAGAACCCGTACCTGGCCTTCAAGGTCAAGGGGGGCAAAGCCGGCGACAAGGTTGTCTGTAACTGGACCGACAACAAGGGCGACAAGCGTACGGACGAAGCAACCGTTTCGTAATTCTGTTACGACATTAACCTGAATACCCAGATCACATAAAAAAGAGAGGGGACACCTATGCGTGCTAAAACCATGAAGGCCTCGCTGCTCGTCGCAGCGACCGCCTTTGCTTTCGGCGCCCAGGCGCAGGACAGCACATCCGCTGGCATCGAGGCTTACCGCGAAGCGCTGCAGGACGGCAACCCTGCCGACCTGTTCGTGGATTCGGGTGCCGAAATCTGGAAGAAAAAGGCGGGGCCTAAGAATGCCTCTCTAGAGAAGTGTGATCTGGGTCTGGGCCCGGGCAAGGTCAAAGGTGCCTACGCCCAGCTCCCCCGCTACTTCAAAGACACCAACAAGGTTCAGGATCTGGAATCCCGTCTGCTGACCTGTATGGAAAAACTGCAGGGCGTGGATACCGCACCGATCGTCAAGGCCGGATTTAGAACTCCGGAAAAGGGCGAACTAGTTGCGCTTTCAGCCTACATCTCCAATGAGTCCAAGGGCATGAAGGTCAAGGCGCCCATGAACCATCCCAAGGAAAAGCAGATGTACGACCTCGGTCGCCGTCTGTTCTATTTTGAGGGGGGACAATATGACTTTGCCTGTGCCACCTGTCATGGTCAGGAAGGCAAGCGTATCCGTCTGCAGGATCTGCCTTATATTCCGAGCGCCGAAGGTGCTGCCAAGGGCTGGACGACCTGGCCAGCCTATCGTGTTAGCTCGGGTCAGATGTGGAGTATGCAGTGGCGTATCAACGACTGCTTCCGCCAGCAACGCTTCCCTGAGCCGATCTACGCTTCGGACGTGACGATTGCCATCTCCTCGTTCATGGCCGGCAATTCAAACGGTGCAACTATGCAAACCCCTGGTATCAAGCGCTAAGGAGACAGTGATGAAGATTTCAAACAAGAAGACCTCGCTTGCTCTCTCACTGATCGCAGCGATGACGGTTGCCGGCTCGGCTTTGGCCGCGCCCCCGCCACTTCCCAAAGATGGTTCTTGGGGCCCCGGTGCTGGTGATGCCAGTTTCGACGCCATGATGCAATCCGGCTTCCAGAGCAAAGGGATCGCAACCCTCGATCGCCTGAAACAGGATGGCACGCAGAAGCTGTGCTCAAACCCGGTGCTCGCCGAAAGTGACAAAACAGCAGCTCTACGCGAAAAGCTGCAGGCTGAAAATGAGGCTACCATCAAGTATCCTTCCGACGGCAAGTACATGGGTGACTGGAAAAGCGGTGAAAAGATCGCCCAGAGTGGTCGCGGCCTGACCTGGACCGACAAGGCGGATACTGTTAATGGCGGCAACTGCTACAACTGTCACCAGATCACCAAGAAGGAACTCTCCTACGGCACGATCGGCCCAAGCCTTTACAACTACGGCAAGCTCCGCGGCAACTCGGAAGAAGTCGTGAAGTACACCTGGGGCAAGATCTACAACGCCAAGGCGACCAACCTCTGCTCGCTGATGCCCCGTGCCGGCGCCATGGGCATTCTGACCGAAAGCCAGATCCGCGACCTCGTGGCCCTGCTCCTCGACCCGGAATCGCCTGTTAACCAGTAAGCATCCAACCCATCACCGGAGTTCATTCTAAATGGATCGTCGTTCATTCTTACAGTTGCTGGCTGCCGCGGCAGCCTCAGGCATGGCGCTGCCCACCCGTGATGCCCAGGCGGAAACGTCTGCGGCCAGCTACTATGAAGCACCGGCCTTCGGCAATGTGTCGCTACTCCACATTACCGATTGCCATGCCCAGCTGAACCCGATCTATTTCCGTGAACCCAATGTCAACCTTGGCATTGGCAGCATGCGGGGCCAGGTCCCGCATCTGGTCGGTGATTACTTTCTGAATCACTTCAACTTCAAGGCCAACACCCTCGACGCCCACGCCTTTACTTATCTGGACTTCGAGAAGCTGGCCCGTATCTACGGCAAGGTGGGCGGCTTCGCCCACCTGTCGACGCTGGTCAAGAAGGTTCGCGCTAATCGTCCCGGCGCGCTGCTGCTTGACGGTGGTGATACCTGGCAGGGTTCAGGCACCGCGCTCTGGACCGATGCCCAGGACATGGTCGATGCCGCCAAGCTACTCGGCGTCGATATCATGACCTTGCACTGGGAGTGCACCTACGGCGCAGAACGCGTCCTGGAAATCTCCAACAAGGATTTTGCCGGCCACATCGATATCGTGGCCCAGAACATCAAAACCGCCGACTTCGGTGATCAGGTTTTCAAGCCCTACGTCATCCGCGAAGTCAACGGCACCAAGGTCGCCGTCATTGGCCAGGCCTTCCCCTACACCCCGATTGCCAACCCCCGCTACTTCGTACCGGACTGGACCTTCGGGATCCAGGAAGAAAACATGCAGAAGATGGTCGACGAGGCCCGTGGCAAGGGTGCCAAGGTCGTTGTCGTCGTCTCGCACAACGGCATGGACGTTGATCTGAAGATGGCCTCCCGCGTGCGCGGTATCGATGCCATCTTCGGCGGTCACACCCACGATGGCGTACCGAAGCCCACGCTGGTCGCCAACCCCGGCGGCAAGACGCTCGTCATGAACGCCGGCTCCAACGGCAAGTACCTGGGCGTACTCGATCTCGACGTCCGAGATGGTCGTATTGCTGATTACCGCTACCGCCTGATGCCGGTCTTCTCGAATCTGTTGCCGGCCGATCCGGAAATGGATCAGATGATCAAGAAGATCCGTGCCCCGTACATCCAGAAGCTCGACGAGAAGCTGGCTGTTTCCGAAGGCCTGCTCTATCGCCGTGGCAACTTCAATGGTAGCTTTGACCAGCTAATCCTCAATGCGTTGATGCAGGAAAAGAACGCCGAGATGGCCTTCTCCCCCGGCTTCCGCTGGGGGACGACCGTCCTACCGGGCGAATCGATCACCATGGAAAACGTGCTGGACCAGACGGCCATCACCTATCCGTACGTGACCGTGTCGAATCTGACCGGGGCCCAGATCAAGGAAATCATGGAGGATGTCTGTGACAACCTCTTCAACCCCGACCCCTACTACCAGCAGGGCGGCGACATGGTGCGCGTGGGGGGCATGCAGTACACCTGTGACCCCACTGCTGCAGCCGGCAAGCGCATCACCAACATGCGCCTCAATGGCAAGCTCATCGACGCCAGCAAGAAATACAAAGTGGCCGGCTGGGCACCTGTGGCCGAAGAGTCGCGTGGCATGGCCGGCGAGCCGATTTGGGATGTGGTTGCCAAGAATCTGCGTGGCAAAAAGACCATCAAGCCGGTGAGTATTAACCAGCCCACCCTCAAGAACGTTGCTGGCAACCCCGGCCTCGAGGCCTATAATAAGTTTTGACCCTTTCAGGAGCCGTCATGCAAACCACCCTGTCCCGCGTTAAAACACTGGCCATTGGCCTGATTCTCGCTGCCTCATCGGCAGTGGCCCTGGCTTCGGACAAGGTGGTCTATCACGTCGACGATACCGCCTCTCAGGCCACCCGGACGTTGCGCAGCCTGCGCAACCATCTGGATGTAGCACCCAAGACCAAGATCACAGTCGTGGCGCTCGCCGACGGGGTGGAATTCCTGATGGAGGGTGCGCGTGACGACAAGAACAATCTGGAGTACGCTTCACTGATCTCTGATCTGAAGACTCGTGGCGTCGATTTCGAGGTCTGCGAGCTGACGATCGAGAAAAAGAACATCGATAAATCGAAGTTCGTACTCGAGGCCACGTTCACCAAGTCGGGCGTTGTCCGCATTACCGAACTTCAGAACCAGAAGAAGTACGCCTACATCAAACCATGAGTTTTGAAGCTTTAATCACCCAGTTGGGAGAGGAGCCCCTCCTCCTGCTGGGCGGCCTCACTATCGGCATTATCTTCGGCTTTGCAGCACAACAGTCGCGCTTTTGCCTGCGCGCCGCGACCATGGAGGTTGCCCATGGGCAACCCGGGGGTCGTCTGGCGATCTGGCTGATCACCTTTTCCATCGCCCTCATCGCCACACAGGCACTGATCCTCGCAGGCCTGTTCGACACCAACGGGCTGCGTCAGTTCAGCAACCGGGGTTCGCTATCTGGCGCCATCATCGGTGGCCTGATCTTCGGGGTCGGCATGGCCCTTAGCCGGGCCTGCTCTGGCCGTATGCTGGTGCTCACCGGCGGCGGCAATCTCCGTGCCCTGCTGACCGGTCTGGTCTTTGCAGTTGCAGCACAGGCCTCGCTGGCCGGGATTCTATCGCCCCTGCGTAATGAAATCGGCAGCTGGTGGACAATCGACGGCCCCTCACGCAATCTGCTTGGCCTCACGGGTATCGGCAACTGGGGCGCCCTGCTCTTCAGTGTTGCCTGGCTGGTCTTCGGGATCTACATGGTGCGCCGGCATGCAGTTGGTGCCTACACGGTCATCATGGGCACTGTCGTCGGCCTGATGATCGCCGCTGCCTGGTGGTTCAATTTTGGCGTGTCTGCCACCTCTTTTGAGGTTGTACCGGTGCACTCTCTGAGCTTTGCTGCGCCCACCTCCGATACCCTGATGTACTTCCTGGCCCCGCCGGGTGGCGCCCTCACCTTTGACCTGGGCCTGATCCCCGGCGTACTGATCGGCGCCTTCATTGGCGCTGTCACCGGCCGGACTTTCAAGCTGGAAAGCTTTCATGACCCGCTGACCATGCTCCGTTACATGACCGGTGGCTGCTTCATGGGCTTTGGCGCCATTCTGGCCGGCGGTTGTGCGATTGGCGCCGGGGTTTCGGGCGCCTC
Organism: uncultured Dechloromonas sp.; assembly: GCA_964604465.1. Lineage (GTDB taxonomy): Bacteria > Pseudomonadota > Gammaproteobacteria > Burkholderiales > Rhodocyclaceae > Fluviibacter. The sequence continues at coordinate 8,680 of CAZRYZ010000005.1, read as the reverse complement.
CGTTTTTGCCATTACCGCCTGGCTGACCCTGTGGTCAATCTGGCTGGGCGCTGTAATCACCGATGTCGTTGTTGATCGCTGGCTGTTCCGCAAGGCCAGCACCTAATCCGGAGGAACTGGTTCATGGTTGACAGCAAACTTCTGCCCCCGGCGTCCGCCCTCTCGCGCCGTACCTTCATTCTCGGCATGCTGACCACCGGCTATGCAGTGGCAGCTTCCCCGGTCGAAGACAACATCATCCGTACCGACACCCAGGGCCTGACCACCGGTGCCATCAACATTCCGACGGCGACGGGCCTGATCCCCGGTTATTATGCCCGTCCGGCCAAGTCCGGCCGTTTTCCGGTGGTTCTGGTGATCCATGAAGCATTCGGGGTTCATGAACACATCCAGGATATCTGCCGGCGTTATGCCAAGGTGGGCTACCTGGCCATCGCTCCAGAGCTCTTCATCCGTCAGGGTGATGTCACCAAGCACACCGAAATCGTCAAAATCTTCAACGAAGTTATCTCAAAGGTGCCCGACGATCAGGTCAACAGTGACCTCGATGCCACCCTTGCCTATGCCCGCAAATCGCTACAGGGTCACAAGTCGCTGGCGGGGGCTGTCGGCTACTGCTGGGGCGGCCGCGCGGTCTGGGAATACGCTTACCATAACCCGAAACTGACTGCTGGCCTGGCCTACTATGGCCGGGTTGAGGGCATGGTCTCTGATGAGCGCCCACTGGACCCGATCGATTTCGGTTCGGAGATCAAGGTCCCGGTGCTGGGCCTCTATGGCGAAAAAGACACCAGCATTCCTCTCGACTCGGTGGCGCGTATGCAGGCCGAACTCAATAAGTCCGGCAGTGGTTCGGAGATCATTGTGCTGCCCGGTGTCGGTCATGCCTTCAACTCCGACTACCGCGCCAATTACAACAAGGCGGCGGCCGAGAAAGCCTGGTCCCTGGGCCTGGCCTGGTTCCGCAAATACGGCATGCCCGGTGTGGTCTAGTCCAGGCGCCGCGCTCTGATCATGATCCTCGACCCCAACGGCCGCTCCTTCCAGTACTTGCGCTTGTCCATCACGGACGTGTGCAACTACCGGTGTAGCTACTGTCTGCCCAATGGCTACGTCGAAGAAGCCCCCCGCCACTTTCTGAGTGTCGATGAAATCCGGCACCTGGTCACCGGCTTTGCCGAACTGGGTCTGTGGAAAATCCGCCTGACCGGTGGCGAACCTACCGTCCGCAAAGACTTCGCTCAGATCGCCGCCACGGTGTCTTCGATTCCGGGTATCCGCAAGGTGGCCACTACCACCAATGGTTATCAGCTGGCCAAGCATGCACAACTCTGGCGCGATGCCGGCATTAGCGCCATCAATATCAGCATCGATTCGCTGGACCCGGATAACTTCCAGCGCATCACAGGTATGGACCACCTGCCTCAGGTGCTGGCCGGATTGGATGCTGCCGAACGTGCCGGCTTTGAAGCCATCAAGATCAACACGGTCCTCCTCAAAGGGCTTAATGATCACGAGCTCGATCGGTTTCTGGCGTTCACCCGGGATCGCAAGCTATCACTGCGCTTCATTGAACTGATGGAGACCGGTGACAATCATGACTATTTCGAGCGCCATCACCTGAGCGGTGCCACGATCATCGAGGCGCTCACGACGCGTGGCTGGTCGCCGGTGGCGCGAGACATCGCAGCAGGCCCGGCTCAGGAGTTCGCCCACCCTGACCATCTCGGCCGTATTGGTGTCATTGCCCCGTACGCCAAGGACTTCTGCCAGACCTGTAACCGGCTCCGCGTCACGGCCCGCGGCGATCTTCGTCTGTGCCTCTTCGGCGACGGTGGCCATAACCTGCGTCACCTGCTGCAGTCGCCCGATCAGAAAAACGAGCTGCAACGCACCGTTGTTTCCCTGCTCCAGCAGAAGACCGCGACCCATTTGCTGCATTTTCACCAGTCTGGCGCCACCAAGAATCTCTCTGCGCTGGGCGGTTAACGCCGTGTCTCAACCCTTCCGGGTGGCCGGCCTCTAGCGGACTGACCCTCTCATGCCTCAAGCTTTTTCCATGATCGATGTGGGCACCAAGCAGCCCACCAACCGCATTGCCGTTGCCACCGGCGTCATTCATGTCGGGGCCAGTGCCTTTGCCCTGATCCGCGACCGCCAGCTGCCCAAGGGCGATGTCCTGACCCTGGCCGAAGTGGCCGGCATTCAGGGCGCCAAAGGCGCCAGCCAGCTGATTCCCCTCTGTCACCCCATGGGGCTGGATCATGTTCGCGTTACCACCGAGCTGAATGAGGCCGATGCGAGCATCCGGGTCTATTGCATCGCCCGGACCTGCGCCAAAACCGGCGTCGAGATGGAGGCTCTGGCCGGTGTGAATGCGGCCCTGCTCACAATCTGGGACCTTACCAAAATGGTCGAACCGGATCTGTGTATCCGCGACATCCGCCTGCTGGCCAAGGTGGGCGGCAAGTCCGGTTGCTGGCTCAATCCTGACCCGAGCCCCGATCTGATTCCGGCATGGGTCCATGCCCTGGTGCAACCGCCGGTTAAGCTGCATCTGGAAGGCATCACCGCTGAGGTTATCGTCCTCAGCGACCGGGCATCGACCGGTGTCTATGAAGACAAGTCCGGCCCTATGGCACGGCAACTGCTCGAGTCTCTGGGTGCTGACGTCGCTGCCGTGCACGTCATTGCCGACGAGCCGGCCGAACTGCAGTCCAAAATTCAGGCGATTCGTGCCGCAGGTCAGACCCGTCTCATCATCACCTCCGGTGGCACCGGCGTCTCGGGTCGCGATAGCACGCCCGAGGCGGTGGCTGCCATTGCCGACAAGACCATTCCGGGCGTAGGCGAACTACTCCGCAGCTCAGGGGCGGCATTTACCCCCCTCAGCTGGAGCAGCCGGGCCATTGGTGCCACCCTAGGGAATGTCCTGATCATCACCCTGCCCGGCAGCCCCAAAGCCGTGAAAGAAGGACTCGACGTATTGCCGACCCTGATACGCCACTTACTCACCATCATCCAGGATATCCGTTGATGCTTCCCTATCTCGAGGCGCTCGACATCCTACGCGCTGCAGCCACACCTCCGCACACGCAACGCTTAGCCACCCAGCAGGCCAGCGGCCTCGTTCTGGCCGAGGACTATGTGTCCCCGATGGCACTACCCCGCTTTGATAACTCGAGCATGGATGGCTTTGCGCTGTGCGCCGCTGATACCAAAGGCGCCTCGGAAGCTAACCCTGTCACCCTCCCCGTGCGTCGTGCCATTGCTGCCGGCGATGCCGCCGGTACCCACCTGGCCGGTCAGGCCGTTGAAATCATGACTGGCGCTGCGATGCCCGCGGACGCCGATGGGGTCATCCCCATCGAAGACATCGTCCCGATCACGGATGCAGCGGGTGTGCTCACGCACATCCGTATCAGCCGCCCCGTGCCCTTGCATGACAATATCCGCTTTGCTGGCGAAGATGTTCAGGCTGGACAACGGCTGATTAACAAGGGCACCCTGTTGAAGCCCGCGCATATCGCCATCCTCCTGGCCACGGGCACCCCCGAGGTATCCGTGAGGCAAATGCCCGCAGTTCAGATCTTTACAACAGGTAAAGAGGTCTCCGACGACTACACCCAACCCCTGGCGCCCTCGCAGATCTATAACTCGAATACGCCCTACCTCATCGCCGCGCTGCAGGGCATTGGCATCCCCGCTAGCTGCGCTGGTCACATCGGCGATGACGAGGCGCACTTCCGCACCCTGCTGCGCGATACCACGGATGCGCGGATCCTCGTCAGCTCCGGTGCCGTATCGAAAGGCAAGTGGGATTTCATCCCCAGCGTGCTCAAGGAATTCGGTGCCGAAATTCTTTTTCACCGCGTTGCCATCAAACCGGGCAAACCGGTTCTTTTTGCGCGCTTGCCGGATGGTCGTTACTTCTTTGGCCTGCCGGGTAACCCGATCTCGGCCGCGATCGGTCTCCGCTTCTTCATGATGCCGCTTCTGCGACGCCTACTCGGCCTGGCCGATGAGCAGCCGCGTTCGGCGCAGCTATCTGCCGATTTCAACAAGAAGGGGCCACTGCGTCTCTTCCTCAAGGCGCGCACCGAGATCAACGCATCTGGCATGAATCAACTGGATATTCTCCCCGGTCAGGAGTCTTTCAAGATCGCGCCGCTGCTGCAGACCAACGCCTGGGCCGTCTTTGCCGAGCCTGCCGCTACCTATAGCGCCGGTCAGACTGTCCACTACTACCCCACGCGTCTTCTCGGCTAAACAAGTTTACGCATGCGCTACGCCCGGCAACGTGTCTTACCGGAAATCGGTGATACCGGACAAGCGGCATTAGCCGCTGCCCGCATCCTAGTCGTGGGGGCCGGCGGCCTGGGCTCACCAGCGCTCCTCTATCTGTGTGCCGCGGGTGTCGGCCAGAAATCGGCGGGGGGCTGTCTGGGGGTTGTCGACGACGACCACGTTGACCTCAGCAACCTGCAACGCCAGATCCTGTTTAGTGAAGCCGATCAGGGCCAAGCAAAAACCGACGCGGCCCACGCACGACTGCGAGCACTGAATAGTGAAGTCGACCTCCGTTGTTTAAAAGCACGGCTGCGTCGCGATAACGTCCTCGACCTATTCAGTGGCTTTGACATTATCGTAGACGGGTCGGATAACTTTGACACCCGCTACCTCGTAAATGACGCCGCAGCCCGACTCGGCCTGCCCGTGGTCTACGGTGCGATCCTCGGCTTTGAAGGTCAAGCCGGGGTCTTCTGGGCGCGTGAAGGCGCCTGCTACCGCTGCCTCTATCCCACCCTGCCGGAGACCCATGTCCCCAATTGCGCTGAAGCCGGTACCCTGGGAGGAATCGCCGGTATGATCGGGACCATCCAGGCTGTTGAAGCCTGCAAACTGGCGCTTGGTCCCGAGCACTGCCGGACCCACGGTCTGGAACCCCTGATCGGTAAACTCCTGATTGCCGATGCCCGCGACTGGTCGACCCGGGTGCTCCAGGTCACTCAGCGTTGTGATTGCCCGGTTTGCAGCGTTCCCCCGGCTTCCATTCGCCTACCCGAAGACACCGGGGCCCAGTGCGCACAAAACGCTGCATCGAAACACAACGCACCGATGACCCTCGATGACCTCCGTGGGCTTATGGAATCCGGTATCCCCTTTACCCTCCTCGACGTGCGCGAACCTCACGAATGGGCGGCAGGTCACCTGGAAGGGGCGATTCACCTGCCTCTGGGACAGTTACTCTCGGAGGAGGATGCCCTGGAAGGGCTCAACCCCGGATACCCCCTGGTGGTTTACTGTCAGCATGGCATCCGCAGCCAGAGCGCTGTACGGCATCTTCAGCAACAAGGCTTCGACGCCCTCAACTTGGTTGTGGACTGGAATCGCCTCTGACGGATTCCGTCTTCAGGGGGCTTCTACCCAGCGCGCCGCAAAGCGTCGTGCCATGGGCGCCAGAAAATAGATCACCGGCACCGCAATCGGGTACGCCACCAGATAGGCCTTGAGCCAGGCCACCACAAAGCCGTCGTGCCACCCCAGATTGATCAGGGTAATGAAGAAGGTCATGATGAACACCATCTTCGCGCCCATCACCAGCGAGAAGGCAATATGGAAATACTTGCGGGGTAGCTTCGCCATGGAACGATCCGAACAGTTGCAAGAATTAGATAATACCGGAAACATCCCTGCAACGGGCTTATTCAGCAATGATCCGACCGGCCTCTAGCCGGATAAGCCGGGTCGCCAGACGTGCCGCCTCCGCCGCATCATGTGTCACATACAGAATCGGGGTCTTATGGGCATCACGGATCTGTTCAATATAAGGCAGGATCTCTGCTTTGCGTTCCGGATCTAGGGAAGACAGCGGCTCATCCATCAGCAACAGAGTCGGTGTCACGGCCATCGCGCGGGCAATGGCCACCCGCTGACGCTCGCCCCCGGAGAGCGCCGCAGGCCGTCGGTGGAGCAGATGCGCAATTCCGAGCGTCTCGATGAGCGGCAGCAGCGTGTCCGGAAGCCGTGAACGATCGTGGCAGCCAAAGACGATATTGCCCTGTACCGTCAGATGTTCGAACAGACTATCTTCCTGAAACACGTAGCCAATCGGTCGCCGATAGGTTGGCACCATGATGCTAGCATCCTGCCAGCACTGACCCCGCACCTTCAGGCGGCCTTCATCCGCTTGTTCGAGCCCGGCCATGCAGCGCAGGATCGTCGTCTTGCCCGACCCGGAGGCGCCCTGGATCACGGTCAGCCCCTGAGCGGGTAACTTGAACGCCACATCGAGACAGAAGTCCGGACGGCGCAGCAGAAAGCGAGCGTCGATCATGGTCTCATCGGTCATGACGCGTATCCTTCCGGAGCAGGCTCAACCCGAAGAGCACCGTGAACGAGAAGGCCAGCAACACCGCGGCCAGCACATGTGCCTGATCATATTGCAGCGCTTCGACATAATCATAGATTTGCACCGAAGCCACACGGGTCTCGGCTGGAATATTCCCACCGATCATCAGTACCACCCCGAACTCACCCACGGTGTGGGCAAAGGCCATCACCGAGGCCGTCAGAAAGCCGGCACGGGTCATCGGTACCACCACCCGGAAAAAAGTCGCCAGCGGTGACGCACGTAGCGTCGCCGCCACCTCCAGAGGGCGTCGCCCTACCGACTCAAACGCGGTCTGTAGGGGTTGTACCATGAAAGGCATCGAGTACAACACCGAAGCCACCACCAGGCCCCAGAAGGTAAAAGGCAAGAGGCCAATACCCAATGCCTGGGTTAATTGCCCGAAGGGGCTATGCGGCCCCATCCCGATCAGCAGATAAAAGCCGAGCACGGAAGGCGGTAGCACTAAAGGCATCGCCACCAGAGCCGAAACCGGGCGGTACAGCCAGCTGCGCGTCCGTGCCAGCCACCAGGCCAGGGGGGTTCCCACCAGCAGCAGAATGAGCGTGGTGACGCCGGCTAATCGGGCCGTCAGCCAGAGCGCTTGAAGATCAGCGTCAGTTAACGCCATAACCATAAGACCTGATCACTTTCGTGGCTTCAGCACCCTTCAGGAAAAGCAGAAATTGGCGCGCCGCTTCACTATCCTTGCCTTTTACCAGCAAGACGGCATCCTGCTTGATAGGCGAATACAGCATTTCCGGAACAACCCAAGCTGAACCGCTGATGATCTTGTTATCTTTGGTTACTTGCGACAGCGCCACAAAACCAATTTCCGCATTTCCAGTCGCGACAAACTGATACGTTTGACCGATGTTTTCACCCATCACCATTTTGGGTTCAAGCAGAGACTTCAGCTTGAGTGCACCCAGCGTTTCCATGGCTGCTTCACCATAGGGCGCCGTCTTGGGATTTGCTAAGGCCAACTTGTTGAATTGATTCTTGACCAAGACCTGACCCTTTGCATCAACCACGGCCGGATCGGCCGACCACAGCACAAGCTTACCAATCGCATAGGTGAACCGGCTACCTTGCACCGCCAGACCATCCTTCTCAAGCTGCGCCGGTTTTTCGCTATCCGCACTCAGAAAAACTTCAAACGGGGCACCATTGCTGATCTGCGCATAGAACTTGCCTGACGCGCCGGTCGATACCTGAAGCCGATGACCGGTCTGTTGCGAAAAGGCAGTTGCGAGCGACGCCATTGGCAACGCAAAGTTGGATGCCACAGCAATCGGCACCGTATCGGCCAGCGCAAAACCATTCATCAACAGAAAGATCAGCCCGGCAAGGCATCGTTTCATCACAGCTTAATTAAATCCCATGGGCATAGAAAGGGCAGAGCGCGGACAGCGAAAGAACGGAATCAATTTTAACGCCAAGGGATTTTCTCTGGTAAATTTTGTCTGTTCACACCTTCATCGGGAGCATGCACATGATTCGCACCAATCGACTGATGACTGCCATGGCACTAGGGACATTGATGATCGTTCTAACGGGCGCATCGGCTCCGGCAATCGCCCAAAACCCGAGTTCGAACTATCTGGGAGAAACCTCGACCCTACGGCCCAAAGGCTACCAACCCGTCTACCAGATGAAACCAGATTCGGTCACGCGGGGTCGTGCGCTGTTCAACGACACCAAACTCTCCACGAACGGCCGATCCTGCGCCTCGTGCCACCAGGATGCCGACAGCTTCGGCCCACGCTTTAAACAGCCCTACCCGCACGCGGCCATGAATAGCAAGGCGCGTTTTGGTGTCGACAAACTGAATGCGGACGAGATCATCCAGATCTGTATGCAGGGCCCCATGAAGAATGCCCCCATGGAATGGGCCTCGCGCGAACAGATCGATCTGACCAACTACCTGCTCAAGGTGCAGTCCAGCGGCAAGATGTAATCGCCGCTATTCGTATCAGACTGACGGCCATTCAACCCAGGGGTAATCCGGTAATCCGTCGGTCCAAGGCAACGCCACCTCACCCTCGATCAGTGGCCGAAGGTAGTTAAGTGCGTCTGCGTGCAGTGTGTAATGCGGCGCATTGATCCAATGCAAAGGCAGACAACGCTCACGGTTGGCAATCTCGGCCAGGGCCACCGCCCCGCAATGCCAGCGGTATGGCGTATCGAAAAGACCCGATTCCCGCACGATGTTGACCATGAATCCGGTTTGACCGGATTGAGCGAGGGCGACGGCATGTCGCGCCACGGCTTCAGCCTGTTTAATAT
>CAZRYZ010000004.1:0-46557 GCA_964604465.1 uncultured Dechloromonas sp. | reverse complement strand
AATCCAGCAGGATGACTACATCCTTCTTGTGTTCGACCAGGCGCTTGGCCTTCTCAATGACCATCTCGGCGACCTGCACGTGACGGACAGGCGGTTCGTCAAAGGTCGAGGCAACCACTTCGCCACGCACCGAGCGTTGCATCTCAGTCACCTCTTCAGGACGCTCGTCGATCAGTAGGACGATCAGTACTACATCGGGGTGGCTAGCCGTAATGGCGTGTGCGATGTTCTGCAGCATGACGGTCTTGCCGGATTTGGGGGAGGCGACCAGCAGGCCACGCTGACCCTTGCCGATGGGAGCGACCATGTCGATGATGCGGGAGGTCAGGTTCTCTTCGGTCTTGCTGTCACGCTCGAGTCGCAGGGGTTCGTTCGGGTGCAGCGGCGTCAGGTTCTCAAAGAGAATCTTGTTCTTGCAGGCTTCTGGCGCATGGCCGTTAATACGGTCAACCTTGATTAGGGCAAAATAGCGCTCCCCCTCACGTGGCATCCGGATCTCGCCTTCGACCGTGTCACCAGCACGCAGGTTATAGCGGCGCATCTGCGAAGGTGAGACGTAAATATCGTCCGAGCTAGCCAGGTAAGAAGATTCGGGAGAACGGAGGAAGCCGTAGCCTTCCTGCATGACCTCCAGACAACCGTCACCAAAAATGGTTTCGCCGGTTTTGGCGTGTTCTTTGAGAATGGCGAAGATCAGTTCCTGTTTGCGCAGGCGGTTGGCATGTTCGATGCCCGCTTCGGTTGCCAGATCAATGAGCTGGCTGACGTGTTTTGATTTGAGTTCGGATAGATGCATGGTGAACGTACGGAACGTTTTTAAAAGTGGAACCATCCGGGTGATCGGGCGCCAAAGCGCAAGCTGCGCAGAATGACGTTTGAATCGATTTCGGCGTGGTGGGTTGCCTGAAGCAGGCGGACGACATACCCTGAAGGGCAGGCTGTCTGGCAAATCAGCTTGATCTGCCCAACTGACTGAAATTGCTTCGGTCAGTGCATAGCGGTATAGCAGGGTAAAACTAGGGGTACTAGGAATACCGGGTACAACTCGGGGTGGTTAGATACCACCCCGTAAATCTTACAGGTGGCTATCGAGGAAGGCAACCAGCTGTGATTTGGACAGCGCGCCAACCTTGGTGGCTTCGACAGCGCCAGCCTTGAAGAGCATCAGGGTCGGAATACCGCGAACGCCGAACTGGGCCGGTGTCTGCTGGTTTTCATCAATATTGATCTTTGCGACCTTGAGTTTGCCGGCAAATTCCTTGGCGACATCGTCGAGGATCGGGGCAATCATTTTGCAGGGACCGCACCATTCCGCCCAGAAATCGAGCAGAACCGGGGTGGCAGACTGGAGCACATCGTCAGCAAAGGAGCTGTCGGTGACGTGGACAATATGTTCGCTCATAGCGCATTGCCTCAAGTGGAAATTGGTAAATGGGGAACAAACGAAGGAATACTATGCCTGTTTATCGAGAGCGACACAAGACAGACGTGCGCAGTTTGCCGTAAGACGGCATAATGGGCAAGCCGTTCTGGTTCGTTTGAGCAGGGTGGCTTGATAAAGTGCTTCTGTCTTTGATTCTGTTTTACCCAAAAGGATGACCATGACGTACGTCGTTACGGACAACTGTATTAAATGCAAATACACCGACTGTGTGGATGTCTGCCCGGTGGATTGCTTCCATGAAGGCCCGAATTTTCTCGTCATTGACCCGGATGAGTGCATCGACTGCACCCTCTGTGTGGCCGAGTGCCCGGCCGAAGCCATCTATGCCGAGGATGATGTGCCGGCAGGTCAGGAAGCCTTCACAGCGCTGAACGCCGAGCTGGCCAAACAGTGGCCTGTTATTTCGGAGCGTAAGGAGCCCCTTCCGGACGCGGATACCTTTAACGGTCAGTCAGGCAAACTGGCTGATCTGGTGCGCTGATTCAATCTCAACTGTTTCTGGTGGACGTTTTATGCTGGTCAAGGAAATACTTAAAATTAAAGGTAGCGTGCTCTTCACAACCCACTCGGGGGCGAGCCTCGCTGATGCGGTTGCCGCACTGACGGAACACGATGCTGGTTCGCTGGTCGTCATGGATGGGGGTGCGATGTCCGGTCTTATTACCTTCCGAGAGGTACTGCAGGCGGTCGGTAAGACCAAGGGCGATCTCTCGGCCATGACCGTAGCCGATTTCAAGGTCAGTAACCCGGTGGTTGCTTCTCCGGATATGCCGATCGAGGCCGTCCGTGAGCTACTCGTCAATCACCACCAACGATACGTGCCGGTCATGGATGGCACAGTGTTGATGGGGGTGGTGTCCTTCATGGATGTGGCCAAGGCGGTTCTCGAAGAGCAGGGCTTTGAAAACCGAATGCTCAAAAACTTTATCAAGAACTGGCCAGCCGAAGACGGTAACGACTAAGCCTGGTACGATCGATCCCGAAAAGCCGGTGTCTCAGGATTCCGGCTTTTCTTTTTGACGGTTGGCGTTGGCAATCAGGACCGCAATGACACAGGAGGCCATTCGGCTCTCGGCGTGATCAGCGCGTGATGTCAGGATGATCGGGACTTTGGCGCCCAATACGATTCCTGCGGGCACGGCGCTTGCTAGATATTCAAGCTGTTTTGCCAGCATGTTGCCCGATTCCAGATCAGGTACGACAAGAATATCGGCAATACCGGAGACCGGGGATTTAATGCCCTTGGTGCGGGCAGCATCGGCGGAGATGGCGTTGTCAAACGCCAGCGGGCCATCCAGAACCCCGCCGGTAATCTGACGGCGATCGGCCATCTTGCAGAGGGCAGCTGCATCAATGGTGGACTGGATCTTGGGGTTGACGGTTTCTACCGCCGAGAGAATCGCGACACGCGGTTCGGCAATCCCCAAGATGTGTGCCAGGTCGATGGCGTTCTGCACAATGTCGGCCTTGGCTTCCAGGTCCGGATCGATGTTGATCGCGGCGTCCGTAATCAGCAACGGCTTGGCGTAAGTCTCGACCTCCATACGGAAGACATGCGACAGGCGTCGTGCGGTACGAAGGCCGCTGGCCCGGCTGACGACGGCACTCATCAACTCGTCGGTATGCAGGCTACCTTTCATGAGCGCTTCGGCTTCGCCCTGATTGACGATTTCAACGCCAACGCGAGCCGATTCCTGGCTGTAGGGGGTGTCGATGATCCGGTAGGGGCTGATATCCAGACCTGTCTCAGCAGCAGTTTTGAGCAGCTTGGACGATGGTCCGATCAGAATGGGTTCGATCAGGCCATTCTGTGCGGCTAGCGTGGCGCCGCGAAGGGATTCGGCATCACAGGGGTGGACCACCGCCGTTACCACCGGCGGCAACCCCTGGGCCTGACGAATAAAGGCCTGGAAGCGTTCGTCCCGGTTCGACAGAAAGACTTCGGGTACATTGACCCGGGGCCGGATGATCTTTTCCTTTGGAGCGAGTACCTCCAGGGTACCGGTAATGGCGCGCAGACCATTCTCGAGAATGACCTCGGCGTCAAAGAGCACGTGTTGTGTGCGCTCGTACTTACGTTCAACCGTAATTTTGAATGTCGCGGTGTCGCCCACCATGATCGGACGCAGGAATCGCAGATTCTGATCGACCAGGATCGTTCCGAGTCCGGGTAACTGGCAGCCCAGCAGGTTAACCAGCATCGCGCCTGACCACATGCCGTTGGCAACCACCTCCCGGTAGATGCTGTTGTCCGCAAACTGGGGATCAATCATCGCCGGGTTAGCGTCCCCGGTGGCGGCGGCAAAAAGCTTCAGATCATCCAGCGTAATCGTCCGGGTCACGGTGGCGTTATCGCCGATCTGGAGTTCGTGAAACGGTCGGTTTTCGACCATGTCGCTGCCGTGGGTGTGGTGTTTGTGCGAAGAGTGCGGCATGGTATTTAACCTGTCTGAATCGATAGGGGTCACAGCATGATGTGTCGACCGGCGTCGATCACGATGACATCACCGGTAATGGCACGACCTGCCGGGCTGGCCAGCAGGGTTGCCAGGGCGCCCACTTCCTCGATCGTGACCAGTCGGTGGAGCGGGGCATGGTCGATTGTATCCTGCATCAGCTGATCGAAATCCTGAATCCCCGAGGCTGCGCGTGTGGCGATCGGACCGGGGGAGATGGCATTGACGGCGATCTTCTGAGGACCTAGCTCTGCGGCCAGCGCGCGTGTGGCGGCCTCCAGCGATGCCTTGGCAAGCCCCATGATCCCGTAATGCGGGGCAACCCGGTTAGCCCCTTCATAGCTCATAGTCATGATGGCACCTCCGTCTTTCATCAGGGGGGCTGCCAGCCGGGATAGGCGGATCAGGCTGTGGCAGGAGATGTCCATGGCGCGGTTGAAGCCTGCCCGGGACGAGTCGACTACGCGCCCGTGCAGATCCTCAATCGGGGCAAAAGCAATGGAGTGCAGCAGAAAATCCAGTTTGCCCCAGGTTTGCCCGACCGTCTTGAAGACCGTTTCGACTTCTTGATCGTTTTCCACATCCATGGGTAGTACCAGGGTCGCACCGACCGAATCTGCCAGTGGTCGGACATGCGGTTCTGCTTTGGCGTTCAGGTAGGTAATTGCCAGCTCGGCGCCGGCTGCACGAAAGGCCTCGGCACATCCCCAGGCGATACTGTGCTCGTTGGCAATGCCGACGACCAGACCTCTGAGCCCCTGGAGTGCGGGTGCATTATGTATGGGAGTCGAAGGGCTGTGTGTCATCATACGTACCTGAAATGCATAAAGTCGAAGCTGTTATGTTGCGCCGCAACTAGAGGGCTGGCAAGTGCTTTCGCCGGTGTAATCGATTAATTTTTTATGACGTCATGAGTACTGACCAGCGCCATTACATGACTCCCGCAGGACATCGCAGGTTGCGGGACGAACTTGAATTCCTCGTCAAGACAGATCGGCCACGCATGGTGGAGGTGGTCTCGTGGGCGGCGTCCAATGGGGATCGCTCAGAAAACGGGGACTATCTCTACGGCAAGAAGCGGTTACGCGAGATTGACCGGCGCATCCGCTTTCTGATGAAGCGCCTGGAAGATGCCCACGTGATCAATCCCGCCGATCAACAACATCAGGAACAGGTGTTTTTCGGTGCCACCGTTCGGATCTGTGACGAGGAGGGCCTTGAGGCGACCTACAGTATTGTAGGGATCGACGAGGCTGATCCGGCGCGGGGCTGGATCAGCTGGGTATCCCCCTTGGCACGAGCGCTCATTAAACTGCGAGAGGGTGATGTGGCCCGTTTTATGAGCCCGCAGGGAGAGCGAGAACTGGAGATCCTCGAGGTTGCCTATATTGACATCGACATACCGGGGTTCATTTCGGAAGTGTGAGCGCGTCCTCTGGCCTTGAAATCACCGGCCGGGACTTGAAAATGGATTCAGCGCCCACAGCTATGGGGCCATAGACCGTTTTTTGTTTCTTGACTCATTACCGATCAGACACTTATGACCACAAATACCGAAACCAAGGCCTTTCAGGCTGAAGTCAAACAGCTCCTGCAGCTGATGATTCACTCGCTGTACTCGAACAAGGAAATTTTTTTACGGGAGCTGGTGTCGAATGCGTCCGATGCCTGTGACAAATTGCGTTACGAGGCACTGGCCACCCCCGGACTCTTTGAAGATGACCCCGAGTTAGGCATTCGCGTGCTACTGGATGCGGAAGCCAAGACGATCACCATTGCCGATAACGGCATTGGCATGAGCAAGGAGGAAGCGATTGCCCATCTGGGAACGATCGCCAAGTCCGGCACCAAGGAATTCTTTTCATCGCTGACCGGTGATGCCCAGAAAGATGCAAATCTGATCGGGCAGTTCGGCGTGGGTTTCTATTCATCGTTTATCGTGGCCGACAAGGTCACTGTACGTAGCCGCAAGGCGGGCGTTCCGGCGTCGCAAGGTGTTGAATGGATCTCGGGCGGTGAGGGTGATTACACCGTGGCCGATATCGACCATCCGGGTCGGGGTACCGAGGTGATTCTGCATCTACGCCCGGAACAGGAAGACCTGCTCAATGGCTGGAAGATCCGCGAGATTCTGCGCAAGTACTCGGATCACATCGCATTGCCGATCCGCATGGTCAAGGAGACCTGGGACGAAGAAGCCAAGGCGATGAAGGCAACTGGAGAAGAGGAAACCGTTAACCAGGCCAATGCGCTCTGGGCACGCCCGAAGAACGAGGTCACGGAAGAGGAATACAAGGCTTTCTATCAGCACGTGGCACATGATTATCAGGAACCACTGACCTGGGTGCATGCCAAGGTCGAGGGTCGTCATGAGTACACCCAGCTTCTTTATGTGCCCTCGCAGGCACCGTTTGATCTATGGGATCGCAACTCACGCCATGGCATCAAGCTTTATGTGAAGCGGGTCTTCATCATGGACGATGCTGAGCAATTGCTGCCGGTGTATCTGCGCTTTGTCCGTGGGGTGGTTGATGTGGCCGATCTGCCCCTAAATGTGTCGCGCGAAATCCTCCAGGAAAGCAAGGATATCGAGCAGATCCGTTCCGGTTGCACCAAGCGGGTCCTGGGGCTACTCGAAGAATTGGCCGAAAATCAGGCAGAGAAATATGAAACCTTCTGGAACCAGTTCGGTCAACTGATGAAAGAGGGCGTCGGTGAAGATCATGCCAACCAGGCACGGATTGCCAAGCTCCTGCGCTTTGCGACGACGAGTACGGACAACCCGGAACAGAAGGTGTCTCTGACTGAATACGTGTCACGGATGAAGCCGGGTCAGGACAAGATCTACTACGTGACTGCTGAGACCTTCCAGTCGGCCAAGAATAGTCCACATCTCGAAATCTTCCGCAAGAAGGGTATTGAGGTGCTGCTGCTGTCAGACCGCGTCGATGAATGGTTGGTCAGCCATCTGCGCGATTTTGATGGTAAGGCGCTGCAATCAGTCGCCAAGGGTGGTCTCGATCTGGGCGATCTGGAAGATGCTAGCGAAAAGCAGGCTCGCGCCGCTGCAGAGACTTCGGCTAAGGATCTCGTTGAGCGTATCCAGAAATCGCTGGGTGATAAGCTCAAGGAAGTCCGCGTCACCCATCGCCTGACCGATTCGCCCGCCTGTCTGGTGGCCGACGAGCAGGATCCGGGTGCGAACCTGCAGCGTATCTTGAAGATGATGGGACAGAATGCACCGGACTTTAAGCCGATTCTGGAAATCAATCCGCAACATCCGATGCTCAAGAAGATGGAGTTGCTGCCGAATGAGGGTGGACACTTTGACGACTACGCGTCGATTCTGTTTGATGAGGCGTTGCTGTCTGAGGGCGGACAGATTGATGACCCCGCGGGCTTTGTCCGCAGGGTGAACCGGCTCATGCTGGGTTGATCTGATTCGACTGAGAGTGAAACAAGGCCACCTGCGGGTGGCCTTGTCACAGGGGCACCTCGACTAACCGGGAATGATCGCTTCGATGCGCAGTTGCGGCCGCTCGATCCCGTTGTAGTGGTTGATATCGAGGACATAAGCGAGGGTATCGTCGGCTGTCGGAATAGTGGTTTCATTGAACCGTATGGCGTCGATCCTTTGCGAGCCATTCCCTACAGTTAGTTTTAGGTGTTTGTCTTGCAGCAACCGGGATTCGAGAATCTGGAACCGGTTGGCAAAAATCGGTGCCGGAAAGCCCTGGCCCCAGACCCCTTCGGCCAGCAGACGTGCGCTGTTGAGGTTAAGATCGCCTTCGCCCAAAGCGCCATCGACTGCCAGGCTTTGTTGTCGTGCCTCCAGGGGGAGCAGTTGGTCGACGAGCTCATCGAACGCCCGCTGGAATTTCGCAAAATCTCGCTCACGGATCGTCAGCCCGGCGGCCATGGCATGGCCGCCAAATTTGAGAATCAAATTCGGATAGAGCTTGGTCAGATGATCTAGGGCGTCCCGGAGATGCAACCCCGGGATCGAGCGGCCGGAGCCTTTAATGTCGCCTGAGCCATCGCCAGCAAAGACAATGGTCGGTCGATGGAGTTGTTCTTTGATGCGCCCAGCTAGGATGCCGACGACGCCCCCATGCCAGCTTGGATCATAGAGGCTGATCCCTGCGGTAGTCTGGATGTCGAGGTTGTTCAGAATGACGGCAGCATCGGATTTCATCTGGGCCTCGACAGCACGACGGGCTAGGTTGAGTCGGTCCAGTTCCTGTGCCAGCTTGAGTGCTTCTCCCATATCATCGGATAGCAGGCACCGGATCCCGATACGCATATCATCCATACGGCCGGCGGCATTGAGTCGAGGACCGAGAAGGAATCCGAGGTCGGTTGATTGAGCCCGGTCAGGGGGCTTGCCGGCTACGGCATAGAGCGCCAGGATGCCCGGATGGCAGCGCCGCTGCCGGATTCGTGCCAGACCATTGGCTACGAGAATTCTGTTGTTGCTGTCGAGGGGGACGACATCGGCAATCGTACCTAATGCAACCAGATCCAGAAGCGTGCCCAGATTGGCCTGTTCGGCGGCGGGCCAGCCGCGTTGGCGCAATGTCTGACGCAAGCCCATGAGCGTATAAAGCATCACCCCAACGCCCGCCAGGTTTTTTGATGGAAAGTCGCAGCCGGGCTGGTTCGGGTTCACGATTGCTGCTGCATCGGGCAGGGTTGTTCCCGGAAGGTGATGATCCGTGATGACGACTTTTATCCCCAGCACGTTGGCATGTGCAACCCCATCGATACTGGCAATGCCGTTATCGACGGTGACGAGGAGATCCGGTTTACCCCCGGGGTCCTTGGCGACCAGATCAACAATAGCGGGCGTGAGGCCGTAGCCCAGCTTGAAACGATCCGGAACAAAGTAAGTGACCCGGTCTGCTGATGCACCCAGCAGACGCAATCCTCGAACTGCGACAGCACAGGCGGTGGCGCCATCGGCATCGTAGTCGGCGACAATGCATAAGCGTTGCCCCTGCATGATGGCATCGGCCAGCAATGCGGCTGCCTCACTAAGCCCTTTGAGCGCTGCAGGCGGGATGAGATCTTCCATCCGCGTACTGATCTGTGTTGCGGACTGGATGCCGCGGGCGGCATAAAGACGGGCGAGCAGGGGATGCAGACCGCTCTGCTCGAGCTGCCAGGCGGTACGTTCTGACCAGCTGCGTTGTTTCAGGTTGACCATGTGCGGATCAAGCTGTGCAGACTCGGTGATTTGGCGGTAGTTCCCAGCCAACGCTGCAGCCAGTTGCTATGAAGACCCTTGCTCTGGCGCGTTAGCGTCCAGCGATGTTCGTGATGGGCATTGGGGGAAATGAGCGTGAGCGATTGAAGCGGTGCCGGAGCGCCTTTAGGATTGGCCAGTGCCGCAAGTGCGGGTGAAATCCAATCCTGGGTGAGTGTGCCAATAGCCGTCTGCCAGGCTGTCAGGTCATCGTGTGATATTGCTTCGCTGAGTTCGAGGCTGCACATCAGATGGTGTCCTGCGCCGTGGGGGTATTCGTTACAGGGAGCGACTAAGGTCTGTGTGGCCTGGCAAAGACCATTCAGTAGGGTCGATACACCGTGTGCCTCGGTGAAGCGCTTTTCCGGCAGTGTTGATAGTTGACCGCGTCCCCAGGGCCACAGGCTGTTAATTCGGGGGAGTCCTGCCAATTCGCGCGACAGATTGACTGGGTGATCGTTCAGGCACATTTGTATCCGGTTAATCCAGCGTAAGCCATCGCGTCCGAGCAGGGCGCGTGTTTCATCAGCATCGACCCGGCGCCCGGCTAGGCGGCTGCAGGCCGGCAGGTTCGGAAGCGCTTCGTGTTCGGTGACTAGATCTGGCGCTGGCTCAAAAGGTATGAAGGTCCACTGGCAGGAACCGGATGCCCCGGGCGCCGCGATGAATTGCCCCTCCTGGGCAAATTCCTGGTTGAGGCTGTCCAGGAGTGCGGAGACCTCCGGCGCGGAGAGTGTGTCGACTGATATGGGGGACAGGACCAGTGCCTGCTGCATGAAATCGAGATTGACGGGGTCAGCGCAGAGTCGGAGGCCGTTAGCGGGCAGTTCACTCCCTAGGCAACGGATCGAGGCGAGTGGAGCATCGATCCCCGGGAATCCAAAAAGAACGGCTAGGCGGCTCTCCCAGGAATCCGTTGGGCTCAACGGAGTGCGTATAGCAGTTCCTAATGAAAGAAGCCGCGCCAGGTTGTTGGCACCGGGGAAATCGAAAGCATGGGCATCCTCTACATCAGGCCACAGCAGATCAGGGACAAACAGGGTCAGGTGCATGGCAAAGGCGGATGGGATGACTGATCTTAAGTAAAACGGGAAAAACCCGAAAGTCGATTCGAGTGTAGCATAGCGGTTTCGTGGCTTTTCTGTGCCTTGGGCACCCCTGATTGTGAAAATTCCTTTTCAATTGATGATCGGCCTGAGGTACGTGCGTAGTCGTCGGCAGATCGGGCAGGACAACCGTTTCATCTCTTTCATTTCCGGGTTATCGATGGTCGGCATTGCCCTCGGGGTCGCCGCACTGATTGTTGTCCTTTCGGTCATGAACGGTTTTCAGAAGGAACTTCGGTCCCGCATTCTCGGGGTGACGTCACATATCGAAGTGGTTGGCATGGAGGGTGCCCTGATGGATTGGCAGCGGGTTGCGGCCCAAAGTCGTGAGCTTCCTCAGGTGCTTGCCGCTGCACCTTATGTGCAGGGGCAGGTGATGCTGAATGGCCAGAACGCCGATCGGGGTGATGGTCCGGTGATGCCGGGTAGTGGCGTTCGGGGAGCCATTGTCCGCGGTATCGATCCCACACTTGAAAACACGGTTGCCGATTTTGCGCATCATATGAAATCGGGTTCGCTAGAGAGTCTGCAGCCCGGGAGCTTCCGTATTGTTCTGGGGAGTGATCTGGCCCGCGCGCTCGGCGTGGTGACCGGTGACCGCATTACATTGATTGCTCCCGAGGGGGTGGTTACGCCCGCCGGCGTGATCCCGCGCATCAAGAGCTTCGAGGTTGGGGGCATTTTCGAGTTCGGGATGTATGAATACGACAGCGGTCTGGCGCTGATCGATTTACGTGATGCCCAGGTGCTCTTCCGTCTCGGCGACAAGGTGACCGGAGTCAGGCTAAAAGTGGATGATCCTTTCAACTCTCCCCGCATTGCGCGTGAACTTGCAGGACGTCTGGATGAACCAGCCTTCCTGATGGACTGGAGTCGCAAGCATGCCAACTTTTTCCGGGCCGTTCAGATCGAAAAACGGATGATGTTCCTGATCCTTTTCCTGATTGTGGCCGTGGCGGCCTTCAATATTGTGTCGACCCTCGTGATGGCGGTCACCGATAAGCGGGGTGATATTGCCATCCTGCGCACTCTGGGGGCTAGCCGCAGTAGTATTGCGTTGATCTTTATGGTCCAGGGTGCTCTGATTGGGCTGATTGGCCTCGGATTAGGGGTCGGTGGTGGGGTCTTGCTAGCGCTGAATATTGAAACGGTCGTGCCTGCAATTGAAAGGCTCTTTGGCATTCATTTCCTGTCACGCGAGGTCTATTTCATTTCGGATCTGCCCTCGGATCTGCAATGGAATGATGTGCTGACCATCTCGATCACCGCATTTGTGCTGACCTTGTTGGCAACACTTTATCCCAGCTTGCGGGCGGCACGCGTGCAACCGGCGGAGGCGCTGCGCCATGAATAATCAAACGCAGGTTGTACTTTCCTGTCAGTCCCTCTCCAAGGTCTATGCGGGGGGCGCAGAGGATGTCTGTGTCCTTAATCAGGTGTCATTTGATCTGTCTGCGGGTGAGTCTGTGGCGATTGTCGGTGCATCCGGTTCCGGGAAGAGCACCTTTCTTCATTTGCTCGGGGGGCTGGATCAACCGTCATCCGGGGACGTACTGATTGCCGGACGAAGCTGGCAGCAGATGTCCGAAAAAGAGCGGGGCCTCTGGCGTAACCGTCATATGGGCTTTGTGTATCAGCATCATCATCTGTTGCCTGAATTTACAGCGCTGGAAAACGTCGCGATGCCACTTCTGGTTCGCGGTCTGGATAAGGTAGCAGCAGAGGCTGAGGCACGTGAATGGTTAGAGCGCGTGGGACTGGGGCACCGGTTACAGCACACGCCCGCGGCGCTATCGGGTGGAGAACGGCAACGGACGTCAGTAGCCCGGGCATTGGTCACGCGCCCGAGTTGTGTACTGGCTGACGAACCCACCGGCAATCTGGATCGCCAGACCGCTTCCCAGGTCTTCGCTATATTTCGTGAGCTGAGTCAGGCATCGGGTGTGGCTTTTGTGCTGGTCTCTCATGATCCGGATCTGGCGGCACAACTTGATAGAACCCTGAAGCTGCAAGATGGGGTGCTTTCCCTGGGCCAGCTCGGTTAATCCGACGCTCGATGCCGCTGCTCTTTTTTGCGATAGGCGTTTTAGCCTGTCAGGGGTTGCCGGAAATTCCCGATCTGCCCTGGGGTCTATTGCTCCCGGGGTTGATTTCTATCATGGCCGTTCTAGCCTATCGGCAATGGTGCGGGCGCCGGGCCCGTTTGCCGGCTGGCCGCTTTTTTAAGCTCTGTCTGCTGATCGTTTCATTTCTCACCGGGGTGAGTTATCTCTGCTGGCGAAGTGCCGATGTCCTAAGGGATGAGTTACCGGTTGCGGCGATGGGCAGAAACCTTCAGGTGACAGGGCTGGTCGAAAGCCTGCCAGACCGGACCGAGCGTGGGCAACGGTTTCTCTTTCGTGTGGAATCGGCAAAGGGTGGGTTTCATGTCCCGGAGCTGATTCAGCTTTCGGTCTGGCAGAAAAATTCTGATGGCGAACCCTTGGAAAATGGGGTTCCGGCCAATGTGTTGCCGGGTGAGCGCTGGACACTGACAGTTCGCCTTAAACGGCCCCATGGTCTGGCTAACCCGCATGGCTACGATTATGAGGCTCGTCTATTCGAGTCGGGGGTGCGCGCGACAGGCTATGTGCGTGCCGGTGAGCGACTTGACGCATTTGTCGCGACACCGATGACCCTGATTTCCCGTTTACGTTATCAATTGCGCGAACGATTTGAACGGGTTTTGCCTATTGAGGTTTACCCCAATGCGGGCATTCTTACGGCACTTGCAATTGGGGATCAGAAGTCTATCCCGGGGCCGATGTGGCAGGTCTTTGCCAAGACAGGCACAACGCATTTGATGAGCATTTCCGGGCTTCATGTCACCTTGTTTTCCGGATTTGTCGCGGTGCTGGTGTCATGGTTCTGGCGCCGTCAGAGCTGGCTGGTATCCCGTATCCCGTCGCAGCGGGCGGGCGTTTTCTGCGGCTGGTTTGCGGCGGCGTTTTATACCCTTGTTGCCGGAGCCGGTATTCCCGCTTTGCGGACGCTCTTCATGTTGACGGTAGGCGTTGCTGCGATGCTGACTGGGCGTCGGATCACCCCTTTCCGGATTTTGTTGCTGGCGCTGGTCGTTGTGTTGCTCTTCGATCCATGGGCGGGGATGAGCCCCGGGTTCTGGCTATCGTTTATGGCGGTGGGCTTGCTGCTCTGGGCGGCGCTGGCGGTGCAGGGAGGCGATGAACGTCAGACCAGCCTTTTAAAACGGATCGGACACTGGGTTAGGGGGTTTGGCCGTACCCAGTGGGCCGTGACTATCGGCACGCTCCCGGTGCTGCTGATGTTCTTTAGTCAGTTTTCCCTGATTTCGCCTTTGACCAACGCCATTGCGATTCCCTGGGTGAGCGGGGTGGTGACCCCCCTGACGATTCTGGCTCTGATCATTCCCTGGGATGGCCTGCTTCTGTTTGCCGATGCCTTACTTTCGCCACTCATGCAGTGGCTGGTCTGGTCAGCAGGCTTACCCATCGCCGTATGGCATGCGCCGGTACCGACTCCCACCGTATTTGTCCTGGCACTGTTTGGTGCTCTGTGGTGGCTGATGCCTCTGGGGTGGCCGGGACGGTGGCTGGCGTTCTTTATCTGTTTGCCCCTGATCTGGCCAAAAACGGTTCAGATTCCAACGGGTGAGGCACGTATCGAGGTGCTGGATGTGGGTCAGGGTCTGGCGGTCGTCATCCGGACGAAGGATCACGTGCTGCTTTATGACACCGGACCCTACTATAGTGGTGTCGCTGATGCCGGAGACCGCGTAATTGTCCCGTATTTGCGGGCGACGGGGGTCAAGCAGCTTGACGGGATGATTGTCACACACCGGGATACCGACCATTCAGGTGGTGCCGTTTCGGTCCTGGAATCGATGCCTGTCGCCTGGGTGGCTGATGCTCCGGATACGGCTTTCGGAACCTTGGTTCCAGGTATTGATCAGAAGTCCTGCCTGGCAGGCACGGCGTGGGAATGGGATGGTGTCCATTTCGAGTTTCTACATCCGGTTGCCGGCAATACGCCTGCAAAGGATGATTCTAATAGCCAGAGTTGTGTCCTGCGGGTCACTGCAGGCAACCGCAGCATGTTACTCACCTCGGATATCGAGGCGCCTGATGAGGCGGGTTTGATGGGGCGTGGGCTCGAAAAAAGTGATGTTCTACTGGTCCCGCACCATGGCAGCGGCACGAGTTCTACGCCGATGTTTCTGAAGGCAGTGAAGCCGGAGGTCGCGATCGTACCGGTCGGTTACAGGAACCGCTATCGTCATCCTAAGCCTGAAGTGATCTCCGCTTACGAGGCGCGTAAAATTAAGTTATACCGGACAGATTCCGGTGGGATGATTCAGGTTGACTTACCTGCGATGACGGTCAAGGCTTATCGGGAGTCTCGCCGGCGCTACTGGATGGATCAACCCGGCGGTGCGGCAGAATAATGGCAAAGACTTGGGCAGGAGGTGTATGAGGATGCAATCAATGGATAACGGCACGCTGCATCATGTCCTTTGTGGTGGGGCAATGGGACTCTACCGGATGGCCTACCGTGAATGGGGTGATCCTGATAATCCCCGTGTGCTTGTATGTGTTCACGGTCTGACCCGGAATAGTCTGGATTTCTCGTATCTGGCAGAGGCACTGTCTTCATCCTACCGGGTCGTGGCGCCGGATGTGGTAGGGCGCGGTGAAAGCGATTTTCATCCGGAACCGATGGCCTACAACACCATCACGTACGCGGCAGATATGATCACGCTGATTGCCCGACTGAACGTAGCGTCTGTCGACTGGCTCGGCACTTCGATGGGGGGGCTTATTGGTATGTTGCTGGCCGGACAACCGAAGACGCCGATTCGTCGTCTGATCCTTAATGATGTCGGACCAACCCTCTCTCTCGAAGCCCTGAAGCGTATTGCCGGATATGTCGGGAGTCCCTACGAATTTTCCGATTTGCCAACAGCACATCGCTATGCCCGGATGATTTTTGCGCCCTTTGCGCTCTCCAGCGATGCTGAGTGGCAGCATCTTTTAGAAAGTACCTTCAAGCCCTTGCCTGAGGGCGGTGTCCGGTTCAATTACGATGCCCGGATTGGTCAGCCATTACAACAGGCGTTGCTCGGAGGAGCCGTGGATTTGTGGCCCGTATATGAGCGGATCACCTGTCCGACTATGCTCGTCAGAGGTTCTCTGTCGGATTTGCTGACCCCAGAAACTGCAATCGAGATGACGCAACGGGGACCTAAGGCGAAGCTGCAACAAATCGATGGGGTCGGTCATGCACCCATGTTCATGAATGATGATGAGGTGCAACGACTGCGAAATTTTCTGGAGGCCACCGATGTCTGAGGTGGGTCTTTCCAAGGCAGCCTTTGCAGATCTGTCATCCGGGCAAAAGGAATGGTTGGCGACAGTGGCCGAAGCGGCTCGGGAGGCCTACGGTGAAAGCCTGCTTGGGAGCGGGGAAGCGGTCTGGCCCCATGCAGTCGCTATGGCCCAATTGGCCGCTGAGCTGCGGCTGGATGTCACGGCGCGTGCGGCCGCCTTGCTCTTTGCTATTCCCAGCCAGCCCGGTTTTCAGCGCGATACCTTTGAACAGGCCTGGGGTCCGGATGTCTCTAGGCTGGTGCGGGGCGTATTCAAGCTCAACCAGATGCGACCGATCACTCAGGGCTTTGCATCGGATGCCCAGCTGAACCCCCAGGATCTGAAAGCGCAGGTCGAGATTCTGCGCAAAATGCTCCTGGCGATGGTGGAAGATGTCCGTGTGGTGCTCTTGCGTCTGGCATCCCGTATGCAGACTTTGCGCTTCTATGCCCAGCATCCGGATTCGACCCGTCTGGGGGTCGCCCGTGAAACACTGGATCTCCTGGCGCCTCTTGCTAATCGCTTAGGTGTCTGGGAGTTGAAGTGGGAGCTAGAAGATCTGTCTTTCAGATTCCTGCATCCGGAAACCTATCGGGAGATAGCCAAAAAGCTGGATGAGAAACGCCTCGAACGGGAGGCTTTCATTGCCGATGCGGTGGCGCTTGTTAAATCGGCACTCCATGAACGCGGTGTTGAGGCCGAGGTTTATGGGCGCCCCAAACACATCTTTAGTATCTGGAACAAGATGCGTCGGAAGGGGTTGAGCTTTGATGAACTCTACGACGTGCGTGCCCTGCGGATCGTGGTCTCAACCATTGCCGACTGTTACACGGCGCTCGGTTATGTGCATCAGATCTGGACGCCGATTCCCTCCGAGTTTGATGACTATATCTCCCAGCCTAAGGGCAACGATTATCGATCACTGCATACGGCAGTGCAGTGTGAAGATGGCCGGGCGCTAGAGATCCAGATCCGCACGAAGGAGATGCATCAGCACGCTGAGCTCGGTGTGGCCGCGCATTGGCGCTACAAGGAGGGTGCCAGCAGCGGTGGAAGTTATGATGACAAGATTGCGTTGCTACGGCAGCTCCTAAGCTGGCGTGAAGATATCGAGGATAGTCGTGACTGGCAGGAGCATTATCGCGAGGCCGCTCTGGATGACACCCTGTACGTCTTTACACCGCAGGGGCGGGTGGTTGATTTACCGGTCGGATCCACGCCGGTGGATTTTGCCTACCGGGTACATACTGAACTTGGGCATCGCTGCCGCGGCGCCAAGGTTGACGGGGCCCTGGTTCCGTTAACGACGCCTCTCAAGACGGGCCAGCGGGTCGAGATTGTATCGGCCAAAGAGGGCGGCCCATCGCGTGACTGGCTAAATCCGCAACAGGGTTATCTGATGACTAAGTCAGCACGCACCAAGGTGCGTAGCTGGTTTGCCGCCCAAGAGCCGGTTGCTGAAGTTCCCAAACCCGAGAATCCCGAGCAAACGGAATTGCCTTTGCCCGATCTGGCGCCGGAAGCGCTGATTCGGGCCTCGCGCCACAAGGGTAGCAGTGGGGTATTGATTGTCGGTGTTGATCAGCTGATGACCCAGATGGCGCGTTGTTGTAAGCCGGTGCCCCCAGATCCGATCCAGGGTTTTGTAACCCGGGAAAAAGGCATTTCGGTGCATCGGCAGGATTGCCCGAGCTTTCAGCATGTCGCAGCGCTCCATCCCGAGCGGGTCATTGATGCCGATTGGTCGCAAACGGAGACTAGCGATAGTGGTTCGGGAGATGTGTACGCGGTCGATATTCTGGTGGATGCACAAGATCGTCAGGGCTTACTGCGGGATATCTCGGACGTGCTGGCTCGGGAAAGGGTCAATGTCACCGCCGTACGCACGCAATCGAAGCAGGGGTCGGCCGAAATGGCCTTTACGGTAGAAGTGGCTGATCTTAAACGGCTTAATCAGGCTTTGCATCATATTGCGCTTGTTAATGGGGTGCTCAACGCCCGTCGGGGATAAAATGCCGTTAGAAATCGTGTTGATGGCGGGATATAGCCCGGGCAGATAATGACAAAACAATCTATTTCAGATTCGCAACATTCCAGTAGGGAAAGCATGACCGAGACGGTGGCAGACCTCCACCGCCGCCTTGAACGAGAGCTCCTCGATAGCTACGATGAAGAGCTGGAGATGGAGCTCGACGATCAGCGTTTCGAGGATGTGCTGAGTCAGACACCTGAAGAAAAGAAGGCCCATCTGATCAAGCGGCGCCACTATTTCCGTGAACTATTGCGTTTGCAGGGGGAGTTGATCCGTCTGCAGGACTGGGTGGCGACGACCGGCCACCGGATGATTATTATCTTCGAAGGGCGGGATGCAGCCGGGAAGGGGGGCGTGATCAAGCGGATCACCCAACGCCTGAATCCACGGGTGGTGCGTACGGTTGCTCTTCCGGCGCCCAGTGACCGCGAAAAGACTCAGTGGTATTTTCAGCGCTATGTGCCGCATTTTCCGGCGGCGGGTGAGATCGTGCTTTTTGACCGGAGCTGGTACAACCGGGCAGGCGTTGAAAGGGTGATGGATTTCTGTTCGGAAGATGATTGTGAGGAGTTTTTCCGTTCTGTGCCTGAATTTGAACGGATGCTCGTGCGTTCCGGCATCCAGATCGTCAAGTACTGGTTTTCGATTAACGATGAAGAGCAGCATGTCCGGTTTCTCAGCCGGATCAATGATCCCCTGAAACAATGGAAGCTCAGCCCGATGGACCTGGAATCCAGGGCGCGCTGGGAGGCCTACACCCGGGCGAAAGAAGATATGCTGGACCGGACCAATATTCCGGAAGCGCCCTGGTGGGTAGTGCCCGGTAATGACAAGAAGCGCGCGCGCCTCAACTGCATCCGTCATCTGCTCTCCCAGGTTCCTTATACGGAAGTGACTCATGCCCCGGTAGCGTTACCGGATCGCCAGCACAATCCGGACTACGTTCGCCACCCTGTACCAGAGTCAATGATGGTGCCTGACTACTACGCGGAGCGCTAAGTCGGCCCATGGAATATGAATCGATTGCGGCCGTTGATCTGGGCTCAAACAGTTTCCGCCTCGAGGTTGGGCGCGTGGTTGATGGTCAGATCTATACGCTGGATTCCCTGAAAGAATCCGTTCGACTGGCCTCAGGGTTGCAGGCCGACAAGAGTCTGGATCAGGCCTCCCAGGATCGGGCTTTGAGTGCTTTGTCCCGTTTCGGAGAACGGATCCGGGGATTGCCTCCCGAGGCAGTGCGCGCTGTTGCGACCAATGCATTGCGGGTAGCCAAAAATGCCACCCCTTTTCTGCGTGAGGCCGAAGCAGCGCTGGGCTTTCCAATCGAGATCATTGCCGGTCGGGAGGAGGCACGTCTGATCTATATCGGTGCGGTGCATTCGTTGCCGGCATCGGATGAACAACGTCTGGTGTTTGATATCGGTGGTGGTTCTACCGAGTTCATTATCGGCCATGGTATGAAGCCGCTGTGTCTCGAATCGCTGTTCATGGGATGTGTTAGTTACTCCCTACGCTATTTTCCGGATGGTCTGATCGATCGTAAGCGTTTGTACGAGGCCCAGATGGCAGCGGCCAAGGAAGTCTCGCTGATTGCGCATGTCTATCAAAAGACAGGCTGGGCCGAGGCCATTGGTTCATCAGGGACTGCTAAGGCCATTGCCGAGATTCTGGAACAGAATGATCTGAACCCCGGGGGGATGACGGGCATTACCCGACAGGGACTGGATCGACTCTGTGCACTGATGCTGCGTTATAAGCGCATGGCGGCGCTCCCGCTTGAGGGTGTTAAAACAGATCGGATTCCGGTTCTACCCGGAGGTATTGCGATCATGTCGGCCATTCTCGATACGTTGGGCATGGATCAGGTCACTTATGCCGATGGGGCATTGCGCCTGGGCGTGCTTTATGACCTCCTGGGGCGTTTCCACCACCACGATATGCGTGCGGCCACGGTCAAGCAATTTCAAAGGCGCTACCAGGTAGAATCCGGACAGGCAGATCGGGTTGCTGAAACCGCGTCGACCATCTTCCGCGATCTGATGGGGCTGAAATTACGCAAGCCCGAGGAACTGGAACGGGACCTGCAGTTTATCAACTGGGCGGCCAGTCTTTATGAAGTGGGGCTATCAATCGCGCATACGGGTTACCACAAACATGGTGCCTATATTCTGAGTTATGCCGATATGCCCGGCTTCTCCAAGATGGATCAGGCCAGTCTGGCGTTGCTCGTGCTGTGTCATCGCGGGAAGCTCAACAAGGTGGATGGTCTTAGTCGAGAAGATGTGGCCTGGCGTCAGATACTGGCTTTACGACTGGCCGCCATTCTTCATCGCGCACGCATTGAAGGTGCTGGTCCAGAATTACAGGCAAGGGAAACCGTCAACGGGTTCACCTTACAGTTGCCGGGGGCATGGCTGGATGAGAATCCGTTAACAGCTGCGGCACTGCAGGATGAGAGTGATATCTGGGATGAGGCCGGTTTCCGGCTTCGCATCCGGGCGACCCGCAAGTGATTCCGATCTCAGGGGAGACCAGCTGGTTACTGCTGGGAGCGTTGATCGCTGCCTTTGGCTATTGGCGCATGGGCAGAGCGTGTCATCAGGCTTTGAAAGCAGGCGCTATACCCTGGATCCCTTTGCTGATCGCGACCGTGGCCCTCGTGGTGCTTTGGCAGATCCGTGCCGGCACCTTACCGGGCTTGTCACTACATTTGCTCGGAGCGATGTTGAGTACGCTGGTCTTCGGACCCGCGCTGGCGGTTGTGCCGCTGACGGTAGCTCTCCTTTTCGCGATGTTGACGACCGGTGCCGACTGGGTGACCTTGGGCCTGAATGCCTGCCTGCTGGTTTTCTGGCCGATTCTGCTTAGCGCCCTGCTGGCGCGGGGAGTAGGGCGTCTGCCGGCCAATATCTTTGTGTTTATTTTTCTGGGCGGATTTTTTTCCAGTGCGCTGGTGGTCCTGCTGACGGGCTGGCTGGTGTCGTTGGTTCTATGGCTGATGCAGCTCTATCCATGGGGTGGCATGCTGGAAGATTTTGCCGCCTACTGGCTGCTCGTGGCATTTTCTGAAGCCTGGTTGACGGGCATGTTGTTGACGGTACTGGTGGTTTATCGGCCAGAGCGGGTCGCGCTGTTTGATCCTGTTCGCTATATCGATCAGGCCTGAAATATGAAGAATCCCACTCGCCGTGTCTCGAGCCTGGCATGGCCGGTGTTGGTGGCGCAACTGGCCACGATCGGCATGATGGCGATTGATACCGTCGTTGTGGGGCATGCCGGTACCGATAATCTGGCGGCACTGGCAGTGGGTGCCAGTATCTACGTTTCTGTTGCGTTGGCATTTTCCGGTGTCGTGCAGGCGCTTTTGCCCAGTGTGGCGCATCGGTTGGGTCGTCAGGACCCCGGAGCAGCGGCACACCTGATCCGTCAGGCATTCTGGCTGGTGCTGCTGCTTTCGGTTGTGGGCGACCTGATTCTCTGGTTTCCGGGCTGGATGATCCGTTTTGCCGAGCTGCCCGAAGCAGTTGAAGCAATGACTCGCGACTATCTGCGTATTCTGGCGTTTTCTTTGCCAGCCTCGCTGGGATATCGTGCATTTCATGCGATTGCAGGCGGTGTGGGCCGGACTCGCCCGTTAATGTGGATGAGTCTGTCGCAAACAGCATGTCATGCCCTACTTGCGCCAATACTCGCCGATTCCATCATGATCGGGGGGATGAGCTTTGGTCTGGGCTGGGGGGCAGTGGGAGCTGCAACGTCCCAAGCGATTCTGGCATGGCTGGTCTGTCTGAGCGGCCTTTGGGTGCTCTGGCGGACCCCTTTTTACCGCCAGCTTCTTGCGCCGGGTGGTTTGTGGCCCGGTCGCCCGGATCTGACTTCGCAGGCTCATCTGTTGCGGCTGGGCATCCCCATGGGCTTGTCCTATTTTGTCGAGATTTCGGCCTTTACCCTGATGGCGATTTTTATTGCCCGTCTTGGACCGGAGGTGCTTTCCGGTCACCGCATCGTCGCCAACATCTCTGCCATGGTCTACATGTTGCCGCTCGCCATTGGCACCGCAACAGCGGCTCTGGTTGGCCAGGCTAATGGTGCGGGAGACATTCGCGGGGCCGAAGCAGTTACCCGCAGCGGCTTTGTTTTAGCGGGTTGCGGTTCAGTATGTCTCGGTCTGCTGCTCTGGCTTTTGCGGGCACCTCTGGCGGCCATGGGATCTCCGGATCCCGGGGTACAGGCGGTGGCTATTGGTCTGATTGCTTATGTTGCTACCTACCAGCTCTCTGATGCCCTACAGACTGTGGCGGGATTTGCCTTACGGGGGTACCACGTCACCCTGTTGCCACTGGCGATTCATCTGGCGTCGTTCTGGCTGTTTGGACTGGGCGGTGGCTACAGTCTGGCCTTCCACGGGCTGCCGCTTATGAACGTCTCTCCAATGGGTGCTGCAGGCTTCTGGTGTGCGGCGCTGATCGCCACCGTTGTAGCGGCCATTGGTCTCCTAAGTCTTCTGGCCTGGGTGCGTGCCATCAAGCGTCGGGAATCTCAGTTACGAGTTCCCGCGACCTGAATTACGGGCAGGCGTCGCAAAAACTAGCGCTTGGTGGCAACTGCTGGTTGCCAGGACCCGTCGGAAAGTTTGCAGAAACGATAGTAGCCACCGCTCTTGACGTTCTCTGCCACGCTGACAATATGCAGTTCGCGGCAATCCGGGTTTTTCTGGGGGTCCGGGTAGGGGGTGATCGTTCCGAATGCGCCGGTGGCGGGGTTATTCCACTTGATTTCGGTGCCATCCTTTGCAACCAGTGCCTTGGCACCTGCCTCGTTGAAATATTCGGCATCCCTCTGGGAAAAGCGGGACATCGCCTGATCCACCATAAAGGCCATATTGGCCGCCTGTGCCAGACCAGCCACGGGGAGTGCAAGTGCAATCAGGAGGGTTTTCAGGGTCTGGCGCTTCATGGTTGTTTCCTCATGGGGAATGAGATCGGTTGAGACGTGCTTAGGAATGACAAACGGGAGCGAATGAATTATCCCCGGGTACTGGCCTGACCCGGGACATCGACCAATGTTACCGGTGCTGCCTGCTGCCAACCGGGTTTGCGGTGTTCGGCAATCACGGTCGTAAAGACGCCACCTCTGACGTAAAACCGGGCGGTCAGGCGCATGAACCGGGGGGCGGTGGCGGCAACCAGATCATCCAGAATCCGGTTAGTCACGGCCTCATGGAAGGCGCCTTCATTACGGAAGCTCCACATATAGAGTTTGAGGCTCTTGAGCTCGACACAGGCCTGGTCCGGAATGTAATCGAGGATCAGCGTAGCAAAATCCGGCTGCCCAGTCTTGGGGCAAAGACAAGTAAATTCAGGGACTTCCATGTGAATTATAAAGTCGCGCTGAGGTGTCGGGTTCGGAAAAGTTTCCAGTGTTTTGCTCGGTTGGGTCGTCATGGCGGCAGGCGGTATTCAGGTTAGGTATCGGGTTGTTCAGCTGATATTATAAGCAGCCTTGTTGGGCAGTTTGGCGTGGAATTGCCTGAATGCCCAACCGATTATCGCCCATAGCAACAAAACCCGCGACAAAACCCGAATTTATGCGTCTTAATAAGCTCAAACTTGCCGGCTTCAAATCTTTTGTCGATCCAACCCAGGTGGAATTGCCAGGTCAACTGATCGGTGTGGTTGGCCCCAACGGTTGTGGAAAATCCAATATCATTGATGCCGTGCGCTGGGTGCTGGGGGAGTCCCGGGCGACCGAGCTGCGGGGCGAGTCGATGCAGGACGTTATTTTTAATGGGACGACCAGCCGCAAACCGGTCTCGCGAGCGAGCGTCGAGATGGTTTTTGATAATAGCCTCGGCCGTGCCGTCGGCCAGTGGTCTCAATATGCCGAACTGTCAGTGAAGCGCGTACTGACCCGGAACGGTCAGTCGGATTACTTCATTAACAACTTGAAAGTGCGTCGTAAGGACGTCACAGACCTGTTCATGGGCACGGGGCTGGGGCCGCGTGCCTACGCGATTATCGGCCAGGGTACCGTGTCGCGCATTATTGAGGCCAAGCCCGAAGAACTGCGCGTTTTCCTGGAAGAAGCGGCGGGTGTCACGCGCTACAAGGAACGGCGGAAGGAAACCGAAGGTCGTCTGGCCGATACCCGCGAAAACCTGGCCCGTCTCGAGGATATCCGGCAGGAACTGGGGACGCAGATCAGCCGGCTGGAAAGCCAGGCTGAAGTCGCGGAGCGCTATCAGGGTCTGCAGGCCGAGCTCATGGGCACGCAGCAGCAGTTGTGGTCCGTCCGCCTGCTGGAAGGCAGGACCGATGCCACGGCATTATCTGCCAGTCTGTCGGCGGCCCAGGTCGAACTCGAAGAAACAACGGCCAGACAGCGCAACATCGAAGCCGAGCTGGAAACCCTGCGTGAGGCGTATTACAACGCCAACGATGCGGTTCAGACCGCCCAGAGTGCCTTTTTCAGCATCAATGCCGAAGTAGCGACCATCGAAGCGGATATCCGTCACCGTCAGGAAACCCGACGTAATCTGGAAGCCAGGCTGGTTCAACTGGCGGCAGAAAAGGAAAGCTGGATCCAGCGTCAGGGGCAGGCCGCCGAGGACATCGTTCGTTGGGGCGAGCTGCAGGAACATGCGGCCATGCGTTTGGCACAGGCGCAGGAGATGCTGGAGCGTGCACAGGAAGGCCTGCCTGGTTTTGAAGAGGCCGAGCGTGAGGCACAGGCTCAGGCCAGTCAGTTTCGTGGTGAGCTGTCCGGGCTCGAGCAGCGTCTCCAGGTGGCACAAGCCAATCGGGGTAACGCCGAACGAAACCTGGCCCGGATCGAGCAACAGCTCGAGCGCCTTGCCCGCGACGAGGCCGCGCTGCTGCCGCCCGATACCGAGCAATTGCAGGTTCTAACCGAAGCACGTGAAGCCGCAGCGATGACGGTTGAAGAATTACAGGAACAGCAAACGTCCGCGGAACAGAGTTTGCAGGATGCCGAACAGGCGCTACAGTCGGCGACAGACCGTCAGCGCGAACTGCAATCTGAGCTGACACAGGTTCAGGCACGGCATCAGGCGCTTAAACAGTTGCAGGAACGGGTTCAGGCGACGGGAAGCCTGCCTGACTGGTTAAAAAAGGCCGGACTGCAGGATCAGCCCGCTCTCTGGCAACAGATTCGTGTGGCGCCGGGGTGGGAGCTAGCTGTTGAGGCTGTACTGCGTGATCGGCTTAAGGCAGTGTCCTGCGGCCAACAGCAATTGCCGGATCTGGATCGCTGGTTTGCCGAACCACCGGGTCTGCGTGTAACCCTGTTGACGCTCGGCGTCACTGTGAGCCCGGCGGTTGGTAATGATGCGCTATTCGCCAAGGTCGAGTGCCTCGAAATGGGATTGAAGCCGGTTCTTGCGCAATGGTTGGCAGGTATTCGAACGGCCTCATCGCTCACGGAAGCGCGCGCCTTACAGGCCAACCTCGGTGCGGGCGAGACCATTGTGACTCGGGAAGGGCATCTGCTGGATGCCTACAGTGTCACTTTCTTTGCCCCGGATGCTGCTGATCACGGACTTCTGGAGCGCCAGCAGGAGCTGGAGCAGACCGCAGCACGTGTTGCCGAATTGACTGCTCCTGCCGAAGTGGCCACTCAGGAGGTTGAGTCTGCACGGGATCAATTACGGTTGGCTCGACAGAATCTGGATGCTTTGCGCCAGCATTTGCAAACGGCACAGGGTGAGCTGAGTCAGCAAACGATGGCACATGAGCGTCTGGTTCAGACGATTCGACACCATGAAGAACGTCACAAGGCGCTTCAGGTCACACAACAGGAAATGGGTGGCGAGCAGGCTGCTGAAGTTGCCCGACTTGATGAACTGACGGGTCTCTTGCAGAACCTGGAAGGGGCAGTTGCAGTAGCTCAGACCTCGTTGACTGAACGCCTATCGGTCCGCGAAGCGGCCAGTCGTGCGCTGCGCGATGCCCGTGATGCCATGGTCAAGGTCGAGCGCGAAGTTCAGGAGGCAGAATTCTCCTGCCGCGAGTGTCAGACCCGTCTCGATGATCTGAACACCCAGAGCCGCCTATCAGTGGATGAATGCCGGCGTATCGATGACAGCACGGTACAGGCCAAAGCGGAACTGGAAAGTGCCGACGGCGATGAGTTGCGTGAGAAGCTTGAAGGAGCCCTCGTTCTGCGTGCCGAGCGAGAGCAGGCGTTAGCCGATATCCGCGATGCTGCTGAAAGTCATGCGGCTGCCCTGCGGACGCAGGAGGAAAGCCGGCTTCGTATGGAGCAGCAGCTGGATCCGATCCGGGCTAAGATCAATGATCAGCAGCTCAAGTTACAGGCGGCCGAGCTGGCGGCTGCTCAATTCGAATCATTGTTGACCGAAGCCGGGTGCACGACCGAGCAGATCGATCACTTGCTGCAACAGGTGGGTGATCTCAAACCGGCGCCCCTACAGACATCGATCACGCGTATTCAACGTGAGATTGAAGCCATGGGACCGGTCAATCTGGCGGCTCTGGTGGAGCTGAATTCGGCGCAGGAACGCAAGACGTTCCTTGATGCCCAGTCAGATGACCTGTTGCGCGCCATGGAAACGCTGGAAAATGCGATCCGTCGCATCGACAAGGAAACCCGATCGCTACTCCAGTCGACCTTCGATGCCGTTAATAGTCACTTCGGATCGCTGTTCCCCACACTCTTTGGGGGCGGTGAGGCCAGGCTGATCATGACCGGTGAGGAAATTCTCGATGCCGGCGTACAGGTGATGGCACAGCCGCCAGGTAAAAAGAATTCGACCATTCACCTGCTGTCTGGTGGGGAAAAGACCCTGACTGCCATTGCCCTGGTCTTCTCGCTGTTCCAGCTGAATCCGGCGCCTTTCTGCTTGTTGGATGAAGTGGATGCACCGCTGGATGATGCCAACACCGTCCGCTTCTGCGAGATGGTGAAGCGTATGTCGGACAAGACCCAGTTCCTGTTTATCAGCCACAACAAGATTGCTATGGAAATGGGAAATCAGCTGGTCGGAGTCACCATGCAGGAATTCGGGGTCTCCCGGATTGTTGAAGTCGATATGGAAGAAGCGCTCCAGATGCGCGAAACAACGGTGGGCTGATCATGAATGAATTACAACTCAGTTTACTGGGCTTAGGTCTACTCGCCATTGTGATGGTAGTGGTCTATAACCGTTGGCTGGAAAGGAAGTTTCGCAAAGCCCGGGAGCCTCGTCGAACATCCACAGAACCTAATAAGGATGCTGATCAAGAAGAAGGGCTAGGAAAAGCAAGGGGTGAAGATCGATCCGAAGTCAGTAGCGGTCGGCAGGAACCTACCTGGGACGCATCGAGTCCGTTGCCCGAAGTTGATGGGGAACCGCTATCGGTTCAGCCACCCTCGTCATTCGTACCTGAACCGCTGCCCGCATTGTCAGAAGCGGAGGGGTGGGTCGATGCGATTGCTGCATTACGGTTCTATGAGCCTCGAAATGCTGGTGCCATTCGCGAAACCATCGAGCAGATGGGTGCACAGCGCTTTGACCGCATCGAGTGTTACACCGGTGATGCCTGGCATTTAGTCGACCGCCTACCCGCGGATGCACAAGTCAGTAATATTCGCTGCCGCCTGCAATTGGTCTCGCGCCGCGGAAGCGTTTCCCCGGAAATGCTGCACGATTGGATGCGCGCCGTCGAGAGTCTGGCTCAGGTCTTGTCGGCCGGTCTGACGGTTGAATCTGAAAGAACCATTCTCGAACGGGCCGGAAATCTGGATGCATTCTGCTTGCGTGTCGATGCGCTCATCAGTCTCAACTTGCGACCTCGATCCATGATGCCCGGGGCTGACCCATTGGCGTCCATACTGAAGGAGGCCGGTCTGATGGGCGAGTATCCGGCTTTTGCGCGGTTGACTGCTGCAGGCGCGGTCGAATTCCAGGTGCTGGCTGACGAAGAGCAGGGCTTGCTCAGCCTGGTTCTGGATTTTCCGCACGTAAACCGACCGGATCTGGTGGTTGCCGACATGCTAACTCTGGCGCGCAGTCTCGCCGTTACGCTTGACGCCGATATTGTGGATGATGGCGCGCGAGTTCTTGATGATCAGGGTATGGCGTTATTGGCGAATCAGGTCGTTCGTCTTTCGGCAGCCCTGCAGGCGCAGGGTATCGAGCCCGGATCCCCGCTGGCGCGGCGTCTTTTTGCCTGAACCTGTCGTGCAAGACGCGTTTGATTTCAACGCGCCATCGGTCGCTCAGTCGCCGGTAACGGACATTCAGAATCGGCTGGGTTCACTGCGTGACCTGCTTGGGCGTTATGCCCATGCTTATTATGTGTGTGATGCGCCGGAAGTCCCTGATGCCGAATACGACCGCCTTTTCCGTGAACTCGAGGCGCTGGAAAAAATACATCCGGAACTGATTACGCCTGATTCACCCACGCAGCGGGTTGGTGCGCCGCCTCTGGCTGCTTTTGCCCAGGTGGTCCATCAGGTGCCGATGCTTTCGATCAATAACGCGTTCACTTCTGAAGAGGTGGAAGCTTTTGATCAGCGCTGTCGCGAGGGGTTGGGGCTGTTGCCGTCTGATCCACCGATTACCTATGCCTGCGAGCCCAAATTTGACGGCCTGGCGATTTCCCTTGTGTACGAAGCAGGTATTTTTGTCCGGGGTGCTACACGGGGCGATGGCACCACCGGTGAAGACGTGACCCTTAACTTGCGCACCATTCGTAGTATTCCGCTCCGTCTGAATTCGGATAATCCGCCTGAGCGGCTGGAAGTCCGAGGCGAGGTTCTGATCCGGCGCGCTGACTTTGCCCGATTGAATGAGATGCAGGAAGCCGCTGGTGCGAAGTCTTTTGCCAATCCCCGTAATGCAGCGGCCGGCAGTTTGCGCCAGCTGGATTCGGGCATCACGGCCAGCAGACCATTGACTTTCTTTGCCTATGGCATCGCCGGTTATGAAGCAGCTGCCTCAGAGAATCAGCCTGCCTCCTCCGAGCTTTCGACGCAGTCCGGGATACTGACCTGGTTGCATAAGCTTGGTTTCCGTGTGGCTGAGACACGCGCCGTTGTTCAGGGGGCCAGTGGCATGCTGGACTATTTCGCCGAGATGGCCCGGCGTCGCCCCGGGCTTGCCTATGATATTGATGGTGTTGTCTACAAGTGCAATCAACGGAATCAACAGGAACGACTGGGTTATGTTTCACGGGCGCCGCGCTTCATTATTGCCCATAAGTTCCCGGCCGAGGAGGCACTGACCCGCATTACGTCGATTGACGTGCAGATCGGTCGCACCGGAGCAGTCACACCGGTTGCCCGGCTTGAGCCGGTTTTTGTGGGTGGGGTCACCGTGACCAATGCCACGCTTCATAACTTCATAGAAATCGCCCGGAAAGATATTCGTGTGGGCGATACCGTGATTGTTCGCCGTGCGGGGGATGTTATTCCTGAAGTGGTCTCCTCACTGATTGATCGCCGTCCCCTGGATACGACCGGTCAGTCCCTTTACCCTTTAATGGGCTGTCCACCGGTCTGCCCAGAGTGTGGTTCGCATATCGAACTGCCACCGGGTGAGGCCGTCGCTCGTTGTACGGGGGGGCTCGTCTGTCCGGCGCAGCGCAAACAGTCGCTCCGGCATTTTGCCTCGCGGCGAGCGATGGATATCGAGGGCCTGGGTGAGAAAGTGGTTGATCAGCTGGTTGATGCGGGTCTGGTGCATTCGCCGGCGGATCTCTATGGCTTATCCGTTGCTCAACTGGCCGGCCTTGATCGATTTGCCGACAAGTCGGCAGAAAACCTGGTTGAAGCCATCCGCCAAAGTCGTCAGACAAAACTGGATCGTCTGATTTATGCGCTGGGTATCCGCAATGTCGGGGAGCAGACCGCGAAGGATCTGGCCCGATATTTCGGAACGCTCGACGCCCTGATGTCGGCAGATACGGACTCTTTGATGCAGGTCCCCGATGTCGGCCCGGTGGTGGCAGATTCACTGGTGGCTTTCTTCGCTGAGCCGCATAACCGGAATGTCATTGATCGGCTGATTGCCTCCGGCCTGGAATGGCCGGATGTTGTCGTAGATGCTCAGCCGGGCCTTCTGGCCGGACAGACGGTCGTCCTGACTGGCACCTTGCCCAATTTAAGCCGTGATGAGGCCAAGGCGCTGGTTGAGGCGGCAGGGGGCAAAGTGGCAGGCTCGGTATCCGCCAAGACACGATTTGTTGTGGCGGGCGATGCCGCAGGTTCCAAACTGGAGAAGGCTCAGAGCCTCGGTATCGAGATACTCGATGAAGCCGCCTTCCTGCAGCGGTTACAATCCTGAAATTCTTATAGCAGCATACGATGGAGCGTTCGATGAAAAAGGTTCGTAAGGCAGTCTTTCCGGTCGCCGGTCTGGGGACACGCTTTCTGCCGGCCACTAAAGCCAGCCCCAAGGAAATGCTGACAGTCGTCGATAAACCCCTAATTCAATACGCGGTGGAGGAGGCTGTTGCGGCGGGTATCACCGAAATGGTTTTCGTCACGGGTCGCAGTAAGCGTGCCATCGAGGATCATTTTGATAAGGCCTATGAGCTTGAGAGTGAACTTGCCCAGAAGAACAAGCAGGCGTTACTCGATATCGTCCAGAATATTCTTCCCAAGCACGTCAACTGTATCTATATCCGTCAGTCCGAACCCCTGGGTCTGGGTCATGCCGTGCTCTGTGCCAAACCAGTCGTAGGGGATGAGCCCTTTGCCGTGCTGCTGGCAGATGATCTTCTGGATGGCTCGACGCCTGTCATGAAGCAGATGGTCGATTGCTACGACTACTACCGTTGCTCGGTTCTGGGTGTTCAGGACGTGCCGCGTGCCGATACCAAGAGTTACGGGATTGTTGATGCCAAGACAGTATCCGATCGCCTGGAGCAGGTGAACGCCATCGTCGAGAAGCCCGACCCAGACATGGCGCCATCGACACTTGCGGTTGTGGGGCGTTACATTCTGTCGGGCCGTATTTTCCATCACCTGGAAAACGTCAAACCGGGTGCCGGTGGCGAGATTCAGCTCACGGATGGTATTGCCAGTCTATTGGCGGAAGAACAGGTGCTGGCCTACCGTTATGATGGCGTTCGTTACGATTGCGGCTCCAAGATTGGTTACCTGAAAGCCACAGTGGCTTTGGGACAGCGCCATCCGGAAGTGGGCGCCGAGTTCAGTCAGTATCTGGATAGTCTCAAATAGGCCCCCTGGTTTTCGGACCGGATGACTGTCGAAACGGTTGGCATGCTAATCCATGACCCTCAGAGTGCCGAGGTGATTCATGATCGCCGCGCCCTGGATGCCCTCATGGCGCAACAGGCTGATCTGATGAATCAGCGTTATGCGGATCAGCAAGTGCTTGTATTGCCGGTCATGACCGGAGCACTGGTCTATGCGGGGCAGTTGCTTCCCCGGCTACGCTTTCCCCTCGAGCTGGATTATGTGCATGCCAGCCGTTACGACGGGGCGCGCTCCGGCGGCGCTCTGAACTGGATCGTGGCGCCCCGGCAGCCGGTTGCGGGCCGCTCGATCCTATTGCTGGATGACATCCTCGATGAGGGGGTCACCCTGCATGCGATTCGGGATTCGCTCATCTCATCCGGGGCATCCGAGGTCGCCATTAGCGTTCTAATCCATAAACAGAAGGCGCTGCCCCAACCGTGCAGTCCTGACTTTCCTGCGCTTACGGTGCCGGACCGTTATGTCTATGGATTCGGGCTGGATGCGGATGGTCTATGGCGTAACGCCGATGGCATTTTTGTGGCGCCCAACGTTCATGCCCAAGCCTGAGTTCAAAGGTTCGAAGACCCTATCGATTCAGGCGGCTGTTGGGCCTGGTGATGCGGCTCTTCAGGAACCGCTGGATCAGACCCTCGAACGTTGGCGTGAGGAAGCCGCTGTTTTGGTGCGTGAGGGTGCTTATGACTGGCTGGCTAGTCGTATTCCGGGGCAGCGTATCCTTGAAATCGGCTGTGGTTTTGGTGCTTCAACTGCCGCATTAAAAAACGCCGGCAAGAATGTATTTGCGCTGGATAACCGGATGGACTGTCTGGAAACAACACGGGATAAGGTGGACGGTTTGATGCTTGGTCTCGCTGACGTCCGTTATTATGACGAACGACTGCTCGCGGATCTGAACGAATTTGCACCGGACGCCGTAGTTTGCTGGATGGCCGGGGCGCCGGCCGATGATTTGCCACGCGACGTCCCGCCAACCTATGCCACCATGCAACACCGCCTTGATTTACAGCGCGCTGTTGTCGCGCTGGCTTCGCGCCTGCCAACGGCACATACATTGCATCTGGCCGATCGAACCGCATTTCCGTGGAAGATGAAAGATGCCGGACGCCAGACCTGGTTTCGGATGTTGCAGGCAGCTGTGATCCCCGGCTCTGCATTCACGCTGGACGAGAAAGATATCGTGTTCCGTAAGCTGACACTTGGTCAGCCTATCCCTGGTTCATCTGCACTGGCCGGGGTCGTGCCTGTTCTGGGCGAGGCGAGCTTCAAACGCGGGCATAATGCCGACTGATCGGATTAAGGAAGACAGCCATGACACTTCTACAAAATGGATCCTACCTCGCGGTGATTGGTGGAAGCGGGTTGAACCATCTGTCCATCCTAGAGGGGGCGCATCGTCGATTTGTGCGCACGCCTTATGGCGAACCTTCGTGTCCGCTCACGCTGGGATCCATCTGTGGCCACCCCATGGTGTTTCTGGCTCGCCATGGCCACGGACACACCATCCCGCCGGCATCCATCAACTATCGGGCTAACATCTGGGCGCTCGCAGAGCTCAAGGTGACGGGCATCATTGCCGTGGGTTCGGTCGGTTCCATTCATCCCTCACTCGCGCCCGGTGACCTAGTGATTCCCGATCAGCTGATCGATTACACCTGGGGACGTGAGGGCACCTTTGTCGGGTCTGAGCCTGTTGTCGAGATGCACCCGGATTTCACCCATCCCTTTGATCAGGGCTTGCGCGAACGCCTTGCCGGCGTCGCGGATGTGCTGGGTTTCAACCTGATTCAAACCGGGGTTTATGCCTGTACCCAGGGGCCTCGCCTGGAAACGGCCGCAGAAATCCGTCGCTTGGCGGCCGATGGTGCTGATGTGGTGGGCATGACGGCGATGCCCGAGGCAATTCTTGCCCGGGAGCTGGGGATCCCCTATGCGCAGTTGAATGTGGTGGCTAATTTTGCAGCCGGCATTGCTGAAAGCGTTGACGGAATTCGCTTTGGTGAGGTGGGTGCCGTCATCGAGTCGTCCATGTGCAAGGTCCGTCTAATACTTCAAACCCTCGTAGGCTGCAAGGTACCGGAATAACCCAACCGGATAACGGTTGGGATTAACGCGTCACGGCATCAATACGAAGCTGCTCCAACAGATCTTTTTCGAGAAGCACTCGGTCTCGGCTCTGGCTCAGGCTCCGTCCCGATATCAGGAAGGTGTCCTCGACACGCTCCCCCAGTGTCGAGATCCGTGCGGTATGCAGCGCAGCGCCATGCCGGGTCAGGGTTTCTGCAATGGCGTAGAGAAGACCAGTGCGGTCGGCTGCTCTGATAGAAACCACGAACTGCTGACCACTTTCGTCCGGTTCGATGAGAACGTCGGGGTTGATCGGGAAGGAGCGCACCTGACGTGAGACCCGTCCCGAACGCGGCGGATTGGGTGTGACCGTGCCGGCAATCACTTCGAGCAGATCATGCTCGACCAGCGTACAGGTTTCCCGATCAAGACCTCGGTCTGATGCATCCATTAGATTGAAACTATCCAGTGCATAGCCATGCTTGGTCGTATGGATCTTGGCGTCCATGATGGAGTAGCCGATCGAGCTGAAATAGGCACAAAGCCTGACGAACAGGTCAGCCTGGTCGGGCGCATAGACCAGCACCTGGATGCCTTCGCTTTCCGGGTTGGGCCGGGCGCGTACGATAGGTTTGTTTTCGTGAACTCGGTAATAAAGACTGCGCGTGTGCCAGGCGATTTCTTCGTCGGTATGACGCAGAAAATAAATGTCATCCAGCTGCTTCCAGAACTGGGTCTGGACTGAATCACCCAGCGCAAAAAAGCGGAGATGGGCTAGCGCCTCCCGCTTACGCTGCACGACCATATCGCCGATATCTTGGGGCGATTCACCGGATGCCTGCTCCATCCTTCCCAGCGCACTACAGTAGAGGGTCTCCAGCAAGCGCGCCTTCCAGGAATTCCAGACCTTGGGGCTGGTGCCACGAATATCGGCCACGGTCAGTAGATAAAGCGCAGTCAGATGTCGGGCATCGCCGACCTTTTTGCAAAAGGCGGCGACGGTATTCGGATCCGAAATGTCTTCCTTCTGTGCTACCGATGACATGGTCAGGTGTTCGCGTACCAGCCAGGTCACCAGTGCCGTATCCTTCCTGTTCAAGCCGTGTGCCACGCAGAAGGCCTCGGCGTCTACGGTCCCTAGTTCGGAGTGATCACCACCACGTCCCTTGGCAATGTCATGAAAGAGGGCGGCCAACACGAGGAGCCAGGGGCGTTCAAATTCTGCGATCAGACGATGGCAGAAAGGATTCTCGTGGGCAAAGTCTTCGCGCTGAAAGCGGCGGATATTACGAACGACCTGAAGAATATGCTGATCGACCGTGAATACATGGAATAGATCATGTTGCATCTGTCCGACAATCTTGCCAAAAGCCGGAATATAGCGCCCGAGAATACTGAACTGGTTCATGAGCCTTAACGCATGGAGAACCCCGTTTTTCTGACGCAGAATCTGGATGAAGAGTTGTTTGTTTTCCTTCTGCTGGCGGAAGTCCCGATTGACGAGGCGGCGCGCCGCATAGAGGGCGCGTAGGGTCCGGGAGGTCATTTCCTGAACACCGCCTTGCTTCTCCATCAGGAGGAAAGTTTCCAGAATGGCCGAGGGCTGTTTCTGGTATATCTGCGGATCAATGATGTCGAGTTTGTGGCCGACTTTCTGGAAACGTGAATTGATGTTCCGGATGCGTTGCTTGTTGGCCGGAGCCAGTTTTTCCGATATGGATTTGAGGACGAGGGTGTTGATTTGCGAGACCCGCTTGGCAACACGATAATAACGTTGCATGAACTGCTCGCTCGCCCGCTTCGTCGCGTCATCGCTGAAGCCGAAGCGTTGTGCCATGGCACCCTGTACATCAAAGAGCAGGCGATCTTCGGCGCGCCCGGTAAGCAGATGCAGCTGGATCCGTACATCACCGAGAAAGCTGGCGGCACGCTCGATAGCGACACGCTCGTCTCCCTGCATGAGGCCATGCTTCTGCAGCGATACCCAGGGCGTGCCATCGGTCAGAAATCCTGCGGCTCGGGCAATCCAGGCGATGCTCTGCAGATCGCGCAGGCCACCGGGGCTTTCCTTGACATTCGGCTCTAGACTGAATGCCGAGAAGGCATAGCGCAGGTGGCGCTCTTCCTGCTCGGCAAGTTTTGCGGCAATGAACTGCTCGACATTCATGGTGCTCTGGATGGCTTCTGTCAGTTCAAGGGCAAGTCTCTGGTTACCGCAGATGCTTCGTGACTCGAACAGGGCCGTTTGTACGGTAATGTCGCAATGGGCGGCCTCGATGCATTCATCAACGGTGCGGACG
This sequence comes from uncultured Dechloromonas sp., assembly GCA_964604465.1. Lineage (GTDB taxonomy): Bacteria > Pseudomonadota > Gammaproteobacteria > Burkholderiales > Rhodocyclaceae > Fluviibacter. The sequence continues at coordinate 11,278 of CAZRYZ010000004.1, read as the reverse complement.
CTATGGCTGATCGCAAGACCGAGATCCCAGAACTGGCCAATCAGACTCTGGATACGGCTTTCGAGGTCGGGGTCCGGTGCCCCTGCCAGTGTGATCAGGACATCGATATCGGAATAGGGGTACAGCTTGCGGCGCCCATAGCCCCCCACGGCCAACAGGGCAGTATCTTCCGGCATTCCCGCCAAAGCCCAGAGCTCACGGAGGGTGCAATCGACAAGATCACTGCGTCCGCGCAAATAGGTGCGTGCATCCGGGTGGGCCAGGTAGCTATTCGCTAGCGCGGCCTGACCTTCGATCAGGGTCTGGCGCAGCCCCGAAAGGGTGGATACAACACCAGTGGATGATTCGGCCGACATGCGGGGGTCAGAAGCGGGGGCGGTCCGGACAACCCGGGGAGATGGTTAGTACTTCAACACCATCGGCCGTCACGACAATGGTGTGCTCCCATTGGGCCGACAGCGAGTGATCCTTGGTCACGATCGTCCAGCCATCGGCCAGCTCCCGGATGTCGGCTTTGCCGGCATTGATCATGGGTTCGATCGTGAAGATCATGCCTTCCTGAAGCTTAAGCCCACTACCCGGTTTGCCATAGTGCAGGACCTGCGGATCTTCATGGAAGTTCTGTCCGATGCCGTGGCCACAGAATTCTCGAACAACCGAATACCCGTGTTTGTGGGCATGAGTCTGTATGGCATGACCGATATCACCCAGGGTGGCACCGGGTCGGACGACGTCAATGCCTTTCCACAGGCATTCGAACGTGACTTCGCAGAGGCGCTGGGCAAGGGTGGAGACATCGCCGACCGTGAACATGCGGCTGGTGTCGCCGTACCACCCTTCCTGGGTGATCACCGTGATGTCCAGATTGACGATATCGCCTTTCTTGAGCTGTTTGTCACCGGGGATGCCATGACAGACCTGGTGATTAACCGAAGAGCAGATGGACTTGGGGTAGGGGGCATAGCCCGGGGGCTGGTAGTTCAGTGGCGCGGGGATTGTGCCCTGCACATTGACCATGTAATCGTGACAGAGGCGGTCCAGTTCGCCCGTGGTGACCCCGGGCTTAACAAAAGGCGTCACATAATCAATGACTTCGGATGCGAGACGGCAGGCGGTTCGCATTTTCTCAATCTGTTCGGGAGTCTTGAGGGTGATGCTCATCGTAACGAGGTTCCAAGGGGATGCATGGCAAGGGCTAAAGCGAGCCGACAGGATAACCGAGACAGGGGCATCCGACCAGACAAGGATTCGTGGCAAAAGCATGAACTGCTTGCTGCGTTGCAGCTGATCTTGCTATAATTTGCAAGTTTTCTCTTTAGAAAACCGGTGGTTGGTGAAAACCGGCTGTCGTTACCCAGAGTTCCGGAACATCCTGTTCCGGGGCAAATCCTCACACGGTCCCGAATTCAGGGTGTTTTTCTCCGGAAAAATCGCAGTCGGTGCCGTGGCGGTCTAACCCTGCAAGGAGTCGTTATGTCGACAATGCGTCAAATGCTGGAAGCCGGCGTCCACTTCGGACACCAGACCCGCTTCTGGAACCCCCGTATGGCCCCCTACATTTTCGGGGCTCGTAACAAGATCCACATCGTCAACCTCGAAAAGACGGTTGGCAAGTACAACGAAGCGATTGCGTTCGTGAAGAAGCTGGCTGCCAACAAGGGCACCGTGCTTTTCGTTAGCACCAAGCGTCAGGCTCGCGAAATCGTGGCCGAAGAGGCAACCCGCGCCGGTATGCCTTACGTTGACCAGCGCTGGTTGGGCGGCATGCTGACCAATTACAAGACACTGAAGCAGTCGATCAAGCGCCTGAAGGACATGGAGCAGTCGGTTGAAGATGGTTCGTGCGAGCGTCTGACCAAGAAAGAAGCGCTGGATTTTAAGCGTGAACTGGAAAAACTGCAGAAGTCTATTGGTGGCATCAAGAACATGACGACCTTGCCGGATGCCGTCTTCATCATCGATGTCGGTTATCACAAGATTGCCGTGACCGAAGCCAACAAGCTCGGTATCCCGGTCATCGGTGTCGTCGATACCAACCACAGCCCGGAAGGCGTGGACTACATCATCCCCGGTAACGATGACTCGTCGCGTGCGATCCGTCTGTATGCCCGTGGTATCGCTGATGCCGTGCTGGAAGGTCGTAGCCAGTCGATCCAGGAAATCGTCGACGCGGTCGCCCGCGAAGACGAGTTTGTTGAAGTCGAAGAAGAAACTTCGGCCGAATAATTCTGGTTGCCGGACGCCTGCGTTGCAGGATGACCGCTCCGGCAAAGTCGGCCGCCTTCGGGCGGCCGATTTGCAATACGCCGTATTAAACGTTTGAGTTAGGAGAAAAGCATGGCTGAAATTACCGCAGGGATGGTCAAGGAACTTCGCGAGAAGACTGATGCGCCGATGATGGAGTGCAAGAAGGCACTGAGCGAAGCCCAGGGCGACATGGCCAAGGCCGAAGAGCTGCTGCGCGTCAAGCTAGGGAGCAAGGCATCGAAGGCTGCAGCCCGTGTGGCCGCTGAAGGGATCGTCGGTATCTACCTGTCAGCTGACGGCAAACTGGCCTCGATGGTTGAAGTCAACTGCGAAACCGACTTCGTAGCCAAGAACGATGATTTCCTGGCATTCGCCCGTCAAGTGGCCGAGCTGGTGGCGACCCAGAACCCGGCCGACGTTGCTGCACTGTCGGCGCTGCCGCTGAACGGCTCCACTGTTGAAGCCGTTCGTGCCGAACTGGTGGGTAAGATCGGTGAAAACATGACCATTCGTCGTTTTGTCCGTATCGAAGGTGCTGGCAAAGTGGCTTCCTACGTGCATGGCGGTAGCAAGATTGGTGTTCTGGTGGACGTTGATGGCGGTGACGAATCGCTGGCCAAGGATCTGGCCATGCATATCGCAGCGAACAAGCCGAAGTCACTGGATGCCTCGGGCGTTGATGCAGCACTGATCGAAACCGAGCGTCGTATTGCCACCGAAAAAGCAGCCGAATCCGGCAAGCCGGCGGACATCGTTGCGAAGATGGTTGAAGGCACGGTTCAGAAATTCCTGAAAGAAGTGACCCTCATGGGCCAGGTCTTCGTGAAGGCCGAAGACGGCAAGCAGACCATCGAACAGCTCCTTAAGCAGAAGAATGCGCAGATCAAGGGTTTCACGCTGTTTATCGTGGGTGAAGGCATCGAGAAGAAGGTCGATGACTTCGCCGCCGAAGTGGCTGCCCAGCAGGCTGCCGCTGCAGCTGCCAAGAAGTAAATGGTTGTACCCGGGTCGCGCAGCGCGTGACCCGGTCTGCAGTGGCAATACCGTCGATTCGGTTTTGTTGTATCGGCTTCTTGACGCAATTGATCGTATAGAAAGGGTCACCCATGGCAACACCCAAATACAAACGCATACTGCTCAAGCTGTCCGGTGAGGCTTTGATGGGTGATGATGCCTACGGCATCAATCGTCAGACCATCAATGGTATTGTGGCCGAAATCAAGAAAGTGGCCGATCTGGGCGTCCAGATGGGCGTCGTTATCGGTGGCGGCAACATCTTCCGTGGTGTGGCGGCATCGGCCTCAGGTATGGATCGGGCTCAGGCAGACTACATGGGCATGCTGGCGACGGTCATGAATAGCCTAGCCTTACAGGATGCCATGCGCCTGGCGGGTTTGCCGGTCCGTGTGCAGTCGGCCCTGGATATCCAGCAGGTTGTCGAGCCCTATGTCCGTGGTAAGGCCATCCGTTACCTTGAGCAGGGGCGCATCGTGATCTTCGCGGCTGGTACGGGGAACCCGTTCTTTACCACCGATACGGCGGCTGCATTGCGCGGTGCCGAGATCGGCGCTGAAATTGTTCTCAAGGCTACCAAGGTTGACGGGATCTATACGGCTGACCCCAAAAAAGATCCGAACGCCACCAAGTATGAATCGATCTCTTTCGATGAAGCGATCCAGAAAGACCTGAAGGTGATGGATGCCACGGCCTTCGCGCTCTGTCGCGATCAGAAGTTGCCAATCAACGTCTTTTCGATATTCGAAACGGGTGCACTAGAGCGCGTGGTCATGGGCGCGACCGAAGGCACGCTGGTCTATTGCTGATTCCCCGGAAATCTCAGGATAACTGTTATGAGCGAACTAAAAAAGAACACTGAGCAGAAGATGCTTAAATCCCTCGAAAGCCTAAAGACCGAGCTGGGAAAAATTCGTACGGGTCGAGCCCATACCGGTATTCTTGACCATGTGATGGTCGAATACTATGGCTCGATGGTTCCGATCAATCAGGTCGCTAATGTCACGTTGATCGATGCCCGAACCATTGGCGTTCAACCATGGGAGAAGCCCATGTCCGGCAAAATTGAAAAGGCGATTCGCGAATCGGATCTGGGGCTGAACCCGGCCGCTCAGGGTGAGCTGATCCGTGTTCCGATGCCTGCCTTGACCGAAGAGCGTCGCAAGGAGCTGATCAAGCTCGTCAAAGCCGAGGGTGAGAATGGCAAGGTCGCGATTCGTAACCTGCGTCGTGATGCGAACAATGCACTGAAGGACTTGCTGAAGAATAAGGAAATCTCGGAAGATGACGAGCGTCGCTCTCAGGATGAGATCCAGAAGCTGACCGACAAGTTTGTAGCTGACGTCGACAAAGTGCTTGGTGAGAAGGAAAAGGAGCTGATGCAGATCTGAGTCTGTGTCGACAGGTGTCTCTGGACCGACTTATCGGATCAGGTGTGGCCTATGGCCCGTGGCTTGGGGCTTAAGCTAAGGAATCGGTGATGGTGCTTTCCCGTTTGTTTCGCAAGCAGACCCGGCCGACGATCGAGGCCGCAATTCATGACGGGGTCTGTCCCCAGCATATTGCCATCATCATGGATGGTAATGGCCGCTGGGCAAAGCGTCGCCTGTTACCGCGCGTCGCCGGTCACCGTCAGGGCGTTGAAACGGTTCGTAGCACCGTACGCCTGTGTCTGGAGCTCGGCGTCCGGCATCTGACCCTGTTTGCCTTCAGCTCGGAAAACTGGCGGCGGCCGGTTGAAGAAGTGACGCTACTGATGCAGCTCTTCATGAAGGCGCTAGAGCAGGAGGTGGGCAAACTCAAGGATCATGGAATCCGCTTGAGAATTGTCGGAGACCGGTCACGATTTGCTCCCGAATTGCAGACCATGATTGCAGCTGCCGAGTCGCAGACGGGTGCCAATGATCGTTTGACACTGCATGTCTGTGCCAATTATGGTGGTCGTTGGGATATTACCCAGTCCATTAACCGCCTTGTTGAGGCTTGCCCTGAACGTGCCGGTGAATATGTCGAACAGGATCTCGAACCCTACCTTTGCTTTGCCGGTATTCCCGAGCCGGATCTTTTTATCCGGACGGGGGGGGAAGAGCGCATCTCCAACTTCCTGCTCTGGCAGCTGGCTTATACCGAGCTCTACTTCACCCCGATTCTCTGGCCTGATTTCACCCAGGAAGAGTTCGAGTCGGCCATCCGTTCTTTTCAGAAACGTCAACGACGTTTCGGGCAAACGGGCGAACAGATCGAGTCCGCGCAACGTGCCGGATTGAATCAATCTTCTTCTGGAGCCGTCTGATGCTCATGACACGAATCAAGACCGCCGTGGTGCTTTTTGCCCTCGTATTTCTTACCCTTTTCGTGATGCCGGATTGGTCATGGCTCATCTTTGCCAGTGTGATTGCAGCGCTTGCCTTCTGGGAATGGCAGAACATGGCGGTCGTTTCGGAGTTTCCCGTCCCGATGCGCAAGCATGTGTCTGCTATTCTGGGCTTGAGTCTGCTGGCATTTGCCCTGGTGGGCGGGGCGGACGCGCTTCCCCCATTTTCACTGGCCGTCACGGTAGTCAGTGTGGTTTTCTGGGTACTGGTGGTCCCGACGTGGCTAGCGCGCGGCTGGAAGTTGCACAGTGCGCCTTTGCACCAAGCTGTTGGCCTGGTTCTGGTCCTACCGGCCTGGGCTGCTCTGATTGTGCTGAAGTCCATTCCGCCATCGCCGATGGTTCTACTGGTGGCCATGTCGGTCCCATGGGTGGCTGACATCGCGGCGTATTTCACCGGCAAGTTTATTGGCCGGACCAAGCTGGCACCGACAATCAGCCCGGGTAAAACCTGGGAGGGCGTTGCCGGTGCCGCAGTCTGTATGGTGCTTTACGCAATCTTTCTCAATGGCCTGGGTGGCCCATTCCAGATCTTTTCTCTACCGGTCCTCCTGCTATTGCTTGCGCTTTCCGTCGTGGGAGATTTGTTCGAATCGATGATCAAACGTCAGGCTGGCGTGAAGGATAGTTCGGACCTGCTGCCGGGCCATGGGGGTGTCCTTGACCGGATCGATAGCCAGCTTTCGGTTCTGCCGATGGTACTGCTACTCATCGTTCTGGTCTCGAGCTGATTCGGGAGTCTGCTGATGACGCTGCAGTGCATCGCCGTCCTGGGATCCACGGGTTCCATCGGGCAGAGCACGTTGGATGTGATTGCGCGTCACCCGGAGCGCTATCGGGTGCTGGGGCTGGCTGCGCACAGCCGCATTGATCTTCTCGAGGCGCAGGTCTGCGCGTTCAATCCGGTTGTTGTGGTTGTGGTTGATCCGGTGGCGGCCGCTCAACTGGAAACCCGCCTGCGTCAGAAGGGTCTGACAACCGAGGTTCAATCCGGAGAAGCTGCTGTCGTAGCGCTGGCTGCCCGCGATGATGTGGATACGGTCATGGCTGCGATCGTGGGAGCAGCCGGTCTGCCATCCGCCCTTGCCGCAGCCAAGGCAGGCAAGCGCGTGCTTCTGGCAAATAAGGAATCACTGGTAATGGCGGGTACGCTATTCATGGAAGCGATCCGCAGTTCGGGCGCTACGTTGCTCCCGATTGATAGTGAGCATAATGCCATCTTTCAGTCCCTGCCGCAGAGTTTTGACCGTAATCCCGCCGCACACGGGGTATCGCACATCATCCTGACGGCTTCCGGGGGGCCCTTCCGCGGCTATAACCGTCAGCGCCTTGCCGATGTCACCCCGGAGCAGGCAATTAGTCACCCGAAATGGTCGATGGGTCGCAAAATTTCGGTCGACTCGGCAACGCTCATGAACAAAGGGCTCGAGGTCATCGAGGCGCACTATCTTTTCGGGCTGGCTCCGGGCGAGATTCAGGTCGTGGTGCATCCCCAAAGCACGATCCATTCTCTGGTGCAGTATGTCGACGGTTCCGTCATCGCCGAACTGGGGGCACCCGATATGCGGACACCCATCGCGCATGCACTAGCCTGGCCTGACCGGATCGAGTCCGGCGTACCGATGCTGGATCTGATCGCTTGCGGACAGTTCGAATTCATGGCGCCGGATCTGGAAGCTTTTCCCTGCCTGCGCCTGGCCTTCGAAGCGCTCAGGGCGGGGGGCTCCGCACCCACGGTACTCAATGCAGCCAATGAAGTCGCTGTCGCTGCTTTTCTTGATGGCCAGATCCGTTTCCTTGATATTGCCCGGGTTATCGAAGAGTCACTGATGGCCCTTGGGTCGGGACGGTTCGCGACCAGCGATACCACGGTTTCGCTAGAAAGCATTCTGTCGGATGATGCCGAAGCCCGGACCTGGGCCCGTAACTGTATCAACCGGTTGTCATGAATTTTTTATCTTCCTTACTCGCATTTATTGTTGCTATCGGGCTGCTTGTAACGGTACACGAGCTGGGTCATTACTTGGCTATGCGCTGGTGTGGCGTGAAGGTGCTGCGATTTGCCTTTGGTTTCGGTCAGGTGCTCTGGTCTCGCCGGGATCGGCAGGGCACCGAGTGGGCATTGTGTCTCTGGCCGCTGGGCGGCTATGTCAAGCCGCTGGATAGTCGTGATGAGGCCGTCGTCAGTGCGGCTGATCGTCACCGCGCGTTTGATCTGCAATCGGTTGGTAAGCGCATCATCATGGTCGCCGCCGGCCCGTTGGCCAATTTCCTGCTGGCAATTCTGCTGTACTGGATCGTGTTCATGAATGGTGTCACCGAATGGCGCCCCATCGTGGCGCAGCCACCGGCGGATTCCCCCGCAGCGGTTGCCGGTATCCAGGCAGGTCAACTCGTGACCCGGGTGGACGGTGAGCCAGTCCAGACCTGGATGGGATTTCAGTGGGCCTTGCTTCAGGGTTTTTCCGATGAGCGTGAAGTCAGTCTTGCGGTTGCACCGACGGATAACGGTCGTCGGGTCGAAGGGGCGTCTGACAAAGGTCTATTGCTGTCTTTGCCGGCAGGGCAATCCCTTGGGCCAGATCTCTTGCCTGCGCTCGGCATTCGAATGGCGGTTCCTGATTTCGAGCCGGTAGTGGGTGTCGTTCAACCCTCAGGTGCCGCCGCGGTTGCTGGTTTCAGAGCCGGTGACCGGATTCTGGCCATTGATGCTCGCCCCATCGTGAGGTGGTCAGAGGTGGTCACACAGATCCGGGCGCATCCCGATCGGGTCATGCAGATCGAGCTGGAGCGGGATGGCCAGAAGCAGACCGTGAGTCTGACCCCGGTTGCCGTGACGGACCCTTCAGGTTCCGGGACCGATGGCATCATCCCAATGCAGATTGGTCGGGCAGGGCTGGGTCCCGTTCAGGACCCGGCGGTGCTTGACCGTTTCCGGATCCGTCAGGAGCTAGGCCCCTCGGATGCGCTCTATGCTGCCGGTGTTGAAACCTACGATAAAAGCCGTTTTACCCTGGTCATGCTGGGGCAGATGCTGGTGGGAAAGGCCTCGCTGGATAATCTATCAGGCCCGTTGACCATCGCCAATGCGGCCGGACAGACCGCGCGCGTGGGTGCGGAAGCATTTTTACGCTTTCTGGCGATCGTTAGCCTATCACTGGGGGTGATTAATCTATTGCCCTTACCGCTCCTTGATGGGGGGCACTTGATGTATTATTTCGTTGAAATTCTGACGGGAAAACCGGTGTCTGCCGAGCGTCAGGCTCTTTTGCAGCGTTTTGGCGTGGTCTTACTCGGTCTACTGATGTTTATCGCGCTTTTCAATGACTTACAGCGACTTTTCAACTGATAGACGGATGTCCCGGAAGCGCCACCCCTTAACTGGCCAGTCAGATCGGCCTCAGCGCCCTCATCGCCCGATCAGCCGCTGGTTGATTCCCGCTCTGATCATGGCGTTAGTTTCGGTGTCTCTTGTCCCCGATGCTCTGGCGCAAACCCCGCATGAAACGTCGAGTTTTCGACCCTTTGTCGTCAAGGATATCCGGGTGGAGGGTCTGCAGCGAACCGAACCCGGGACCGTTTTCACCTATCTCCCGATCAAGGTGGGGGAGACCGTTGATACCGAGAAGGTCTCTGAATCCATCCGTGCACTTTATGCGACCGGTTTCTTCAAGGATGTCCGGATTGAGGCCGAGGGGCATGTGCTGATTGTCAGCGTGGTTGAACGTCCGGCGATCGCTTCGATTACCTTCGAAGGCATGAAGGAATTTGAGAAAGAGGTGGTGCTCAAGGCGCTGAAGGAAGTCGGGCTGGCCGATTCCCGTATTTTTGACCGGGCCGTTCTTGAGCGAGCCGAGCAGGAACTGAAGCGCCAGTACCTGTCTCGGGGTAAATACGCGGTTGAGATCACGACGACCGTAACCCCGCTTGAGCGGAACCGTGTCGGTATCAACTTCAATATCGTGGAAGGTGAAACCGCCAAGATCCGCGAGATCAATATCATCGGTGCGAAGGCCTATCCGGAGAGCGAGCTCCTCGATCTTTTCGAGCTGTCGACGCCAACCTGGATGTCTTGGTACACCAAGTCGGACCAGTATTCCCGGCAGAAGCTGACGGCTGATTTAGAGAAGCTGCGCTCGTTCTACCAGGACCGTGGCTACCTGGATTATGCGATTGATACCACCCAGGTCTCTATCAGCCCCGATAAGGAAAACATCTATCTCACCATTACCCAGAACGAGGGCAATCGTTACTCGATTAGCAGCGTGAAGGTGGTGGGTGAGTTTATCGTTCCCGAAGCGGACATCCGCAAATTGATCCAGATTGCACCGGGTCAGATCTTCAACCGGGATAAGGTGAACCAGACAGTCAAGGGCATTAATGAGCGTCTGGGGCAGGAGGGTTATGCCTTTGCCAACGTCAATGCGGCGCCGGATGTCAATCGTGAGAAACGTCTGGTCGGATTTACCTTCTTTGTGGATCCGGGGCGTCGGGTTTATGTGCGTCGGGTCAATGTGACCGGTAATACCAAGTCGCGTGACGAAGTCGTGCGCCAGGATATGCGGCAGATTGAGGGTGCCTGGTATAACGCCGATAAGCTCAAGCTGTCCCGTGAGCGCCTGATGCGGACCGACTACTACAAGCAGGTTGATATCCAGACACCACCCGTGGCGGGTACAAACGATCAGGTCGACGTCAACGTCAATGTGGAAGAAAAGTCCACGGGTAGCTTCCAGATCGGTGCCGGCTTCTCGAGCTATGAAAAGCTGACGCTGTCGGGCTCGATCAGCCAGAATAACCTGTTTGGTAGCGGCAAGAACGTGACCCTGGCCGTGAATACCAGTAAGGTCAATACGCTCTATAACCTGTCCTATACCGATCCGTACTGGACAGTGAACGGGGTCAGTATCGGTTATGACGCGTATTACAAGACCTTTAACTCGGCCACACTGGACTGGTTGTCAACTTATAAGACCATGTCGGGTGGTGGTGGGGTGCGTTTTGGTTACCCGTTGAGCGAAACGAGCAGTATGAACCTCGGCTTCACGATGGATTCGACCAACATCAATCTGTCGGGTGCCAGCACGGTGACCGTCACTGATACCAGTGTGACGCCAAACCAGACCTATAGTTATCCCAACGTCCCCTACAACATCTACAACTTCACCGAAAAGTACGGGTCTACCAACACGTCGCTGATTTCCAGCGTCGGTTGGCGCCTGAATTCCTTTGACTCGAATATCATGCCGACTAAGGGGAACCGTTTCGGGGTGGGGACGGAGTTGGCCAGCCCACCGGGCAGCATTGCCTACTATAAGCTCTCGTATCAGCAGCAGCACTATATGCCGCTGACTCAGAAGAAGACCTTGATTGCCATGGGCAACATCAATCTGGGCTACGGGCAGGGCATAGGCGATAAGGCCTATCCGTTCTATAAGAACTTCTATGGGGGTGGTATCGGTTCCGTGCGGGGTTACAAACCGGGTACGGTGGGGCCGCAGGCCACGAATGCCGGCGGAGGTACCTCGTATATTGGGGGTAATGAAATCGCCACGGGTAACTTCGAGCTCCAGGGGCCATTGCCGGGACTGGCCGACACCATGCGCTGGAATGTATTCTATGACGTGGGTTACGTGGGTGCCA
>CAZRYZ010000003.1:0-52974 GCA_964604465.1 uncultured Dechloromonas sp. | reverse complement strand
GCTGGCAACAGGATTTCGTCTTTGACTTCATCAAGCAGTCCTACCTGATCGCCTCGAAGTCGATCCTGGATACCGTCGGCACCGTCGAGGGCATGGACGAAAAGCAGCGCGAGAAGGTCAACTTCTACACCCGTCAATATGTCGACGCCCTGTCGCCGAGCAACTTTGCGCTGACCAACCCTGAAGTCTTCCGCGAAACCGTCCGCACACAAGGTCAGAACCTCGTCAAAGGCCTTAACAACCTACTCCATGACGTGGAAGCCGGTGATGGCAAGCTACGGATTCGCATGACCGATACCTCGGCCTTCGAACTGGGCAAGAACGTTGCCACCACCAAGGGCAAGGTGATTTTCCAGAACGAACTGTTCCAGCTGATCCACTACGAGCCGACCACCAAGCAGCAGTTTGATGTGCCGCTGCTGATCGTACCGCCCTGGATCAACAAGTTCTATATTCTGGATCTGCGCGAAAAGAATTCATTCGTGAAGTGGACAACCGACCAAGGGCATTCCACCTTTATCATCAGCTGGCTGAACCCTGACGAAAAGCACGCCGATCTCAACTTCGAAGACTATCTGCTCGAGGGCTCCCTCGCTGCCATTAACGCGGTTGAACAGGCTACCGGCTCCAAAAAGGTCAATCTGGCCGGCTACTGCCTAGGAGGCACCCTCCTGATGTCGACGCTGGCCTACATGGCAGCCAAGAAGGATAACCGCGCCAATTCGGCCACCTTCTTCACGACCATGCTGGACTTTACCGATCCGGGCGAGCTGGGTGTCTTCATTGATGAAGCCAGCATCGCCACCATCGAGAAAAAGATGGAAAAGACCGGCTACCTGGATGGTTCGGAGATGGCCGGCACATTCAGCATGCTCCGCGCCAACGATTTAGTCTGGTCCTTCGTGATCAACAACTATCTGATGGGTAAAGATCCCTTCCCGTTTGACCTGCTCTACTGGAACTCGGACTCGACCCGCATGCCGCGCGCCATGCACAGCTTCTATCTGCGCAACATGTACCTTAAGAATATCCTCAAGGAAGTCGGTGGCATCACCCTGGGCGGTGTTCCGATTGATATCCGCAAGGTGAAGACTCCCTGCTACTTCGTCTCGGCGATTGAAGACCACATCGCCCCGTGGATCAGTACCTACATGGGCGTCCATCTGCCCTCGGGTCCGGTTAACTTCGTCCTTGGCGGCTCTGGCCATATCGCCGGTATCGTCAACCCGCCAGCCGGCAACAAGTACTGCTACTGGACTAACGACAAGCTCCCGGCAACGGCCCAGCAGTGGTTCGAAGGTGCGACCCAGCATGAGGGCTCCTGGTGGCCTAACTGGGAACAGTGGGTTGAAGCGATTAACGATAAGAAGGTCGCCGCCCGTGAACCGGGTGCCGGCCCGCTCAAGGCGATCGAAGAAGCCCCCGGTAGTTTTGTGAAGATGCGTGCCGATGCCAAAAAGCCGGCTGCCAAAGCAGATGCCAAACCAAAGGCAAAAGCCAAAGCTGCCAAATAACCTTATAGGCACCATGAGAAACGCCCGCTTGAGCGGGCGTTTCTGTTTGTGTCAGTAAAAAGTTCTTACGCGGATTTGCGCGCCATACGAATCACCGCATCGGTGTTCGCTAATAGATCATTGAAGTTCATGCCGCGCTGTTGCAGCATCTTATAGCGCCCACCCACAACAATCGAAGGGACGGCATCAATCTGGTACGACATCGCCATGGCGTCTGCCTTCTTCATGGCATCGGTGACCGCCTGAGAGTAATAGACCTCTTTGAACTTATCAGCATTGACACCCGGCTGGTTGGCCGCCCATTGCAAGACCGCCTGATCCTCATAGAGCGTACGACCCTGACGGTGAATGGCCGCAAAAACAGCAGCATCCAGCTGCGGCATCTTCAGAATCTGGATGGTGTAGAACAAACGGCCCAGAACAACCCACTGTGGACGACCGAAGGTGACAGGAACCCTTTGAACCACAACATCCCTAGCCTGCTTACGACTCCAGCGTTCAAAGGGTTCGGAGAAGTCATGGCAATGAGGACACCCGTAGGAAAAGAACTCAAGGACTTCGATCTTGCTTCCCGCTGCCGGCGCCGGTGTGTTGAGGGGTGTATAGGTCTGACCGGCTACCGCAACACCAACCGATTGACCCGCAGCAGGCAAGGTGCCCCCCAGGGCGGCCTGTGCCCAGGCAGTCGTCGAGGCGGCGGCTCCCAGACCGGCAATCAGCGTGGAAAGAAACTGGCGACGATGCATGATCAACTCCAAATGGCTTGGTTAATTGCGGGCAGGCACGGCATCAATGCCGTTTTCTTTGAGTTCGCTACGGGCGCGGTTAGCATCATCCTGGCGCTTGAAGGGCCCGATCTTGACGCGATACCATACCTTTTCACCTACCACGGCTTTCTGGACGCTGGCGTCAAAGCCGATCAGGGCCAGGTTGGCTTTCTGGGCATCGGCATCCGAAGGCTTCTGGAATGATCCGGCCATCAGATAGAAACCGGCAGATGCGTCTGCAGGCTTCGTCATGTCGGCCGCTTTTGCAGCATCGGCCGGCCGCTCTGGTGCCGTGGTAGTGCCATCCGTTTTACCTGAAAGTATGTCAGGAAACTGGAATCGTTTCTCGGGAAGCGGGTCACCCGGTTTACCCGGTAGCGCAATAGGTTGCCCGTTTTCCCCCTGCGCATTGACAGGGGCTGGCGTCACGTTCGCCACCGAATCGGTCGGCAACGATTTCGCTGGCTGCGCTGGGGCACTCGTGGCGCTGCCCGTTTTATCGATAAAGGGTGAGGGCATACGGTTAAACCACCACGCCACTGCAGCCGCAATCACCAGTCCCAGCATCAGGCCATAAAGAATGCCCTTGAATGCCCCGCCCGAGGCCGGTGTGCGATCTCGGGAGGCATGGCGATTCGGTTTGTAATCTCGGGACATGAGAACCTCGGTGGACTTGGCAGATTATTGCCAGATTACATGGTTTCCCAGATGGAAACTACATGGACTCCGGGCAGGAAACACCTAGTATTCCCATGCCGTTACGGATCACCTGACGAACTGCGACAGACAAAGCCATTCTCGCTTGCGTGATGGCAGCATCATCGACCAGCATCCGCTCGGCATTGTAGTAGCCATGGAATTCGGCAGCCAGTTCACGCAGATAGAAGGCTACCTGATGCGGGGCCAGGTCACGCGCTGCCGATTCGATCACCTCGGGGAATCGTCCGATGAATGCCGTCAATGCGGCTTCGCGAGGATTAGTCAGCAGCGCCAGGTCCGCCTTCTGCAGATCGTCCCCGCTCCCCTGCCACTGTGACACGAGCGAGCAGATACGGGCATGGGCATACTGGATGTAGTACACCGGATTGTCGGCGCTCTGGCTCTTGGCAAGATCTAAATCAAAATCCAGATGCTGATCCGCTTTGCGCAACACATAGAAGAATCGGCAGGCATCATCACCCACTTCGGCTCGGAGTGCTCGCAGGGTCACGTAGTCTCCTGCCCGGGTGGACATCGAAGCTTTCTCACCATTGCGGTATAACACCGCAAACTGGACTAGGGCAATATCAAGCTTTTCAGGGTTCAGGGCCAGCGCCTGCACGGCGCCCTTGACCCGCGGGATGTACCCATGATGATCGGCGCCCCAGATATTGATCATGCGATCAAACCCACGCTCGTACTTATTCAGATGGTAGGCAATGTCTGATGCGAAATAGGTATAGAGACCATTTTCACGCTGAACGACACGGTCTTTTTCGTCACCGAAGTCGGTGGATCGGAACCAGCGGGCACCATTCTGCTCGTAGATATGCCCGGCCGCATCCAGCTTCTCGAGACAACGTTTCACTAGGCCTGTATCAAACAGCGAGTTTTCCGAGAACCAGTTCTGGAAATGCACACCAAATCCATCCAGGTCATCACGACCATCCGCCAGCTGTTCGGAGAGAGCATGCTGATGCACATAAGGCCAATCCTCGCCAAGCAGAGTTTTGCCATTGGCGATCAACGCATCGAGATGCAGTTCCCGTTGGGCTTTGGCCTCGTCATCGGCGCGTTCTGCCACGGGTAACCCCGGGGCACCTGCCAGCACCGCTGCCTGCGCCCGCACATATTTGTCGCCATGGGCGTTGGTCAGCTGCCGCGCCATATCCCGCACGTAATCGCCCTGATAGGCGTTTGGCGGGTAATCAATGGTCACACCATGCTGATCCAGATAGCGGATCCAGGTCGATACTGCGAGAATATCCATCTGCCGGCCAGCATCATTGACATAGTACTCGCGTGTTACGTCCCAACCAGCGAAGGCCAGCAGATCCGACAGGCTGGCACCATAGGCGGCGCCCCGGCCATGACCCACGTGCAAGGGGCCCGTCGGATTGGCAGAGACAAATTCCACCAGGATCTTGGCGTCACCGCCCAGGCTGCTGCGACCGAATTCTCCGCCTTGCGCCAGAACCGTGCTGACGACCCGGGTTTTGGTACCTGCATTCAGGGTAAAGTTGATGAAGCCTGCGCCAGCAATAGAGACCTCACTCACCTCGGCCGATGCCGGCAACGCCGCCACAATGCGCTCGGCAATCGCCCTCGGCGCCTGCTTCAGTGCGCGCGCCAGTTGCATCGGCAAATTGGTCGCAAAATCCCCATGAGCGGCCTGCTTGGGGCGCTCCAGATGGATGGGGGTATCGTTATATTCCGGTGCTACGCTGGCAAGCGCCGCTTGCAGCAAGCCGGTGAGGTGTTCGCGGCTATCAAAAGTCATGGGTAAAATTATACCTTCTCGCCTGCCCGACCGTGGCCCATCATTCTGAAAGCAGATTCCCTATGCGCCTGAAGCGCCTCTCCCGGATTCTTTACGTCAGCTGGAAGAACGGCCTGCTCACCATGCTGGTTGAGGCTGAGCCTGAAGGTCGCGTCGCCCGCTGGCTGGGCTTTTATGCACGCCGTCGGCATTTCAGCAAACCCCGTGCCGTTCGTTTGCGCGAAGCGCTGGAGTCGCTCGGACCGATTTTTGTCAAATTCGGCCAGATGCTATCCACCCGCCGGGACCTCCTGGCACCTGACTTTGCCGACGAACTGGCCAAGCTTCAGGACCGGGTTCCTCCCTTTTCTTCGGATCGGGCCATTGCCGAAATCGAGCGCGGTCTTGGCATGCCGCTCACCCAAGCCTTCAGTGAATTCGACCCGACACCCATTGCCTCGGCCTCCGTGGCCCAGGTGCACTTCGCTCGCCTTCACAACGGCCACAATGTCGCCGTCAAGGTACTTCGGCCCGGCATGGAACGCATCGTCAACCATGACATCGATTTACTGGATACCTTTGCCCAGCTCATCGAACGCTTCTCCGAAGATGGGCGCCGGCTCAAACCACGCGAAGTGGTCGCTGAATTCGCCAAACACCTTCACGATGAATTCGACCTGGTGCGCGAGGCCGCCAACGCATCACAACTGCGCCGTAATTTTGCCGACGGCAAGCTCCTGACCGTCCCGGAAGTCTACTGGGACTTCTGCGCGACCAATGTCATGACCATGGAGCGCATGCAGGGCATCCCGGTCGGGCGCATCGATGAGCTCCGGGCCGCCGGCATTGACCTTAACCGCCTATCGAGCGCTGGCGTCGAGATCTTCTTTACCCAGGTCTTTCGGGATGGTTTTTTCCATGCCGATATGCACCCAGGCAACATTCTGGTGGCCCTCGATGGGCGTTATGTAGCGCTGGATTTCGGGATTGTTGGCACCCTGAACGAAACCGACAAGAACTACCTCGCACAGAACTTTCTGGCATTTTTCCAGCGCGACTATCGTCGCGTTGCCGAGGTGCACGTGATTTCCGGCTGGGCGCCGAAGGAAACCCGGATTGATGAATTCGAAGCCGCTATCCGGACGGTCTGCGAACCCATCTTTGATAAGCCGCTGAAGGATATCTCCTTCGGCAAAGTCTTGCTTCGCCTATTTCAGACCTCGCGCCGGTTTAATGTCGAGGTCCAGCCCCAGTTGGTGATGCTGCAGAAAACCCTGCTCAATATCGAGGGCCTTGGCCGTCAGCTCAATCCGGATCTAGACCTCTGGAAAACTGCCAAACCCTTCCTCGAGCGCTGGATGAGCGAGCAGGTCGGCGTGCGTGGTTTCATCGAAGGCATGAAGCGCGAAGCCCCCAACTGGGCCAAAACCCTTCCGCAGCTTCCCCGCCTGATTCACGATTATCTGGCGCCCAATGAAGAGCGGGCCAAGGCAGATCAGAAAATGATTCGTGAGCTACGTCATAACCTGCGCCGTCAGCGTCAGGGGTTATGGCTCAGTCTGGCTTTCTCAGCCCTGGCTGCAGGCACCAGCATTGCCCTCCTCTGCATTCATTACCTGTCATGACCACCCTGCTAGGTTTTATTACGCTCTATCTGCTGGCATCGATTGGTATTGGCCTGCTGGCCGCTACGCGTGTCCGCAATGCCCGGGACTTTGCGGTGGCCGGACGTATGCTCCCGCTTCCGGTGGTAACCGCCACAGTCTTTGCCACGTGGTTTGGTGCCGAAGCAGTGCTGGGTGTCTCTGCCACCTTCGTCCGAGAAGGTCTGGGCGGTGTGGTAGCCGATCCTTTCGGCGCCTCGATGTGTCTCATCCTTGCCGGCTTCTTCTTTGCCAGCAAACTCTACCGACTGAATCTGCTCACCATTGGTGACTATTACCGCCTCCGTTACAACCATACTGTCGAGTGGTTAAGCACCCTCGCCATTGTCGTCTCCTATCTGGGCTGGGTGTCAGCGCAGATCAAGGCGCTAGGTCTCGTATTCTTTACGGTCACCGGCGGCCTGATTCCGCAGGATAAGGGCATGATCCTCGGTGCGGCCATCGTTCTCACCTACACCGTCCTGGGTGGCATGCTGTCTGTAGCCATCCTCGACTTCGTACAGATCACTGTGATCATGGGCGGCCTGATCTACATCGCCACCATCATCAGCGATCTTGCGGGCGGCGTCGGCACCGTTGTCGCCCACGCCAGCGCAGCCGGCAAGCTAGACTTTCTGCCCACTGGCGGTTACGAAGTCTGGGTGCCGTTTATTGGTGCCTGGATGACCATGATGCTCGGCTCGATTCCCCAGCAGGATGTCTTCCAGCGTATCACCTCAGCCAAGAACGAGCGGGTGGCCATGACCGGCTCCATTCTGGGCGGGGGTCTGTATTTCGTGTTCGCGTTCATTCCGATGTTCCTCGCCTATTCGGCTACCCTGATCGACCCCGCCATGTTTGATCAATTACTGGCCACCGACTCGCAACTAGTGCTTCCTACACTCATTCTGCAACACACCCCCGTCTTTGCCCAGGTCATCTTTTTTGGCGCACTTCTATCAGCCATCATGAGCTGCTCCTCGGCCACCTTGCTGGCGCCTTCGGTCTCTTTCACAGAGAACATTCTGCGACCTATGCTGCCGCACATCTCTGATCGGATCTTTCTCTGGTTGATGCGCATCGTCATCGTGGCCTTTGCCGGCATGGTGCTGGCTATGGCGCTGACCAGTAGCGCCTCCATTTTCAAGATGGTTGAACATGCCTACAAGATCACATTGGTGGTGGCTTTTGTGCCACTCCTGGCCGGCTTCTACTGGAAGCCCGCCACCACCCAGGGGGCACTTTTTGCCATTTTCGGCGGATTTCTGACCTGGATCATTTGCGAAATATTCAGTGCCGAAGACGCCATCTGGCCGCCACAGATTCTTGGTCTGCTCGCTGCCATCATCGGCATGCTGCTTGGCTCCAAGCTCCCTCAGTGGATTGGGCGACTAAGCCCGCCCCCTTCGCACCATCATGCGGCCGAAGGTACGTATCATGTGGCGCATCATGAACATGAACACCGATCGATCGGTCACAACCGGAGCGCCTGAGCAGGATTCTCTGCTTCAACGCCTGCGTCGAAAGCCGCTGGCGCTGTCGTTGGTGTACATGGGGCTCATTGCCTATGCTAGCCTTTATGCCAACCAGAGTTGGCGCGACAACGGACTAGGGCTATTGCATTTTCTAGGTGGAAACTGGCCGCGATACTGGACCTGGCAGGATGCCATTTTCAATATCATGGCTTATCTGCCACTTGGCTTTCTACTAACACTTTCGCCCACCCACCGACGCTCTCCCTGGGGGCGGATTCTGGCACCCGTCCTGATCGGCTTCGTATTATCTGCCTCGCTGGAAGCCTTGCAGACACTCATCCCCGGACGGGTTTCCTCCTCAATGGATCTGCTGTTCAACACCATGGGTACGCTTGCTGGCGCAACCCTGTCCCTTTTCTGGGGGCCCGATGTCCTGGCTACCGCCGGCCATCTGCGTCGGCGCCTAGGTGTCCGTCCGCTCAGCGCCGAGACGGGTTTGATTCTGCTTGCCTTATGGTTATTTGCCCAGATTTCTCCGGAAACACTTTTCTTCGGTCTTGGCGACCTGCGCACACTCCTCACGCTGACGCCGGCATTAGCCTTTTCACCCGATCAGCACCTTATTTTGGAAATGCTGATTGCCATGCTCCAAACATTGGTTGTTGCGCTGCTACTGCGAAGTGTTCTTGAACGCATTCACACGGGGCGCCACCAGCAATTGCTCACCATCATCCTGATCCTGCTTCTGGGCTTGCTGATCCGGACCGTGGCCAGCTGGGTACTGCTCAATAATCTACCACTATTTGGTGATACTGCTCGCTGGGCGGCACTCACTCCCGGCGGCTTACAGGGTCTTGGTCTGGGTCTGATGCTTGTCATCCCCCTGCTGTACCTACCCGCCTCTTGGCAAATGCCGCTAGCGGCAATGTGCCTGATGACAGCGACGGTGCTCGTCAATCTGATGCCGATCAACCCGTATTCACTGACTGCGCTCAGCGTCTGGCGCCAGGGGCATTTTCTCAACTTCAACGGCCTGACCCGGCTGATCGCTGCGCTATGGCCCTACCTGACCCTACTGTTTCTGGTCTGGGCCGACCGCCAGCGCCTTCCCGACTAGGATCAAAAGGTGCGCCTATAATTCACCTACCGCCAATCAGAAGCTTTGCAAGGAATGTATAAGGCTATGAGCTACTTCAATCAACATGTCTTTATCTGCTGCAATCAGCGTGACAACGGTGATGCCTGCTGCAATGCACACGGCGCTAGCCAGATGTTCGATCATGCCAAGGCCCGGATCGCCGCACTCAAACTGAACCAGCCGGGCGGCGTGCGCATCAACAAAGCGGGCTGCCTGGGGCGCTGCCTCGAAGGCCCCGTTATGGTGGTTTACCCGGAAGCTGTCTGGTATCAGTTTGTTGATCAGGATGACATCGATGAAATCATTGATTCCCATCTGGTCAACGGCACCCCCGTTGAGCGTTTACGTATCTGAGAATACCGGCCATGACCCTTTCCAGAGAAGATCGCATCCTCATCGATGGCCCGGTCGGCAAGATCGAGGTGCTCCTCGACAATCCCGGCGCCCCGCGAGGGATCGCGCTCATCGGACATCCACACCCCATCGGCGGTGGCGCAGCCACCAACAAAGTGGCACACACGCTGGCTCGCACCTTCGTTAATCTGGGATACGCCGCTTTTCGACCCAATTTCCGCACGGTCGGTCAGACCGAGGGGGAGCATGACGAAGGCATCGGCGAAACCGATGACATGCTTTGCGTCCTCAATGAGGCGCGCGAGCGGTGCGGGCATCTTCCGGTCGTCCTGGCCGGATTCTCCTTTGGCGCCTTTGTGCAGACCCGGGTTGCCAAAAGGATGGTGGAGGCCGGGCACCCGGCACAGCGTCTGGTTCTTGTCGGCACCGCCGCCGGTTTTGTCGAAGGAACCCGAAACTACGATACCGAAGCGGTTCCCCGTGATTCGATCGTGATCCACGGTTCCGCCGACGAAACCGTGCCGCTCGATAATGTGCTGGCGTGGGCAGAGCCCCAGGATCTTCCAATCATCGTCGTCCCCGCCGCAGACCATTTTTTCCATCGCCGGCTGCATATTCTGCGCGAGATCATCACTCATAACTGGCGCCACTAATGTCGACAGATTCAACCCGGGCCTGTCTGGTCTTCACTACCGCACCGGATGAAGCCCTTGCCGAAAAACTGGCACAGCATCTGGTGGCGTCCCGCCTTGCTGCGTGCGTCAAACAGCTTCCGGCGTCGCGCGTCACATACCGTTGGGACGGCCAGATCGAGCATGCGACCGAAATTCCGCTCGTGATTGTGACGACTGCCCTTGCCTATCCTGAACTGGAACGCTATCTAAAAGGGGTCCACCCCTATGATGTCCCCGAAATCCTGGCCGTTGACTGCAGTTCCGGCCTTCCCGAATATCTGCGTTGGGCCACCCATGCCGTATGCTCTCCATCATCATGAAAACTAGTTGGCTACTGAACGCCGTTGGTTGGCGCACTTTCCGTCTTGCACTGGTATCTCTGTGCCTAACGGGGCTCCTTGGCGCTGCAACCGTGTCCACGGCTTCCGCCGCTCCGGGTGACGTGCCTGCCCTGTCAGGGGGCAACAGTTTTCTGCCACCCCACCAAGCTTTCCGGCCGAGCCTGACCGTCATTAACAGCGAACGGGTTGAAGTTCGTTTTGACATCCAGCCCGGTTATTACCTCTACCGGGACAAGCTGGCCGTCGAAACCACCGGCCTTGTGCCAGGCGAACTTCGCATCACGCCCTCGCCCCTCGCAAAGGGTATCGAAAAGGATGACCCCAACTTTGGGCCTACCGAAATCTTCACCGATCCCCTGAATTGGCCTGTCAGCATTCAGGGAGGCCAACGGCCACTAAGCCTGACCTTGGCGATTCGCTATCAGGGCTGTGCCAGCCAGGGCATCTGTTACCCGCCCGAGGTCGCTCTGCTCCCGGTCACACTGCCCGTCGCCGATGCGCCAGTCACAGCAACACCGCAAAACAACACAGCTTTAAAACCGGAGAGTCCCCCGCAGAACGGTGTCCAGGAAATTGCCCGCACCCTAGACGAAGGTGCTATCTGGCTCAATCTGCTACTCTTTCTTGGCGCTGGTATTGGTCTGGCTTTTACACCGTGCATGCTCCCCATGATGCCCATTGTCGCGACCGTTATCCTCGGTCGTCACGATGCCGCCAACCCCCTGTCACACCTGCGCGGTTTCATGTTGTCCCTAGCCTACGTGCTGGGCATGGCGCTCACCTATGCCATCGCCGGCGTCTTCGCCGGCATGACCGGTACCCTGGTTTCCGGTTTGTTACAAAACCCCTGGGTTCTGGGCAGCTTTGCGTTGGTCTATGTGATTCTGGCGGGTGCCATGTTGGGACTCTACAACCTACAGCTTCCCAACGCCCTTCAGGGCCGCCTGGCGCAAGGCAGTTCACGGATTCATGGTGGATCGTTGCCCACGGCTTTGGTGCTTGGCGCCTTGTCGGCCCTCATCGTTGGCCCCTGCGTTGCCGCACCGCTCGCCGGCGCATTGCTTTACATTGGCCAGACCGGCAATGGTGTTTTAGGGGGTCTTCTGCTCTTTGCCATGGCTTTTGGGATGGGGATTCCACTGCTTGCCATGGGCGCCTCGGCGGGCACCCTGGTCATCAAGACCGGCCCGTGGATGGAAACCATCAAAAAGGCCTTCGGTTTTGTTCTGCTGGCTACGGCGTGGTGGATACTCTCGCCCGTCCTATCTGACAGCATTGCCATGGGTGGCTTCGGGATACTTGCCATCATTACCGGCGTTCTTCTCAAAGCCCTGGATCGTCTACCTGAACGCGCTCTCTGGCCTGCCCGGCTCGGCAAGGCGCTGGGCATCGTTTTTGTGGCGCTCGGGCTGGCTTGGCTGGCCGGCGCACTGGGCGGGGCAACCCGTCTTGATCGCCCCCTGAGTCCATTCATCGTAGGCCCCTCGGGGCAGACCACGCCGTCAGAAGCTATGCCACTACCTATGCTCACCATCACTCAGATAGCGGCGCTTGATGCTGCCTTACGTGATACCCAGAAGCCGGCTTTTCTGGATGTCTATGCTGACTGGTGCGTCAGCTGCAAGGAATTCGAACGCGACACCTTGGGGGATCCCACGGTTCGCCAGGCTCTAAAAGCATTTACCCTGATCCGGGTCGATGTCACCGCCAGCGATGCCGAAGCGCGTCAGTTGCTTCAACGCTTTGGCCTCTTCGGCCCCCCCGGCATGGTGTTCTATGCTCCCGGCGGCCGACTGCTCCATGACGCGACTCTGGCCGGTTACGTGGGTCCGGAGCCCTTCTTGAAACAGCTCCGGCACGTCCAATCCCTGGTCGAGAAAACCAGCCAAAGTAACCCCTAGGCGCCTACACAATTTCGGGCAGGCGCAGCTTGGCGCCCATCACCTCGAAGCCTGTCCAGAGCGGCTTTCGGCCGTTATGTGCCCAGACCCGCATGTTAGAATTGCGCCTCAACCCTTTGCCACCTGCTGTCCCTACCGTCCAGATCCCATGTTCTCAGGAATTATCGCCGCCGTTGGTCATGTCAGCCAGCTCAGCCCACGTCCCAGTGGCGCCCGCTTGGTGGTGGATGCGGGCGGCCTGGATCTGACCGATGTCGCTCTCGGCGACTCAATTGCCTGCAATGGGGTCTGCCTGACGGTGGTTGAACTCATTCCCCCGGAGAAACCAACCGCCTTTGTAGTCGATGTCTCGGATGAAACGCTGAGCTGCACGACAGGTCTTACGGCCGATGCACCGCTCAACCTTGAGAAAGCGCTGCGTCTGGCAGATCGGCTAGGGGGACATCTTGTGACCGGTCACGTCGATGGTATCGGTCAGGTTTGCCACTTTGCACCCACCTCAACCGATCCGAAGGGCGACTGGTTACTCACCATCGAAGCGCCCGATGCGCTCGCACCCTTCATTGCGCGCAAGGGCTCCATCACGGTCAACGGCACCAGCCTCACCGTCAATTCAGTCGATGGGCAGCTGTTCTCGATCAACCTAATCCCCCACACACTGCAGAACACGATGCTGCAAACTCTGGCAAAGGACAGCTTCGTCAATCTGGAAATCGACGTGATTGCGCGTTACTGCGAGCGCCTGTTGTCCTACACCAAATCATGAACGCGAACGAAATGCCGCGCATCGCGCCCACCCATGAAATCATTGCCGAGCTCCGCGCCGGCCGGATGGTCGTTCTGGTTGATGAAGAAGACCGTGAAAACGAGGGAGACCTTGTTCTAGCCGCCGATCATGTCACGCCCGAAGCCATCAACTTCATGGCACGCTTTGGCCGGGGATTGATCTGCCTGACCCTGACCGAACAACGCTGCCGGCAGCTTGGTCTGAACCAGATGGCGCGCGATAACAAGGCGCAGTTCAGTACGGCCTTCACCGTCTCGATCGAAGCGGCCGAAGGCGTCACGACAGGCATTTCCGCCCATGACCGCGCGCGTACGATTCAGGTCGCCGTTGCCACCAACGCCCGACCAACAGACATTGTCCAGCCGGGGCACATCTTCCCAATCATGGCTCGCCCGGGCGGGGTACTGGTCCGCGCCGGACATACCGAAGCTGGCTGCGATCTGGCCAGTCTGGCTGGCCTAAGCCCGGCCTCGGTGATCTGTGAAATCATGAGCGACGATGGCACGATGGCACGCTTACCCGAGCTCAAGACCTTCGCGGCGCATCACGGACTGAAAATAGGCACTATTGCCGACCTCATTCATTACCGTAGCCAGCATGAAACGCTCGTAGCACAAGCCGGTTCACGTCCGCTGAAGACACGCTTCGGCGAATTCATGCTCCATACCTACACCGATAAAGCCTCGGACGAGGTCCATTTGGCCCTAGTCAAGGGACGCCTCGATCCCGCCCAAGAAACTCTCGTGCGCGTTCATGTGCCACTTTCCGTGCTTGATTTTCTAGCGCCGGCAAGTACAGGGCATAGCATCATGCTCGAAGATGCCATGGCGGCAATTGGCGAGGCCAAGCAAGGCGTGCTCGTCATGCTGCACAAACCCCTTACCGGCCAGGAGTTGCTCCAGGGCCTGACTAATGACGAAACAAGTTCGCCAACGCGCAAATGGGATCCCCTTCTTCATGGTATCGGCGCACAGATTCTGCGCGATCTTGGCGTCACCAGAATGCGCCTGCTCTCCAGCCCCCAGCGCATCCCCGCCATGACCGGCTTTGATCTCGAAGTGACCGGCTTTCAACTGCCGGATGGCACCCAGGCCAACGCATAAGGAACCCCGCATGACCCGCTATCTGGAACACCCCATCAACGAAGACGGCACCGGTCTACGGATTGGCATTGCCGTTGCTCGTTTCAATCAGGACATCTGCGATGGCCTCTTATCGGGTGCGATCAACGAATTGCATGCGCTCGGCGTCGCAGCGAATGACATCACGGTCTGCAGCGTCCCCGGTGCGCTGGAAATTCCCCTCGTATTACAGTCCCTCGCCGATGCCGAAGAACAGCCCTACGATGCGCTGATTGCTCTCGGCGCCGTGATTCGCGGTGAAACCTATCACTTCGAGGTTGTCAGTAATGACAGCTGCCGCGCGGTGATGGACGTGCAACTGACTACGGGGGTGCCCATCGCCAACGGCATCCTCACCACCGAAAATGATGACCAGGCGCTGGTGCGCATGCATGACAAAGGGGCGGATTGCGCCCGTTGCGCCGTTGAGATGGCCAGACTCCATGCACGTATTCGCTCCGAAGCTGCACCCCAACCGGAGGGCAATGCCTGATGTCAAACCAGAAAACGGGCATACGCACGGGGCATGGCCCCAAACCGGCGCGCCGACGCGCGCGTGAAGCGGCACTGCAGGCGCTCTATGGATGGCAGATTGGCGGCCAGGATCTCGCGGCCTGCGAAGCGGCACTCCATGAGATCGAGGGCTTTACCGATCTACGCGAGCCCGACCAGAAATTTGCCCTCGCCTTGCTGCGTGGCGCCGTTGCCGGCCATGAATCACTGCGCGAACAGCTGACGCCATTCCTGGATCGTCCCTTTGGCGACCTTTCGCCGATCGAAGGCTGCATTCTGTTGTTGGGAGCTCACGAAATGGCCCAGAGCCCTGAAACGCCGCTGCGAGTTGTCCTTAATGAAGCGATCGAACTCGCCAAGACTTTTGGCGGCACGGACGGGCACAAGTTCGTCAATGGTGTGCTCGATCGGCTGGCTCCCACCCTGCGTCCGCTGGAAAGCAGCCGCCCAACCCGCTGACAAACATGGCCGGCGAGTTCGCTCTGATCGAACATCTGCTGCGCCAGACTCGCGCTCATCAGAGCGATCATCCGCCCATTCTGGGCCCCGGAGATGATTGTGCACTGATCAATGTCACGCGACCCGGGCTTGTCTGGGCCGTGACCACCGACATGCTCGTCAGTGGCGTCCACTTTCTGGACAATGACGACCCCCACGCGCTCGGCTGGAAGACCCTGGCCGTCAACCTCTCTGATCTCGCTGCCATGGGCGCGCAACCCCGATATGTCACCCTGGCCGCCGCCATTCCCCCGGCGGATGCCAGCGATACTTCCTGGATCGACACGTTTTTCTCAGGATTCATGGCCTGCGCCCAGTCCTTTAAAGTTGATCTGATTGGCGGCGACACAACCCGCGGGCCACGTTCCTTCAGCGTGACGGCTATGGGTGAGGTCGACCCGGCAAAGGCTCTGCGCCGAAGCGGTGCCCGTGATGGTGATGACATCTGGGTTTCAGGCAGCCCGGGTTATGCCGCCCTAGGACTTGGGTCTAAGCTCGGCCAATGGCAACTGCCTGAACCAGTTGCCATCCTGGCTGATTATGCCTTGCATCACCCCGAACCCCGCGTTGCGCTCGGATTGGCGCTGACTGATATGGCTCATAGTGCCATTGATATATCGGATGGCCTCTTACAGGATCTGGGGCATATTGCCGTTGCCTCGCAGCTGCAGGCGAGCCTGTTCGTCACAAGCCTTCCAGACTGCCCAATGGATGTTGACCCCGATCACTGGCAGCACTGTCTGCTTGGCGGGGGCGATGATTATGAACTGCTTTTCACGGCGCCGACTTCCGCCCGGGAGAGGCTTCAGGCGCTTAGCCATTCACTGGCGCTCCCGCTCACCCGAATCGGAATCATGCACGTCCCGAAGGACAATGCTCATTCAACCGCCCAAGCAGGCAGAATAGTCGATGACGTCCAAGTCTTGGATCATCACGGGCATCGAATCGACCTGACGCTTTGTCGTAGAGGCTTTGATCACTTTGCCAACAGCTGAATCCAGGCGCCCTATCATGACGGCCAGTCAACCCCGGAAGCCCACACCAATGCAACAACCCACCGTACGATTCCTGTTGGCACACCCTTGGCATCTCATTGCGCTGGGCTTTGGTAGCGGACTTTCGCCCTGGGCACCCGGCACTATCGGCACCCTCTTTGGTTGGGCCTCATTCCGGGCGCTGGACAGCATCCTGAGCGCGAGCACGATTCTGCTGATCATTCTCGTGAGTTTCGTACTTGGCATTGTGGCCATTGAGAAGGCGGGGCCATCGCTAGGAGAAATCGATCATGGCAGCATCGTCTGGGATGAGATCGTGCCATTCTGGGCCGTCCTATGGCTGCTAACGGTCACCCTGGGAGATGGTTTGCTGTGGCAAGCCATTGCATTTGCGCTCTTCCGTTTTTTTGATATCAGCAAGCCTTGGCCGGCACGCCATTATGACCGGCACGTCAAAAACGGCTTTGGCGTGATGATGGACGATGTGATCGCCGCTATTTACACAGCAATTGCCCTGACGGTTCTCATCGTATTGGCGTTTCAGCAGGCACACGGCGCATGAACAACTTAACCGATGATATTGCGGTACGCGCTCGTACCATCGCCACGCTACTTACCCGACGCCAGCAAAAACTGGTCACTGCAGAATCCTGCACGGGTGGCCTCATCGCTTCAGCGCTGACTGCGCTGCCCGGTAGCTCTGCCTGGTTCGACCGGGGCTGGGTCACCTATTCCAACCACGCCAAGACCGATGCACTTGGCGTCGATCCGGCTCTGATCCTGAGTCAGGGCGCCGTGAGTGAACCGGTTGCGACCGCGATGGCACAGGGTGCACTGAACGCTGCCCAGACTGACTATGCCCTCTCGGTCACCGGCATCGCCGGTCCCGATGGCGGCACGCCGGAAAAGCCCGTGGGCACCGTCTGCTTTGCCTGGTCGGGCAGCGATGGCACCCGGGTTGAGACTCAGCATTTTTCCGGCAACCGCGAGCGTATCCGGGAACAGTCAGTTGCCTTCGCCCTTGGCGGACTCATCGCGCTACTCCTGGATAGCCCCGAACCCGGCAACTGTCACGCTGGATCCGATATTACTGACTGAAAGCAACCACTATGTATCGTCTTGGCACCCCACTCACTCCCAGCGCACTTCGTGTCATGATGCTCGGCTGCGGCGAACTGGGTAAGGAAGTCATCATCGCCCTACAACGTCTGGGCGTTGAAGTGATTGGCGTTGACCGCTATGCTCATGCTCCGGGCATGCAAGTTGCGCATCGCGCTCACGTCATCGACATGACTGACGCTGCCGCACTGAAAGCACTCGTAATTCAGGAAAGGCCGCACCTGATCGTGCCGGAAATCGAAGCGATCGCCACTGATATGCTGGTGGAGATCGAGCAGGAGCAGCTTGCCGAGGTAATTCCAACGGCTAGGGCAACACAGCTCACCATGAACCGGGAGGGCATCCGCCGTCTTGCGGCAGAGACCCTCGGGCTACCGACCTCGCCCTATCGCTTCGCCGATAGCCTTGAAGGCATGCAAGCTGCTATCAACAGCATCGGTTACCCGTGCTTCATCAAGCCGGTCATGTCCTCATCAGGCAAGGGCCAATCGATGGTCCGCACGCCCGGGGAGGTGAAGGCGGCCTGGGATTATGCAGCCGCGGGTGGGCGCGTCAATCAGGGGCGTGTGATCATTGAGGGCCTGATCGATTTTGACTACGAGATAACGCAACTGACGGTTCGCGCCATTGGGTCGAATGGCGAGGTTGAAACTTTTTTCTGCGAACCGATTGGCCACGTGCAAAAGCAGGGAGACTACGTCGAATCGTGGCAGCCGATGCCCATGTCAGCCACGGCCATCGCACGTGCCCGTCAGATTGCCAAAGCCGTCACCGATAATCTTGGCGGTCGCGGCATTTTTGGCGTCGAACTATTCATCAAGGGTGATGAGGTCTGGTTTTCCGAAGTCAGTCCACGGCCGCACGACACAGGCCTCGTGACACTGTGCACACAACGACAATCCGAATTCGAGCTGCATGCCCGCGCCATTCTCGGGCTGCCGGTGGATACCCGTTGCATGTTCTCCGGTGCCTCTGCCGTTATTTACGGCGACCTTGAAGAGTCTGGCATTGCATTTGAGGGGATTGCCGAAGCCCTCCGTGTGCCGGAATCCGATCTCCGCCTTTTTGGCAAACCGGAGAGCTTTTCGCGCCGACGGATGGGTGTTGCCCTCGCCAACGGCCAAGATACCGACCAGGCCCGCGTTCGTGCCAAAGAATGCGCATCACGCGTCAAACCGATCTCCGGAAAATAATACAAACGCTATGTGCACCCTACGCTTCAAAGCCCTTCTGCTGCTTCTATCTTGTTGTATCGTGAGCGCCTGTGCCACACGACCGGTCAATCCTCCCATCGATAAAGTCGAAGATAGCAAAATCTACGGGTTCGAGCGCAAGGGACAAACAAACGCACAGGCAAAAACTCTGGTGGCACTGGCCTTTTCGGGAGGGGGCACGAGAGCCGCTGCATTCTCTTACGGCGTCCTCGAAACACTGAATCGCACCGAATTCATCAATGACAACGGTAGCCAGTCTCGCCTAATTGATCATGTTGATGTGATTACCGGGGTATCTGGCGGCAGCTTTACCGCTCTTGCCTATGGTCTATATGGCAACAAACTCTTTGACAACTACGAGCAGCAGTTTCTCAAACGGAATGTTCAGGGCGAGCTGATCGCCCGAAGCCTGAATCCGATCAACTGGGGCTATCTGTCCTCGACGGGTTGGGGGCGCTCAGAGCTCGCCGCTGATTTGTATGACGAAATTCTATTTAACGGCGCGACGTTTGCCGATCTTGATCGTCAAAATGGGCCCGTCATTGCCGTATCTGCAACCGACCTAGCAACCGGATCTCGCATTATGTTCACCCCCTCGAACTTTGATGCCATGTGCTCGGATCTTGGGTCATTTAGGCTAGCGCGCGCTGCCGCTGCCTCATCCGCAGTACCCGTTGTGCTATCACCACTAACCATCAATAACTACGGCGGTCGCTGCGGCAAAAAGATGCCCTTGTGGTTTGTACCCTTTCTCAATCAAAAGGATCCTCCCCGCCCCGCTGCACGTACCTTTGAACGCATCAAGGAGCTCACAGCACTCATGGATGGTGGCGACCCCTATTTGCATCTTGTAGATGGCGGCATCTCAGACAACCTGGGCCTGCGCAGCGGCCTTGAAGTATTCAACTGGATGGAAGCGCTTCATGAGGCCGGTCGTGACACGCCCCTCGATCATGTCAACCAGATTGTAGTTGTCGTGGTCAATTCAATGTCTACACCGAAAACCGACTGGAATAAATCGGAAGATCCGCCAGGTACCCTGTCGATACTCGTCAAGGCCGCTGGCGTCCCGATTGATCGCTACTCCAACGAACAAATTGAACAACTCAGAGATATCGAGTCCCGTTGGAACGCCATGCGCTCACTGCGCGACTTGCCCGCGATTAAGAAGATTCCGCCCAATGAGAGCAACGCGGCACTAAATGCCATCCGGCAAGTACCCAACGCTAAAATTTATGTCGTCAACATTTCATTTGATGGCGTCCCTGATGCGGCGGAACGCGAATACCTGAATCAGCTACCCACCTCATTCACGCTACCAGATGAAGCGGTTGACCGTTTACGGAGCGCTGCCGGTGCGGCACTCCTGAACTCATCGGACTTTCAACAATTGCTGCACGACGCCAATGCTCGTATTGTCGAAATCCCGTCTACTGCACCAACGCATGCCGAAGAAAAAATCCCGGTTCAGATCGAACCGGGCTCCTGAACGGCTGCGCCTGATCGGATCAGACTACCCCGGCAGTATGCGCCTGTTGGTCCGCCCAGTAACTGGAGCGAACCATCGGACCACAAGCAGCCCCCTCAAACCCCATAGCCAGCGCTTCGCTCTCGAAGTGCTTGAAAGTCTCCGGGTGCACATAACGTTGAACGGGTAGGTGATGATTGGAGGGCGCCAGATATTGGCCAATGGTCAACAGATCAATGTTATGCGCCCGCATATCTTTCAGCTCTTCGATGATTTCTTCGTCAGTTTCTCCCAGACCAACCATCAGACCCGACTTGGTGGGCACCTTCGGATAACGTTCCTTGAAGGCCTTCAGAAAATTCAGCGAGTGCGCGTAATCGGCACCCGGGCGGGCCTGCTTGTAAAGGCGAGGTACGGTTTCCAGATTATGGTTCATGACATCGGGAAGTGACTGCCCGAAAATATCAAGTGCCACATCCATGCGACCCCGGAAGTCCGGCACCAGAACCTCAATGGTGGTGGTTGGTGAAGCTTCGCGCACGGCGCGAATCACATCGACAAAGTGCTGCGCACCCCCATCCCGCAGGTCGTCACGATCTACGCTGGTAATCACCACATAACGTAGTTTCAGATTGGCCACCGACTCTGCCAGGTGACGAGGCTCATCCACATCCGGCGGTAGTGGTTTGCCATGGCCTACGTCACAGAAGGGGCAACGGCGCGTACAGATATCGCCGAGAATCATGAAGGTGGCTGTGCCACGACCAAAGCATTCGCCGATATTAGGGCATGCCGCTTCTTCGCACACAGTATGCAACTTCTGCTCGCGCAACATTTTCTTGATTTCGCCAAAGCGCCCGGCATCGTTGCCTGCTTTAACGCGGATCCAGTCCGGTTTCTTCAGTGCTTCCTGCGGCACGATCTTGATGGGAATGCGTGCCGTCTTAAGTTCGCCTTTTTGTTTGACCCCAGCATCAGCCATGGGATATCTCCAGTTGGTGTTGCAATTGCTCGAGCAGAGCTTCGCCTGCCTCCGAAAGTGTTAGGTTAACACCCAAGTCCCTTAATTGGGTGACCGCCAAACCCGCATATCCACAGGGGTTAATGGCGGCAAAGGGGGAAAGATCCATATCCACATTCAAACTGACGCCGTGGTAGCAACAGCCATTGCGGACGCGCAGCCCCAATGCGGCTACTTTGGCGTCACCGACATAAACCCCGGGGGCGCCGTCGCGTCGTTGTGCTGTCACTCCGTGTTCTGCCAGTAGGTCGATGACGGCCTGCTCGATCCGGGTCACCAGCTCGCGCACCTTGAGATGTCGGCGCGGAAGATCCAGCAGCAGGTAGACCACTGCCTGACCGGGGCCGTGATAGGTAATCTGCCCGCCGCGATCAATGGGAACCACCGGGATGCCAATATCGTGGAGCAAATGCTCCGGCTTGCCGGCCTGCCCCTGTGTAAATACCGGTGAGTGCTCGACCAACCAGAGTTCATCGGGTATATCGATGCCCGCATCACCCGCCCGGGCCAGTGTTTTCTCACGCATCGCATGCCACGTTGGCTCATAGGGAACCCGCCCCAACCGGTGGATCTTCACTGGCTTTGTCACGCCCGGAACACCTCTAAAGCACTACTTTGACCAAAGGATGGCTAGTGAGTGCCCGATACAGGTCATCGAGTTGCGCCTTGGATTGAGCATTCACCGTACACGTCAGGCTGACATATTTGCCGTTGCTCGATGCGCGCATTTCCATGTTCTGGCCATCGTAGTCCGGTGCAAATTGATGAATCACGCCAAGAACCTCCTGTGCCAGATTGTCCTGGGCCAACCCCATGATCTTGAGCGGAAAGTCACATGGAAACTCAAGCAGAGTTTCGGCACCGCTGCCAACGGGTTCTTTAGCGTTCTCTGGATTTGTCATGATTTCTCCAAATATACAGATGATCGGGCCCTAAGCTGTGATGCATTAGGGACGCACGGCAATGTGAGGCTGTCCGCCCAGGGCATCACGAATCTTTGCCTGCGCCGCTTCAGCTTGGGCACGGTTAGCGAAAGGTCCCACTTGTACCCGATGCCACGGGAGTTCGGCATAGACATGCACCTGCGCCGGCGTCATCCAGTCCAGCTCGCGAAGCAAGTGATTTTTCAAGACCTGGGCATTGAACCCATTCTGGAATGCGCCCATCTGCACATAGGTGCCGGGGCGGGGAACCTCCTCCCCGTAGCGCGCTTGGTCATCAAGTCTGGCTTCATTGACGGCCAGCGCGTCCTGCCGCACATCAGCATAAGTTACACCGCTGGCATCCGGAATAATCAACTCAACTCGAACGGGACTACTGCCTTTATCCACATAGCCGAGTTTATACGCGGCCGTGAAGGAAAGATCGATAATCCGGCCGTTGTGAAAGGGGCCCCGATCATTCACGCGCACAATCACACTCCGGTTGTTCTGCGTATTTGTCACGCGTACGTAGCAAGGCAACGGGAGCGTGGGATGCGCTGCTGTCATGGCGAACATGTCGTAGGTGTCGCCATTCGAGGTTTTGAGCCCATTGAACTTGGTGCCATACCAGCTGCCGATCCCTTCCTGAGTAAAGGGCTGCAAACGGGTCATGGGTGTAAAACTCATACCCAGCACTGTGTAAGGCCGGTTTGCCGCATTACGCAGCGGCTCCAGACGAGGTGACGCATTCGGAATCTGCTCAATGTTCTCCGGGATTTGCGCCGGCAGTCCGTCATCCTTGTAGAAACCACCGCCTTTACGGGCGTAGGGCTTCATCACATAGCCCCCCGAGGTTGAGGCACTGCTTACCGGTTTACGGCTTCCGCTACTCGAGCAGCCCGTCAGTAGCAGCGCGCTCAGCAGTGCAGCAAGAGGCAGGATTCGGATGAGTGATCTCTTCATCAGCGATTGGTCCGATGGGTTTCAATGCTCATCAGGATACCCAACCCCGTGCAAAGCGTCACGAGTGCTGTGCCACCGAAACTGATAAACGGCAGGGGTACACCCACTACGGGGAGAATGCCGGAGACCATACCCATATTGACAAAGGCATAGGTGAAGAAACCCATGGTGATAGCGCCGGCCATGAGCCTATTAAACGTTGTACTGGATCTTAACGATATGCGCAGACCCCGCTCGATCAGAAAACCGTAGAGGATCAGCAAGATAATATTGCCGAGTAACCCCCATTCTTCTGCAAAGACCGCAAAGATAAAGTCCGTATGCTTCTCTGGAAGAAATTCGAGCTGAGCCTGGCTCCCACTCATAAATCCTTTTCCAATAGCACCACCGGAACCAATCGCAATGGTGGACTGGATGATGTGATAACCCGAACCAAGTGGGTCAGTGGTCGGATCAAGCAAGGTCAGTATTCGCTTCTTCTGGTAATCGTGGAGGAGGTTCCAGGCAAAAGGCGCAACTGCAACGGCAGATACCGACAGCCCCCCAATCACCCACCAGGAAAGACCCGCCAGAAAAATCACGTAAAAGCCAGCGGACACAACCAGAATGGCGGTTCCCAGGTCCGGCTGCTTAGCAATTAGTGCGGAAGGAATCAATAAGATCAGCAGTGCACCGGCATACTTCGTGAACCAGTGGCGGTTTTCGAAATGATGAAAATACCAGGCCATCGCCAGAGGCATGGCGATCTTCATGATTTCCGAAGGCTGAATTCGCGTGAATCCGATCGACAACCAGCGCTTCGCGCCATTCACCTTGATCCCGAAAAGCATTACCAGAATGAGGAGCACCAAACCAAACAGGTACATGGGCCAGGCCAGCTGCATCAGACGCTGCGGCGGAATCCGGGCCACGACGAACATGACTGCCAATGCGGCCCCCATGTTCATCAGCTGTGATGGCATGCGCTCCTGCCCGGACCAGGTCGCCGAAAAAACAGTCATCAGGCCGACCAGCATGAGCAGTAGGGTGATCTTGAGCAAAGGAACATCAATATGCTCTACCCAGGGCCGAAAAAATCCTCGCCAGTTGATCTGACGGCTCATGGTTTTGTCCTGGCGGGCAGCGAGCCCGAATTCTTTGGCATCTGGACAAACGGACCAACGGCACCTTCCATCACCTTACGCGGATCGTAGTCATCATCCTCGGGGTCCACATAAAGCAACGGATCACGGGCATCATGCTCAGCCTGCCCAGGCTCATCCGGCGCGGGCCCCTTGGGCACGATGCCCTGCAGGTAATAATCAAACACCTGACGTGTGATCGGCGCCGCAGACGCAGCCCCGAAGCCGGCATTTTCTACGATCACCGCCATGGCAATCTTCGGCTTATCTGCGGGGGCAAAGGACACAAATAGTGCGTGGTCTCGAGCGAACTCCTTGGTGGCGCCATGGGAATACTTGGCTCCCTTCAGGCTAAATACCTGCGCCGTCCCGGTTTTGCCCGCTGCCACATACTTGGCACCGGCAAAGGCCCGTGTCCCGGTGCCTTCCCGGTTAACTCCGACCATGGCGTTCTTGATCACTTCCACATGCTCTGGCTTCAGGCTGACCTCATGATTTTTTTCCAACGGAATTTCCCGGATGCTCCCATTCTGGGAATCCGCAATACTGCGCACCAGATGGGGTTTGTATCCAACCCCATTATTGGCAACGATCGCCATTGCCTGTGCCATCTGGATCATCGTATAAGCGTTGTAACCCTGTCCAATCCCGATCGATACCGTTTCACCGGCGTACCATTTTTGCTGCTCCGGCTTTTTAAAACGACGCTGCTTCCATTCGGGCGAAGGCAGAACACCGCGCGACTCACCATCAATATCGATCCCCGTCTTGCTGCCCAGACCAAGCTGACCCATGAAATTCGAAATGCCCTCAATGCCCCATTCATTAGCCAGCATGTAGTAATAGGTATTGCAGGAATGCACGATTGATGCGTACATGTTCACTGAGCCATGTCCGCCCTTCTTGTCATCCATGAACGTGTGGTTACCGAAATTGAAGTAGCCCGGATCACTGATCGCTTGTTGGGGCGTGCGCTTGCCTGCCGTCAAAGCACCCAAGGCCATCAGGGGCTTGAAGGTTGAGCCCGGGGGGTAAGCACTATAAATTGCCCGGTTGAGCAACGGTTTGTTGATGTCTGTATTGAGCTCATTCCAGTCGTCACTCCGGATGCCGTCGACAAACAGATTCGGGTCATAGGTTGGCATGGAGACCAGCGCCAGAATTTCTCCGTTTTGCGGATCAATCGCAACCAGCGCACCCCGACGCTGGCCGAAAGCCTGTTCGGCCACCTGCTGCAAGCGGGCATCGATGGTCAGATTGAGGTTGTTACCCGAAACCGGTGGGGTTCTGGACAGTACCCGGATGCCACGGCCACCCGCATCGACTTCGACACTCTCAAAACCACTGATACCGTGCATTTCAAATTCATATCGCTGTTCAAGACCTGTCTTGCCGATGTGATCGGTGCCACGATAATTGGCGGCCTGCCCTTCCTCGTCAATACGTTCCAGATCCTTGGTATTGATGCGGCCCATATAACCCAGCGCGTGCGATGCCGTTTCACCCAGGGGGTAACTTCTGAACAAGCGCGCCCGCACTTCCACACCGGGGAACTTGTATCGCTGCGCGGCAAAGCGCGCAACCTCTTCCTCGCTAAGACGTGAACGGATCGGGATTGATTCGAAGGTTTTAGCTTCACGCATCAGTTGCTTGAAGCGCCGTTTGTCCTTGCCTTCGATCGTAACGACTGTCGATAATCCGTCAATGGTTTCGTCAATATTACCCGCCAGCCCCGGCACAATCTCCAATGTATAGGCTGATGTATTGGTAGCCATCAGGACGCCATTGCGGTCAAAAATCAGGCCGCGGTTCGGCACCACCGGCACCAGCGCCAACCGATTATCTTCGGCACGAGTCTGATAGTAGCCATGCTCGACTACACCGAGCCAGAAAAACCGGAGAACGAGAATAAAGAAAGCGATCAGCATGAGCACCGACGCCGTGCTCAAGCGCCTCTGAAAACGCTTGCTCGCATCCTGTTCGTCAAAGTACGGCATCTGGTGCCTAGATGGGACGCTCGTAGTCCCGATCTTTGGTCAGGAACTGCGGCAGCATCAGTACATAGGTTGCCGGCACCCAGAGCAACCCGGTCAATATCGGTTGGAGCAGGTACAGATACCCCGGAAACTCGTCGCCTGCCAGCCAACGCACGAATATTTCCAGCAAAGCGCCCGTCAGGAGAATCGGGAGAATATGCACAAGCTGCTGCCTGAGCGGCAGCCACATAATCCGCGCCGATAGTACACGTCCTGCATACGAGACCAACACATAGGCCAGCGCGTGTTGCCCCATCAGACTGCCGTCCACAATATCCATGAGCAACCCGAACAGGAAAGCCGTTCCCGTTCCCACCGTATGGGGCGCGCGCACCGACCAGAACAGCACCACCAGCATCACCCACTCGGGAAAAAATGGCCAGTAAGAGGTCGGCAACAGATTGAGCAGAAAAGCCAGAACAAGAGTCAGACGAATATAGCCCGGGCGGGCGGGCCGTAAAAGACGGGAGGACTGGAAATCGATCTGCATTACTGCGCCTTACGCTTCTTCTTGCCGAGCGTTGCTGCCTGTTGTTCGGTCTTGCGATCCAGGCTCTCGGGGCGATCACTGGGCAAAGTCACCGGCTCGAGCAAGAGCACCTCGCCATAACGTCCCATCCCTGCGGCGGGCGTCAAAATGAAACGCGAGAAAATCCCATTGGCATCGCTTTCCAGACTTTCGACCTTGCCGACTTTAAGACCTCGCGGATAGATACCGTCGATACCGGACGTCACGATCCAGTCCCCAACCTGCACGTCGGCATTGGACGACATGTAACGCATCTCCAGGCGTCCATCGCCCGTGCCAAACACCACCGTGCGCAATCCATTCCGGACGACCTGCGCTGGAATCGACTGATTGCGGTCGGTCAACAGCGTCACTTCCGCGTAATCGGGTGCCACGCGTGTCACCTGGCCAACGACCCCCAGATCATCCACCACCGGCTGCCCGGCAATCACACCCTGGTCACTGCCCCGATCCAGAATGACCCGGCGGTTAAACGGATCGCGCGCACTATACAGAATGCTGGCTGGCGCCACACGGCTTCCTAGCTGGCGCCTGGTTTCAACCAGTTTACGCAGGAATTGATTTTCGGCTTCCAGCAGTTCGAGACGTTGCAGCTTCTCGGCGTCCACCAATCGCGCCTGACGGAGTGCCGCATTATCGCGATGCGATTGCTCGAGTGTGACGGCGTACTCATCAACCGTCGTGACTGCCAGCACCGGCCACTGTATGACTTTCTTCAGTGGCGACACCAGCTCGGTCACCATGCCACGCACGGGTTCGAGATAGCGAAACCGGTGATCCAGAACCAGCAGTGAAATTGATGTCGAGACGTACAGAATCAACAGGGCCAGCGGTGCCGGCCCTTGTTTGAATAATGGTGGTGGTTGCTGCTCGAAGGCGGGCATTGACGACGCCCCGTCTACGCCCGGTTACTCGGACGCGAAAATGTTGCCGAGCTTATCCATCTTTTCCAGTGCAATGCCGCATCCACGCACCACACAGGTCAGCGGATCTTCGGCTACCATCACTGGCAATCCGGTTTCTTCACGCAGCAGGCGATCCAGATCGCGCAGCAGCGCACCACCGCCCGTCAGGATCAGGCCCCGTTCGGCGATATCGGCGCCCAGTTCTGGCGGTGTCTGTTCCAGGGCCTGCTTGACGGCGGTCACGATCTGATTGGTCGGCTCGGAGAGCGCCTCCAGAATTTCGTTCGAGGTCACCGTAAAGGTGCGGGGAATCCCCTCGGCCAGGTTGCGACCCTTCACTTCCATCTCGAGCACTTCCAGCCCCGGGAATGCGGTACCAATCTGCTTCTTGATATTTTCTGCCGTCGTGTCACCGATTAGCATGCCGTAATTACGACGGATATAGTTAACGATTGCTTCGTCGAATTTGTCGCCACCCACGCGCACCGAGGTCGAATAGACCAGTCCGCCCAACGAAATCACACCCACTTCGGTGGTACCGCCACCGATATCCACGACCATCGAACCGGTTGCTTCGCTGACCGGCAGGTCCGCACCAATTGCGGCAGCCATCGGCTCCTCGATCAGGTAGACCTGCGAGGCGCCAGCACCCAATGCAGATTCACGAATCGCACGGCGCTCCACCTGGGTCGAACCGCAGGGTACACAAATGATGATGCGTGGTGACGGGGCAAACATACGCACATCGTGCACGCGCTTGATGAACTGCTTGAGCATCTGTTCGGTCACGGTGAAGTCGGCAATCACGCCGTCTTTCATCGGACGGATGGCATTGATGCTGCCCGGTGTCCGGCCGAGCATCATCTTGGCTTCCTTACCGACGGCCTCGATTGACTTGCGGGCGCTTGGACCACCATCCGTGCGGATCGCCACGACCGATGGTTCATCCAGCACGATACCCTTGCCCCGCGCATAGATCAGCGTATTGGCGGTACCCAGGTCAATCGCCAGATCATTAGAAAACATTCCGCGAAACAGTCCGAACATGGTGAAACTCCAGAATTCAAATAAACAAGCGACAAGGCG
Source organism: uncultured Dechloromonas sp. (assembly GCA_964604465.1). GTDB lineage: Bacteria > Pseudomonadota > Gammaproteobacteria > Burkholderiales > Rhodocyclaceae > Fluviibacter. The sequence goes on along the minus strand of CAZRYZ010000003.1, from coordinate 24,410 downwards.
CGAGAAAGGGGCTCGCGCGGCGCAGCAACGGCAAATGCCGCGGTGCAAGCGAGCACCCGGCTAAACCGCGTATAATACCGCAAATTCAAGGGGATATTTGAGGGCGCACAGTCATTTCGCCGTAAATGCCCGGGGCAAAGAAGATCTTCGCCTTTGGTATAGCTTTTTTCAGCGACGTTCGCCGATTATCTCTGAGTTTTAGCCACCCGATCACCACTTTTTCTGCAATATTGCCACCGCATACCATGGCTTTTACCCCTGAAGACGTTCAGCGACTGGCCAAGCTGGCCCGGATCGAACTGGACCCGACACAAGTCACCGCCACGCTCGGCCACCTCGACAACATCTTCGGCATGATTGCCGAATTACGCCAGGTCGACACCAACGGCATCGCCCCCATGGCGCACGCCTGCGATGTCGGTCAACGCCTTCGCGAGGACCAGGTTACCGATGGCAGCATCGCACAGCGCGACCGTTGCCTGGCGCTGGCACCCGAATCCGAAGCCGGTCTCTACCTCGTGCCCAAGGTGATCGAATAATGTTTAACGCCAGCCTCAAAGAACTCGCGAGCGCCCTCGACAGCAAACAGGTTTCCAGCCTGGAGCTGACCGATCTGTTCCTCGGTCGCATCGCTCAACACAATCCGACGATCAACGCCTTCGTGACCGTTGATGAAGAAAAATCACGTGCCGCTGCCAAGGCGGCCGATGCCGCCCGCGCCACCGGCGATGCAGGACCGCTCACCGGTGTGCCGATGGCCCACAAGGATATTTTCTGTCAGGACGGCTGGCGAACTACCTGTGGTTCCCGCATGCTGGAAAACTTCATTGCACCCTACAACGCAACTGTCGTTGAGCGCTGCAACCAGGCCGGCCTTGTCTCGCTGGGCAAACTCAATATGGACGAGTTCGCCATGGGCTCGTCGAACGAAACCTCCTATTACGGTCCTGTGCGTAACCCCTGGGATACCGAGCGCGTCCCCGGCGGTTCATCCGGTGGTTCAGCAGCGGCAGTTGCCGCACGTCTGGCGCCGGCCGTCACCGGCACCGATACCGGCGGCTCAATCCGCCAACCCGCAGCCCTGTGCGGCCTCACCGGCCTGAAACCTTCGTACGGCACCGTCTCACGCTGGGGCATGATCGCCTTTGCCTCGTCGCTCGATCAGGCAGGCCCGATGGCCCGCTCGGCCGAGGATTGCGCCCTCCTGCTCAACGCCTTTGCCGGCTTCGATGCCAAGGATTCCACCAGCCTCGAACGTGACACCGAAGACTACACGCGCTCCCTTGATCTGCCACTTAAGGGACTACGCATTGGCCTGCCTGAAGAATTCTTCAACGCCGATGGTGACGCTGCAACAATGGCTGCGATTGAGACTGCGCTCGCCGAGTACCGCAAGCTTGGCGCCGAAACGGTTGAGGTGTCGCTACCCGCCATTGGTCAGTCCGTATCGGCCTATTACGTCATCGCTCCGGCCGAAGCCAGCTCGAACCTATCGCGCTTCGATGGTGTGCGTTACGGCTATCGCGCCCCGAAATACACTGACCTCAACGACATGTACGCCAAGTCCCGCGCACAGGGTTTCGGTGACGAAGTGAAGCGCCGAATTCTCATCGGCACCTACGTGTTGTCGCACGGCTACTACGACGCCTATTACCTGCAGGCACAGCGCATCCGCCGCCTCATCGCCAACGATTTTGACGAAGCCTTCAAACATTGCGACGTCATTGCCAGCCCGACGACGCCAGGTACCGCCTTCAAGTTCGGCGAGAAGTCAGGCGACCCAGTGCAGATGTACCTGTCGGACATCTACACCATCGGCGTTAACCTGGCCGGCATCCCGGCGCTATCGCACCCGTGCGGTGAGATCAACGGTCTGCCCGTTGGCATGCAGCTGATCGGCCCCTACTTCAGCGAGCACCGCCTGCTCAACGCTACCCACCAATACCAGCAAGTCACCGATTGGCACCGCCGCACGCCGGCTGCCTTCGCGTAACCATCGATCGCAGAGAGAACGATATGACCTGGGAAGTTGTCATCGGCATGGAAACCCATGCCCAGCTCGCCACCCAATCCAAAATCTTTTCCGGCGCATCCACCGCCTTCGGCGCCGAGCCGAATGCGCAGACCAGCCTCGTTGATCTGGCGATGCCGGGCGTTCTACCCGTACTGAACCGTGAAGCTGTCTCGTGCGCCATTCGCTTCGGCCTCGCCGTCGGCGCCCGCATTGATCAGCGCTCCATCTTTGCCCGCAAGAACTACTTCTACCCTGATCTGCCCAAGGGCTACCAGATCAGCCAGTTCGAGAACCCCGTCGTTGACGGCGGCACCATCACGCTGCAACTTGGCCAGGGTGACAATGCGACGACGAAGGTGGTGCAACTGACGCGCGCGCACATGGAAGAAGATGCCGGCAAATCGCTGCACGAAGATTTTCACGGCCGCACCGGTGTTGACCTCAATCGCGCCGGCACGCCGCTACTCGAAATCGTCTCCGAACCCGACATGCGTTCGTCGGCTGAAGCCGTGGCCTACGCCCGCGCCCTTCATAGCCTCGTACGCTGGATCGGCATCTGCGACGGCAACATGCAGGAAGGCTCCTTCCGCTGTGATGCCAACGTCTCGGTGCGCAAGCCCGGCCAGCCTTTCGGCACGCGCCGCGAAATAAAGAACCTCAACTCCTTCCGCTTCCTGCAACAGGCCATCGACTACGAGGTGCAGTGGCAGATCAACGAGCTCGAAGAAGGCCGCACCATTCAGCAGGCTACCGTGTTGTTTGACCCGGATACCGGTGAGACGCGCGCCATGCGCACCAAGGAAGACGCGATGGATTATCGCTACTTCCCCGACCCCGATCTGCTGCCTGTCATCATCAGCGACGAATGGATCGAACGCGTGCGCGACGAGATGCCGGAACTACCCGGAGCCATGCGCCAGCGTTTCGAAGCACTCGGCCTCTCCGCCTATGATGCCGCGGCGGTTACCGCCTCACTGGAAATCGCCCGCTACTTCGAGGGTACGCTCATGGCTGCCGGTAACGCCCAGGCCAAGCAAGCCGCCAACTGGATTATGGGCGATCTGTCGGCACGCCTGAATCGCGAAGGCCTCGACATCGATGCTGCCCCGGTTTCGCCCGAACAGCTCGGCGGCCTCATTGCCCGCATTGCCGATCAGACCATCTCCAACGCCATCGGCAAAAAAGTGTTTGACGCATTGTGGCAAGGCCAGGGCCAGAGTGCCGATGAGATTATCGAAGCCCAGGGCCTCAAGCAGATCACTGATACTGGCGCCATCGAAGCGCTGGTCGATGAAGTGATCGCCGCCAACCCGGGCAACGTCGCCGAGTTCAAGGCCGGTAAAGAAAAGGCGCTGAACGCACTGGTTGGCCAGATCATGAAAGCTGCCAAGGGCAAGGCCAACCCGCAGCAGGTCAATGATCTATTGAAGAAGAAGCTGGGCTGATCAGACCCCATACTGCTCGCGGTAGGCCGCCACGGCCGGGCGGTGGCTCGCTAACTCAACGTTGTCTTTGAGGAAGTCGAGCAGATCCGCCAAGTTAGCGATGGCGATGACCGGGATGCCATAGGAAGCAGAGACTTCCTGTACGGCTGATAGGGCTCCGGTACCGCGTTCCATGCGGTCCAGCGCAATCAACACGCCCGCCGGTGTGGCGCCCTGTTGGCGGATGAGCTCCACCGATTCGCGCACCGAGGTGCCCGCCGAAATCACGTCATCCACGATCAGCACCCGACCCTTAAGCGGCGCTCCGACAATGGTGCCCCCTTCGCCGTGATCTTTGGCTTCCTTTCGGTTAAACGCATACGGGAAATTATGGCCCTGCTGGGCTAACACGACCGAGATCGCGGCAACGAGCGGAATGCCTTTGTAGGCTGGGCCAAAGAGCATGTCGAATTGCAGGCCCGATTCCAGCAAGCGACCCGCATAAAACGACGACAGCTTGGCTAAGGCAGCACCATCCTGGAATAGCCCGGAGTTAAAGAAATAGGGCGAGAGCCGGCCGGCCTTGGTTTTGAATTCACCAAAACGCAGCACATTCTGGTCCAGGGCAAAACGGATGAAATCATGACTCAGGGACGACATGGGAGTGCACTCTTAAAAATGGTCGACATCTGACATTATCTCAAACAAGCGTCATGCCTTCTGATCTGCTAGCTCATCGCTTTGTCCCGAAAGCTTTTCTAGCAACTTCAGCACGGCGATAGAGTCTTCCTCGCCCATACCGGAGCCCACCATCGCCTTGTACATCTGCGCCGTCGCAGCCGCCGCCGGCAGATACAGCCCCAGCTCATGCGCTGTTTGCATGACGATGTTCATGTCTTTCTCGTGCATCCAGCTCTTGAAGCCCGGCTTGAAATTGCGATCCAGCATTCGCTGCCCGTGATTCTCCAGAATCTTCGAGCCCGCAAACCCACCCATCAACGCCTCTCTTACCCTCGCCGGGTCGGCATCATTTTTTCGGGCAAAGGCCATCGCCTCGGCCACGGCCAGCACCCCCACGCCCGTTAGAATCTGATTCGCTGCTTTGGCCACCTGGCCCGTGCCGGAGCCACCAATATAGACAATATTCTTGCCCATGGCCGCCAGCAGCGGCTGAACCTGGTCGAAGGCTGTGCGATCGCCCCCGACCATGATCGATAGCGTGCCGCCAATGGCCCCCACCTCACCGCCCGAGACTGGCGCATCCAGAAAGCTCACACCCCGCTCCGCCAGATCCGAGCCAATGCTTCTGGCCGCGGCCGGCGGAATCGTACTCATATCGACCGCAATTAACTCCGGATGCACACCGGCTACCACGCCCTTCGGACCGAGCATCACTTCCCGCACGTCCGGGGCATCGGCCACCATCGAGAAGACCACATCGGCCTGCGCCGCCACGCCGGCCGGATCCGAAGCGCCACTGGCACCAGCCTCGAGCAGCGGCGCCATCGATTCAGCCCGCCGCGCCCAGACGATCAACGAGTGGCCGGCTTTTAACAGATTCAGCGCCATTGGGCGCCCCATAATGCCCAAACCCACAAAACCGACCCGCATGGCATTTACTCCGTAAGAAATGGATCCCCCAAGCATACCTGTTTAGCCGCAGACAATCTGCAGTCATTAAAATAGGGGCTGTACACCCCCGAACCCACACCCAAACCCAAACCCGAACCCATCGAAACGAGCTCCCTCATGCGCATCATCTCCGCCAACCTGAACGGTATCCGCTCCGCCTGGAAGAAGGGCTTTCCCCAGTGGCTGGCCACACAACAGGCCGATGCCGTCTGTGCCCAGGAAGTCCGCGCCACACTCAAGGACATGGCCAAAGACGGCACCATGGAAAACCCCTGCGGCTTAACCGGCTTCTGGCATCTGGCTGAGCGCCCCGGCTATAGCGGCGTCGGTATCTGGACGGCTCATGCGCCGCAGAAAATTACCCCGGGCATTGGGCACCCCGATTTTGATGCCGAAGGCCGCTATCTGGAGCTCGATCTCGGCAAGCTCACCGTGGTGTCTCTGTATCTCCCCTCCGGCTCCAGCTCACCGGAGCGTCAGGTCGCCAAATTTCACTTCATGGATGAGTTTCTGCCGCGCATGAAAACCCTGCGCGATTCCGGGCGCGAAGTCATTGTCTGCGGTGACTGGAACATCGCCCACAAGGAGCAGGACCTCAAGAACTGGAAATCGAACCAGAAGAACTCCGGCTTCCTACCCGAAGAGCGCGCCTGGATGACCCGCCTGCTGGATGAACTGGGCTGGGTCGATGTCTATCGCGTCCTGCATCCCGATGCCACCTCCGATTGCTACACCTGGTGGAGCAATCGCGGGCAGGCTTACGCCAACAACGTCGGGTGGCGTATCGATTACCAGATTGCCACGCCCGGTGTAGCCGCCAAAGCCACGCACGCCAGCGTTTACAAGACCGAAAAGTTTTCGGATCATGCGCCGCTCATCATCGATTACGACTGGACGCTCTGACCACCCAACCGGCTTGAAGAGCAGGCCACATGCCATACAAAAAGATTTAATCTAGTCACGATTGCCAGACCCTGCCGTTCGGGGTAGGCTGACCGCTTGGGTGATGCTTCATTGTTTTGCGAGCTCACTCGCCTTATTGTTTAAAGTCACGAAAGGACTCTCATGTCACACACGACCGCTTCCAAAGAAAAACTCGTTGCCGATCTGAAACTCGTGGTCGCCGACACGGAAGAATTGTTGCGCGCCACCGCCGGCCAGGCAGGCGAGAAGGTTGCCGAACTGCGCGTCCGTCTGGAAAAGCGCCTGCAGGATGCCAAAATCGCCCTGATTGACGCTCAGGTCTTTGCCACCGAAAAAGCCAAGGCTGCCGCTCACGCGACCGATGAATTCGTTCACGCAGAACCCTGGAAAGCTGTCGGTGTTGCTGCTGCTCTCGGCTTAGCACTGGGTGTCCTGATTGGCCGTCGTTAATTTCCGGGTCTTACCGCATGTCGTTATTCAACGCAGCGCGTGACCACCTGCGCCAGCTACTCGGGGTCGTTCAGACACGCCTCGAGTTGCTGGGGCTGGAACTGGCCGATGCGCGTGACCATCTGGTGGCGCTCTTTGCGCTCACCGCGATCGCCGTCTTTTTTTCCGGTGTGGCCGTAGTTACGCTCCTCGCCTGGCTGGTCGTAGTGTACTGGGAGCATCGCGAAGCGCTACTCGGTGGCGCGACGTTGCTGTTCGCGGGCCTGGCGATCATCGCCATCTGGCGCGCCAGCAAACACGCCCAAGCCGGTAGCAACATCTTCTCGGATAGCTTGCAAGCCTTGCAAACCGATCGGGCTGCGCTGCGTCCACCGCCGTCAGCTGACCGGACGCCTTCATCGTCCCCTAATTCCCCCAATCCATCGAGCCTGTATGTCGGCGACTAGCCTCCGCGAGCGCGCCATCCAGCGTGGGCGGTTGCTGGAACGCATCGCCCAGCAGCGGGATGCGCTGCGCGTCAGCAGTGCGCCTCTCTGCACGGCACTCCATGCGGCTGACGCTGCGCTCGAGGGTGCCGAGCGCACCCGACGCTGGATCGCCCGGAACCCCATTGCTGTAGGCGTAGGCGTTCTGGTGTTCGTGATCTGGCGCCCCAAAGGCGCGTTCAAGCTGGTCAGTAAAGGGTTGATCGGTTGGCGAACCTGGCGGGCGCTCCGTCAAACACTGGCCTCGGTGATTGCCTAACCCACGTGGATTAGCGTGGGTCCATGTGCGTCCCTTATACCGCTGCTGACCAAACCCCCTGCTCGATCAACTGACGAGTTGCCGCCTCGGCCCAACCCCGGTTCGCAGCGGGTGATGCCGGGCTCGGATGTAATACACGACCGATGCGGGCTGAGTGCGTACTGGTCGCCAACGCACGTTCGGCCTGCGCCTGTGCGAACGCCCCTACCCCAATCACCCACTCCGGGCGCATCGTTTCGACCAGCGTGCGCAAATGCACATCGCAGGCTGCCATCACCGGTGCCATTTCGGCCGCGGGTAGCTTATCCGGAGTCACGTTACGACCGCCATCAAAAAAGGCCAGCGGACAATAGTTCGCGACATAATGTTCGGCAAAGAATGCTTCGGGTGTCCCGAACCGATCCCGGAACAGCCCCCACAAACGTCGCCCACTGACCTCCGAGCGGGCGCAAGCCCAGCCCTCAATCGGGCGCTTGGGGTTCATATCGAGCGGTTGCCTGATCGGGGCATTGATGCGCAACCACTCGTGCACGATCGCCACCTCACCAAACGGCACGCCCACCTGCACCATGCCAAAGGGGCCGGGATTCATGCCAAGAAAAATTACCCGCCGTGGCAAGGGCTGCGCACCCCACAGGGTCAGATACTGATCATGCGCCGCGCCCGCATAATCGAGCGGGTTATACACATGGGTCACCGGTGCCGAGAACCTCAAACCGCCCAGCGCATTGGATAGCGTATGCGCCGCTGTGATCAGCCCCGTAGCACTCATGCAGGATCGCTGGCGGGCATTGCCTCATCGCCAGCCCACGGTGCCACTTTGAGTAGTAACAACATACCCGGAATTGCCAGAAAAGCGCATAACCAGAAGAATCCATACCAACCGAGTTGTTCAACGAGCCAACCCGCCGAGGCATTAACCAAGGTGCGCGGCACCGCGGCCAGGCTGGTAAAGAGGGCAAATTGCGTGGCCGTATAGGCCCGATTGGTCGAGCGGGCAATAAAGGCCACGAAGGCGGCCGTGCCCAAGCCCACGCCCAGCGCCTCGAAACCGATCACCAGTGCGAGGCTCCAGAGCTGCGGCGCACCGATCGCTCCTTGCGGACCGATCGCGGCAAGCCAGGCAAAGCCGAAAATCGACGCCACCTGCACCACCCCGAAGAGCCAGAGCGCCCGGTTAATGCCCAGCTTCACCATCCACAAGCCACCGAGCAAACCGCCGATTACCGCAGGCCACAGGCCGGCATTCTTGGCGACCAGGCCAATGTCACTCTTTGTGTAGCCCATGTCCAGATAAAACGGCGTGGCCAGCGCCGTGCACAGCGAGTCACCCAGTTTATAGCAGAAGATAAACGCCAGCACCGTCAGCGCACTCTTCCAGCCGGCACGATGAATAAACTCGTTGAAAGGTTCAACCACCGCCTGCTTGAGTGTGCGCGGTGCCAGATCATCGCCGCCCGGTTCGCGCACCCAGAACGTACAAAAAATACCCGGCAACATAAAGGCGGCCGTAATCCAGAATACCTCCGCCCAGGGGAGATGGTCCGCCAGAATCAAAGAGACCGAGCCGGGGACCAGACCGGCAACCCGGTACGCATTCACAAAGACCGAGTTACCGAGACCCAGCTCGTCATCCGACAACAGCTCCCGCCGGAAAGCGTCCAGCGCAATATCCTGCGTCGCCGAAAACACCGCGACAAAGGCGGCAATTAGCATAATGGTGCTGATCTGACTGTGTGGGTCGAAGCCACCCAGGGTGCCGATCGCGCCGACCAACCCCAGCTGCGTCACCAGCATCCAGCCGCGCCGTCGACCCAGCTTCAGGAAGTTGAGCCCGTAACGGTCGAGCAGCGGTGCCCAAAGAAACTTCCAGGTATAGGGAAACTGGATCAGCGCAAACAGACCGATCATTTTCAGGTCGACGCCGCTGGAACGCAGCCAGGCGGGCACCAGATTCAGCAGCAGGTAGAGCGGCAGACCCGAGGCAAAACCGATCAACACGCAGACGGCCATGTGGCGCGTCCACAGCGCACGCCAGACGCTCGCCGGTTTCTGGCGGCTCGCTGCCGTCATGCGCGGCCCAGACGACAGATCGCCGTATCGGCCAGGAAGTTGATGTCGTCGTTGACGCGGGCGCCGTTGTCGAGCGCAATGATCTCGTGAATCACAATGCCCTGCTCGGCGCACAAGGCCTCAAAATCGGCAATCGTAAAGAAGCGCACATTCGGCGTATCGAACCACTGATAGGGCAGGCTCTCCGAGACCGGCATCCGGCCCTTGAGGATCGCCTGACGGTGCGTGTAGTAGCCAAAGTTTGGAAATGACACCACGGCCTCGCGTCCAACGCGCAAGAGTTCATTGAGCAAACCCACCGTGTTCTGAATCATCTGCAGCGACAGCGACATGATCACGTGATCAAAAGCTCCGTTCTCGAAACCGGCGAGCCCACGCTCCAGATTCACCTGGATCACATTTACCCCCGACTTGAGACAGGCCACGACCGAAGCCGGGTCCTTCTCGATACCGTAACCGATGACCTGCTTTTCATCCATCAGGCGACGTAGCAAGGTCCCGTCGCCGCAGCCTAGATCCAACACCCGCTCGCCGGGTGCAATCCACGCGGTAATCGCATCAAGGTCGGCACGCAAGGTCGCTAGATCCAATCGCACCGGTTTGCCGGTCGCTGTCATAGCACCTCCTCAAAGTAGGCACGTAGCACCGCATGGTATTGCGCATCGTCGAGCAGAAACGAATCGTGGCCATGCACGCTATCGATCTCGGCATAGCTCACTCGGCGCCCGTTATGGACCAGCGCTGTCATGATCTCCTGGCTCCGCTCGGGCGAGAAACGCCAGTCGGTGGTAAACGCTACCACCAGAAAATCTGCCCTGGCCTTGGCCAGTGCCTCATCGAGGCTGCCCCCGGTTTGCAGTGCCGGGTCGAAATAATCCAGCGCCTTGGTCGTTAGCAGGTAGGTATTGGCATCGAAGTAACCGGAAAACTTTTCGCCCTGATAACGCAGATAAGACTCAATCTGGAAATCGGTGTCGTAACTGTACTTCAGCGCGCCGTCCTTCAGCGCACGACCAAACTTCTCCGCCATCTGGTCGTCCGACAGGTAGGTGATATGCCCCAGCATCCGGGCAAGCTTGAGGCCGCGTGCTGGCACGACACCCTGCTCATAGTAGTGACCGCCGTAAAAATCCGGGTCCGTCAGAATCGCTTGGCGAGCGACTTCGTTAAACGCAATATTCTGGGCCGTCAGCTTAGGGGCTGAGGCCACTACCACGGCGTGCCGTAAGCGGTCCGGATAAGCCAGCGTCCATTGGAGTGCCTGCATACCACCCAGCGACCCACCGACTACGGCTGCCCAGCAATGAATGCCCAAGTGATCCGCCAGACGTGCCTGGGCATCCACCCAGTCTTCAACGGTGACCACCGGAAAATCGGCACCGTATAGTTTGCCTGTTTTGGGGTTCACGGTGTTGGGGCCGCTCGAGCCGTAGCAGCCACCGAGGTTATTCACCCCCACCACAAAGAATCGATCGGTATCCAGCGGCTTGCCGGGACCAATGAGGTTGTCCCACCAGCCCAGCGTCTCTTCGCGGCGGGCTTCATCATAATATCCCGCGACGTGGTGGCTGCCCGACAGCGCGTGACAGATCAGCACCGCATTGCTGGCATCGGCATTCAACTGGCCGTAGGTTTCATACACCAGCGAAAACTCGGGAAGCGCGGCGCCACTCTTCAGTGGCAGCGGTTCACTGCACTGAAAACTCTGCGGCCGAACCAGGCCGACTGCGCCGAAAGAAACATCCATCTTGAACAATCGTTAATGGGCCGTCGAATCGGCCGGGGTGGAATTCAGTCGCTTGATCTGCTCACGGATCTGGACAGGGTCATCGATACGCAACAACTTGCGCACCATGGGTGCCAATTGTCCTACATCCGAGGTCAGAATCTGCTGTTTCACCTCAAGAATTTGCGCCGGGTGCATCGAGAAGTGACGCAGCCCCATACCCAGCAACAGACGGGTCAGCCGCGGGTTACCGGCCAGTTCGCCACAGATCGATACTGGCACACCCGACTTCTCGCCGCCGGCCAGTGTATGGGCAATCAGCATCAGTACCGCTGGATGCAGCGAGTCATACAGATCCGCCACTTCCTCATCCCCGCGATCAATCGCCAGCGTGTACTGCGTCAGATCATTGGTGCCGATCGATACGAAGTCTAAACGCTTCAGGAACATATTTAAGGCCAGTGCCGCCGCCGGGATCTCGATCATCCCCCCGAGCTGGATATCATCGCCAAAGCTCACCCGCCGGTCGCGCAGCTCTTCACGGGCGCGGTCCAGTGCCGCCCGCGTGGCATCGACCTCCTGGACGTTCGAAATCATGGGGATCAGAATTCGCACCGGCCCGAAACGCGCCGCCCGCAAAATTGCGCGAAGCTGAATGCCGAACATTGCCGGTTCGGAGAGCGATAGACGGATGCCACGGCGGCCGAGGGCCGGATTCGTTGCACTGCGCGCCTGGTCCAGATTTTTGTCTGCGCCAAGATCATAGGTGCGAATCACCACCGGCTTGCCAGCCATGCCCTTGACCACCTTGCGGTAGGCCTCAAACTGCTCATCTTCCGATGGCACCTCGCGCCGGTTGAGAAACAGGAACTCGGTGCGGAATAGGCCAATGCCATCGGCACCATTATCTTTGGCGGCCTGGATGTCATCCGGCAACTCGATGTTGGCCATCAGATCGACCTGCACCTCGTCCAGCGTCACCGACGGCGCCTTCTTCAGGCGCTTGAGTTTGCTCCGTTCGAGCTCGATCTGCGTCTTGCGCAGACGGTATTCTTCGAGCACGCGTTCATCGGGGTTGATGATGATCACACCCCGGTAGCCATCGACGATCAGCAGCTCGCCATCCTTGATGGCCTCGCGCGCACCGCGCAAACCAACGACGGCCGGGATAGCCATGCTCCGCGCCAGAATCGCCGTGTGCGATGTGGCGCCGCCCACATCGGTCACAAAGGCCGCGAAGCGGTGTTCCTTGAAACTGATCAGGTCAGACGGTGGCAGATCGTGGGCCACGATGATCTGCTCTTCTTCCTTTACACCCTTGGCGCCCTTGGCCGTGCGACCAATCTTGCCCGAACGCCCCATCAGCTCTTTGATCACGCGCTCGACCACCTGCACCACATCGGCCTTGCGCTCACGCAGGTAGGGGTCGTCAAAGGCATCAAACTGCTGAACCAACGCATCCATCTGCTGCACCAGCGCCCATTCGGCGTTGCAGCCCCGCTCGCGGATCAGGCTCTTTGGTACATCGACCAGTTCGGGGTCTTGCAGAATCAGCGCATGCACGTCGATGAAGGCACGCATCTCAGCCGCAGAATCCGCCATCTCGTTGCGCAGACCATCGAGTTCATGGCGGACGCGATCAACGGCCTTCTCAAAACGGGCAACTTCCTTTTCCAGCTGGCGTGCCGGCAACGTTAAGTGTGCCACCTCCAGCGTAGCGTGCGAGAGCAACTGCGCCTGACCGATCGCGATCCCACCGGAAACACCCAAACCCTGCAGCGTAAAGCTCATCTGCTTATTCGCCCTCGCCAAAGTAATCGTTAATCAACGCCGTTAGCGCCGTCATGGCCGCCTCGGCATCGTCACCCTCGGTCTCCAGAGTCACGGTCGTACCCTTGCCGGCTGCCAGCATCATGACCCCCATGATGCTCTTGCCATTAACGCGGCGGCCGCTACGCTCAAGCCAGACATCACAGGCAAAGGTCCCCGCCAGTTGCGTTAGCTTGGCGGACGCCCGCGCGTGCAGCCCCAGCTTGTTGATAATTTCCACATCCTGTCGCATCGTGCTCATGGGTCTTGACTCATTCGTCGTCAAATTAGAAATTGCTCAAACCTTTTAACCGGCGTCGCCCGGCGTCATCGCCATCGTGCATTCGGTACCGGCCAACAGGGCTTTCTTCACCAAGGCTGATAGTAATCGATTTCTATAATTGATTGCGCGCAACACCATCGGCAAGCTCACGCCGGAAAGCGCCTCAACCCTTCCAGGTTCAATCATCCGTGCCGCAACGCGCGCCGGGGTCGCTCCCAGCAGATCGGTCAGCACGAGCACGCCACCACCCTGATCCAGTTTGGCCACCCACTCCCGAGCCCGCGCCTCGATTTCTTCGACCGGCTCATCCTGCCCGGCCGAAAGAATCGCCAGCTGTTCCGGTAGCTTGCCGCCGAGAATATGGCCGGCGCATTCAACCAGGGCCTCGCCCAGGCGGCCGTGAGTCAGCAGCAGGATGCCCACGGGTTTTGTCGTTTGTTCAGTCATGCGATGTCATTCAATACGTTGGATATTCGGCAGTTTGCCATCATGTGGCATAAATTTCAGCCGATCGGCCAGCGGCGCGGTCACCGCCACCTGCCCGGCGGCATCGACACGCAACACCTGATGCACACCCAGGCGCTGCGCCATCGCCTGCCAGCCGGCATCACCTGCAATGAACAGGGGCTTGGTCAGCACATCGGAACGTACCCCGGCATCTGGCCCGCGCACCACTACGGTGACTGCCTGGGTGCCCGGTGCCGGATAGCCCGACCGGGGGTCCAGCAGGTGCGGATAACGTCGCCCATCGACCTCGAAATAACGCTGGTAGTCCCCCGAGGTACCGGTCGCCTCTCCGTCCTGCAACTCGAGCACCGCCAGCGGCCCGGCCGAACGTGGCGACTGGATGGCCACCCGCCAGGGATTGCCCTGTCGCGAACCCAGTGCCATGACATTCCCCCCGATATTGATCAGCGCGTTTCGGATCCCGGCGGCGCGCAGCAAACTTGCCGCACGGTCGAGCGCCGTCCCCTTCAAGGACCCCCCTAGATCCACCGCCACAGCACGGTTCGGGCTGCGCACCACAGCGCCCTCAGCATCCCGCGCAATCTCCAACTGGCGAATCGACGGGTGCTGTTGCAACCAGGCCTGTACGGCCAACGGATCCGGCAGCTGCGCTACAAAGGTATCCGCATGGAAGCCCCACAGTTGAATCAACTGGCCGATACCCGGGTCAAACAACCCCTCGGACAGGCGCGCATAGGCCTGTGCCTCAAGCAACAAATCCGCCATTTCTGCATTCACCTGAGCCCGTTCCCCGGCTTGCAGTGCCGCATTCAGCTGGGTGAGTTCAGAGGGTTGCCAGGCATGGTAGGTGCGGTGCAGTCGATCAAACTCGGCCAACACCTGGGACGTAGCCGCCCGCACCTGCGCCTCGGGCAGGTCATCGGCAACCTGAATCTCGACCCGTGTGCCAAAGACGAAGGCTTCACTGATGATCGGCTTGCGCTCGCCGCAGCCCGTTAGAAGCACACCCAGCAATACACTGCAGACTAGGCCGCCCAACCATCGTGCGATCCGCGACTGCATGGCGCGTACTCCGTTAGGCGCCGAAGGGATCGGTCGCTTCCAGTTCCAGCGAAGCCGCCATCAGTGCCAACCGCGCAATCACACCATAGGCATAAAACCGGTTAGGCGGGGCGTCCGGATTCGCGCTGTAGTCCGGCAGGTTACATCCCGTCTCGAAGGCCAGCGGCACAAAGTGCATTCCCGGCGCATTCAGATTCTCATCCACGCCACGCGCCTCATGCACACGATAGAAGCCGCCGACCACAAAGCGATCCATCATATAGACCACCGGCTCGGCCACCGCGTCCTCGATCGTCTCCAGCGTGGGCACGCCCTCCTGGATAATCACCGACGAGACCTCCATGCCTTCCTTGATCACGCTCATCTTGTTGCGCTGTTTTCGGTTAAGCCCCATGACTTCGCTGGCATCACGCACCGTCATCACGCCCATGCCATAGGTGCCGGCATCGGCCTTCACGACCACATAGGGTTCGCGGTCAATCTCGTATTCACGGTACTTGGCTCGGATTCGGCCAAGCAGATCATCCACACGGGCAGCCAGACAGGCTTCGCCCACCCGTTCATGAAAATTGATGTCCTCGCAGGTGGCAAAGTAGGGGTTGATGCGCCAGGCATCGATCCCCACCAGCGCAGCAAATTCTTCGGCCACCTTGTCGTAAGCCGCAAAGTGCGCGCTCTTGCGGCGCATATGCCATCCTGCATGGACTGGCGGAATCAGCGTCTGGCCCGTCGGTGTTTGCAAAATCTCGGGCACCCCCGCCGACAAATCGTTATTGAGCAGCACCATGCAGGGCTCAAAACCAGAAACGCCCCAGCGCCCGCTCTTCAGCTGCAACGGCTCAAGCTGAAGCGTCTGGCCATCATCTAGATCCAGCGTCGTCGGTCCGGTGATCTCGGGGGATACGGAACCCAAGCGCACGTTGAGCCCCGCCTGACGCAGGATACCGGTCAATGTGGCCACATTCTTCAGATAGAACTGGTTGCGTGTGTGGTTCTCCGGGACCAGCAACAGGTTGCGCGCATCGGGACAATACTTCTCGATAGCTGTCTGAATGGCCTGGATACACAACGGATAAAACGCCGGGTTTAGGTTATTGAAGCCCCCGGGAAACAGATTGGTATCGACGGGTGCCAGCTTGAAGCCGGCATTGCGCAGGTCCACCGAGGCGTAGAAAGGCGGGGTGTGATCCTGCCAGGCGCACCGGAACCAGCGTTCGATCGCGGTTGTCTGATCCAGAAATCGCTGCTCGAGCGCCAGGAGGGGGCCAGCAAGGGCCGTGGTGAGATGAGGAACCATGGCGCAAGTGTACCGCAGCAAGCGCCCTAAAATGCGGCATTGCAGCGTGCCGGCTGGTAGAATGTCGGCTTTAAAAACATTGTCTTAGCGGCCCGCCAGGTGACCGAACGTCACCGCGCCCCGGCCGCCACGCTTTTCTGGATTCGTCATGCTCGTCGCCAACAACATCACCATGCAATTCGGGGCCAAGCCCCTGTTCGAGAACGTCTCGGTCAAATTCGGCGAGGGCTATCGCTACGGTCTGATCGGCGCCAACGGTGCCGGTAAATCGACCTTCATGAAGATCCTGTGCAACATCCTCGAACCCTCGGCCGGCAACGTGACCAAAGACGTCAACGAGCGCATGGCCTATCTGCGCCAGGATCAGTTTGCTTACGAAGACCAGCGCGTGCTGGATGTGGTGATGCAGGGCCATGAAGAAATGTGGGCCTGTATGCAGGAACGCGATGCGATCTACGCCAACCCGGAAGCCACCGAAGACGACTACATGAAAGCCGCCGACCTGGAGGTGAAGTTCGGTGAATACGATGGCTACACTGCCGAAGCGCGTGCCGGGGAGCTGCTGTTGGGCGTGGGCATTCCCATCGACAAGCACAACGGTCCGATGCGTGAAGTCGCCCCCGGCTGGAAACTGCGCGTGTTACTCGCCCAGGCGCTGTTCGCCAATCCGGACATCCTGCTGCTCGACGAACCGACCAACAACCTCGACATCAACACCATCCGCTGGCTGGAAGACGTGCTCAACGAGCGCAACGCCACCATGATCATCATCTCCCACGATCGCCACTTCCTGAACCAGGTGTGCACGCACATGGCTGATCTGGATTACGGCAAGATCACCACCTACGCCGGCAATTACGATGACTTCATGGAGGCCTCCACCCAGGCCCGTGAGCGTCAGGCGAATGCCAACGCCAAGGCCAAGGAGCGCATCGCCGAACTGCAAACCTTCGTTCGCCGTTTCTCGGCCAACGCCTCGAAAGCCAAGCAGGCAACCAGCCGCCTGAAGCTGATCGACAAATTGAAGCCCGAGGACGTCAAACCCTCCTCGCGCCAGTACCCGTGGATCCGCTTTGAGTTTGACGACAAAGACAAACTGCACCGTCAAGCCGTTGAGGTGGAAAACCTCACGTTTGCCTACCCGGATTGCGAACCGCTCTTCAAGAACCTGTCGTTCACCGTCAACGGTGGCGAAAAAATTGCCATCATCGGTGAGAATGGTGTGGGTAAGACCACCCTGCTTAAGCTCCTCAATGGCGAGCTCACCCCGACCAGTGGCACCATCAAGTGGACGGAAAAAGCCAAGATCGGCTACTTCGCGCAGGATCACGCCGCCGACTTCGCGTCCGATCAGAACCTCACCGACTGGATCTCGGGCTACGTTCGTGCCGGTGGGTACGAAGGCTCCGATGTCGACACCCTGATCCGTGGCACGCTGGGGCGTCTGCTCTTCTCGGGTGACGACGTCAAGAAATCCGTCAAGGTCATCTCCGGGGGTGAACAGGGGCGCATGATGTTCGGTCGTCTCATGCTGCTACACTCGAACGTACTGCTGATGGATGAACCGTCGAATCACCTCGACATGGAATCCATCGAATCGCTGAACACCGCGCTGGATCTTTTCAAGGGCACGCTGATCTTCATCTCGCATGACCGGGAGTTCGTGTCGTCACTGGCCACGCGCATCATCGACATCAAGGCGGATCACACCATCGTTGATTTCGATGGCAACTACGAAGATTACCTGCTCAGCCAGGGTGTCAATTAATCGAGATTGTCAGCAGGGCACGTTGCAACAAAACAATGCGCCCGCTCTGAGCAAAGACTAAGGTTTGGCGTTCTTCGCAGCCTGCTGCGCCTCATACGCGGCCTTCTCAGCCGCCCGCTGCTGATCCGCCGCTTCCCGCTTGGCACGCTTTTCGGCTGCCTTGCGGTCGCGTTCCGCGGAAGCCGCCTGAATTTCAGCTTCGGTCTTTAACGGCGTGGCCGATTGTTCGGCATCGCGGATCTTTTTCTCCTGTTCGACCTGCTTGATCGTCTTGCCTTCGTCGATGGCTTTCTTGATCGCGCCCGGCGGCGGATTCGGCTGGCGCAATTCGGCGGGTGGATCAGCCAGCTGATTGATCAAGCGACGCTCACGCACTTCGCGATCAATAATGGCCGCTTGCGCTTCCAGCGCCCGCGCCTTTTCACGCTGCTCGTAGCGACGATCCTTGGCCTTGTCGATACAGTGATTGACCAAGACCTTGCTATAACAGTTCCAGGTGTCGATCTCGAGCTGGGCATCGGCTTCGGAGCGAAGGGCCTTACCTTCTTCCTTCAGGGCCTTGGCTTCCTGCTCCCGGGCGTCCAGCACAGCCGGATCAAACACGGGGTCAGTTACCGTGGCCGGCGCCGCCCAGGCCAGCGGGGCCAACAGCGTCAGCGCCAGAGAGACGCCCCGCGCCCGTTGGCTCCAACGAATCGAAAAAGAATCAGATAAAAACAGCCCCATGCGCCCGCATTGTAGGGCACGCGCGCCGCATCGGGTAAAATTTAGCCCTAATTTGTCTTCACTTTTTATCGGGAGTCCCGCCGTGCAAATCGTCTGTCTTGATCTTGAAGGTGTCCTCGTTCCGGAGATCTGGATCGAATTTGCCAACCGTACCGGCATCGAAGCCCTGCGCCGCACGACCCGCGACGAGCCCGATTACGACAAGCTGATGAAATACCGCCTCGACATCCTGCGTGAGGCGAAGCTGGGCCTGCCCGATATTCAGAAAGTGATTGCCGAGATGGGCCCCATGCCCGGTGCCAAGGACTTCCTCGACCAGCTGCGCCAGGATTTCCAGGTCATCATCCTGTCCGACACCTTCTATGAATTTGCCATGCCGCTGATGAACCAGCTCAACATGCCGGCGCTGTTCTGCCACAAGCTCGAGGCCGATGCCGAGGGCATGCTGGTTAATTACCATCTGCGCATGCCGGATCAGAAGCGCGCCGCCGTCAAGGCCTTCAAGGGCCTGAACTTCAAGGTCATCGCCGCTGGAGACTCGTACAACGATACCGCCATGCTGGGCGAAGCCCATGCCGGTATCCTGTTCCACCCGCCGGAGAACGTGATCCGAGAATTCCCGCAGTTCCCGGTCACCCTAAGCTATACCGAGCTCAACGACGCCATCCGCAGCGCCTCGGCGCGCATCTAAGCTAGCTGCCCCGCGCACCACCCGCACCCTCATGCATCGCGAACGTTTCTACACCCTCACCGCCTCCTGCCCAGACCGGGTCGGCATTGTTGCCGCCGTCTCCGGCTTTTTTGCTCAACACGGCGGTTGGATCCTGGAGACCACGCTACACTCCGAGCCGCCGAACGAGGACGGCGTCGCCGCCTACTTCATGCGGCTCGAGATCAAGGCCGATTCGCTACCGTTTGATCTGGATGGTCTGCGCGCGGCCTTCCAGCCGGTGGCCGATGAATTTGACATGACCTGGAAGATCTCCGATTCCGCCCAGCGCAAGCGTGTGGTCATCCTGGTTTCCAAGCAGGAGCATTGCCTTTACGACCTGCTCGCCCGCTGGCAATCCAAAGAGCTTGATGTCGAGATCCCCTGCGTGATCTCCAACCACGAAACCCTGCGTGGCTTTGTGGAATGGCATGGTATTCCTTTCCATTACGTCCCGGTCACGCCAGAGAACAAATCAACCGCTTATGCGCGTATCGGCGAACTCTTCGCCGAGGCCCAGGGCGATGTGATGGTCCTTGCCCGCTACATGCAGATTCTGTCCCCCGAACTCTGTGCTGCACTTCCGGGGCGCATCATCAACATCCACCATTCGTTCCTGCCCTCGTTTGTTGGCGCCAAGCCTTACCACCAGGCCTGGGAGCGTGGCGTCAAACTGATCGGCGCCACCTGTCATTACGTCACTTCTGATCTGGACCAGGGTCCGATCATCGAGCAGGATGTCATCCGCATCGACCACTCCGACTCGGTCGAAGATATGGTTCGCTACGGTAAGGATATTGAAAAGACTGTGCTGGCCCGTGGACTTCGTAACCACCTCGAGGGTCGCGTCCTCATTCACGGCAACAAAACGATCGTCTTCCGTTAATCGGCGTTTCTCCGGATTAATCTCGCTCCTGCTCCCGGGCAATGCCAACTTTGCTGAGGTTCTGTCATGATGGTCACCCAACCGATCACGGATATCGCACACATTGTACAAATGGCGGTAGCCCCGGTTTTTCTGCTGACCGGTGTGGGCGCCATCCTCTCTGTGCTCACCACCCGTCTTGCCCGCGTGATTGATCGTGGTCGCCAGATTGATGCCTGGATCCTGGAAGGGCAGGATCCGCAGCATCACGTCTTTGAGCTGAGTAAACTGGCCCGACGCAATATCCTGATCAACCTGTCGATCTCACTGGCCACGCTCTCGGCCTTCTTCGTCTGTTCGGTCATTCTGGTCATCTTTGCTAGCCAGACCTTTACCGATCTGTCGATCTTTGGCGATGTCGTGGCAACCCTGTTCGTACTGGCCATGGCCTCACTGATTGCGGCCCTGATTCTTTTTCTGATCGAGATCTGGGTCTCGAACACGATCCATTACTTCGGCCATAAATCTCCCCCGCAGAAATAAAAAAAGGCGGGTTCCGGAGAACCCGCCAA
The DNA here is from genome assembly GCA_964604465.1 of uncultured Dechloromonas sp. Taxonomy (GTDB): domain Bacteria; phylum Pseudomonadota; class Gammaproteobacteria; order Burkholderiales; family Rhodocyclaceae; genus Fluviibacter. The sequence continues at coordinate 3,864 of CAZRYZ010000003.1, read as the reverse complement.
ATCCACACGGAGAGGAGAACCGAGGGGGATTACCTTTGCATTACACGACGACCATTAATCGTGATATGCCGTTTCCCCGTGGGAGGAGACGTCCAGGCCTTCACGTTCCTGATCTTCCGGAACACGCAGACCCATCACCACATCGATGATCTTGAAGACCACGAAGGCGACCACTGCTGACCATACGATGGTGATACCCACGGCCTGAGCCTGCACAACCACCTGATCGGCGATTGAGTAACCTTCAGCAACCGCATTGGCCACATAGTCGTACACACCGGTGCCGCCCAGAGCCGGGTCAGCAAACACACCCGTCAGCAGCGCGCCCGTGATACCACCTACACCGTGGATACCGAACACATCGAGCGAGTCGTCCACCTTGAGCATCTTCTTCAGACCGGTGGCGCCCCACAGGCAGACCACACCCGAGATCAGACCGATGATCAGCGCACCGCCCACACCCACAAAACCGGCGGCCGGGGTAATCGCGACCAGGCCAGCCACGGCACCCGAGGCAGCGCCCAGCATCGACGGTTTGCTCTTGATGATCCACTCAGCCAGCATCCATGACAGCGTTGCAGCAGCAGTGGCCAACCAGGTGTTCAGGAAGGCGAGTGACGAACCACCGCTGGCTTCCAGTGCCGAACCGGCGTTGAAACCGAACCAGCCAAACCACAGCAGCGAGGCGCCAATCATGGTGAAGGTCAGGTTATGCGGCGACATCGATTCACGACCGTAACCGATCCGCTTGCCAGCCATGTAAGCCACCACCAGACCAGCGACAGCGGCGTTAATGTGCACCACCGTACCACCGGCGAAATCAAGGGCACCGTGCTGGAACAGATAGCCTGCCGTTACGTTAGCGGCATCCGCGGCTTCCGCCGAGGTGTAGGCATCGGGGCCCGCCCAGAACCACACCATGTGGGCCACCGGCAGATAGGCCAGCGTAAACCAGGCAGCCAGACCAATCAGCACGGCCGAGAACTTGATACGCTCCGCCCAGGCACCGGTGATCAGCGCACAGGTAATGGCAGCGAACGCGCCCTGGAACACGATGAACGTGAACTCGGGAATCGCCACACCCTTCGAGAAGGTCCCGGTCAGGGTATCCGGTGTAATGCCGGCCAGCAGCAGCTTGTCGAAGCTACCGAAGAAGGCATTGTTCTCGGTAAACGCCAGGCTGTAGCCGTATACGACCCACAGCACCGAGATCAGCGAAAAGGTCACAAAGACCTGGATGAGCAGCGACAGCACATTCTTCTTGCGGACCAGGCCGCCGTAGAAGAGGGCCAGGCCCGGGATCGACATCAGAATCACCAGCGCCGCACAGACCATGATCCAGGCGTTATCCGCCTTGTTCATGACCGGTTCAACCGCCGCCGGTTCTGCCAGCGCCACACCGCTGAGCAGCAGCGGGAGCAACATCGCGAGATACTTTTTCATGAAAAACTCCTTAAGTTCGTGTTGATTCGATTAGAGCGCCGTCTCGCCGGATTCACCGGTACGGATACGGATCACTTCTTCGAGCGGGAACACGAAGATCTTGCCGTCACCGATCTTGCCGGTGGCGGCCGACTTCTCGATCGCTTCGATCACGCATTCGAGAATGCTGTCCGACACGGCCGCTTCCAGCTTCACCTTCGGCAGAAAATCGACGACGTATTCGGCGCCACGATAGAGTTCGGTATGACCCTTCTGGCGACCAAAGCCTTTGACTTCGGTCACGGTCACACCCTGCACGCCGCAGGCGGCGAGGGCTTCACGCACCTCGTCCAGCTTGAACGGCTTGATAATTGCGGTCACGAGTTTCATGAACTGTTTCCTTATAAAGTTTGAATCTGGTGGGGTTCGCCTAAGCGGCAAACCCCGTGTGTGGCTTTAGAATGCCTTGGTAATGGTGACCATGTAGGTGCCATGACCCGCATTTTCTAAAGTGCTAGGTGAGCCAGGTTTTGCGTAACAATAAAAACCTGCGTTTTGACCACAGTTGCTGTTGTGGGTATCTGCTTGAATATAGGAAACCTTACCCAACCAACCCGTACCAAAGTCCTTAGTCACACCAAGCTCCCAGTCAGCGTAGTTCGCCTGGCTAAAGTTCTTCATATAGAAATAGCCCGCGTGACCGAGTAAACTCCAACCAGCCAGGGAATTATCAAAATTACCTAGGTCATATGTTGCGCGTAGATCGGTGTAGCCAGAACCTGCCGTATTTGATCCGTTTAAACCCTGAGTATTGAAATAATCGGTGAGGGCAAAGAACTGCTTTAGGCTGACCGTCTTCCATGCGCCACCAATGTAATACTCCAAGTTGTACATCATGCCCGGACGATACGAGTAACTGGTTTCTGAAGGCGCCACTGCCGTACCAGTCATACCAAAATTTGAGCCCGGATAAAGGTAATTAATAACACCCGTATCAAGCCCGACATCCTCAGTAAAGTTGTACTTCCATCCGCCGTACAAATCCATTTCTACGTTACTTCCAGCAGCTAAATTGTTTTGAACATTTGAGTTCCAGTTCCCGATGTAGAAACCGTACGGCATACTCAAATCAAAGCCGCCCTGAATTGCAGGCTGATTAAAGGTCTGATCCAGACCCCGAAAACGGTAGCTACTAGCCAAAGTAACGTTGGCAGTTAGTGCCCAGTCGGTACTTGCTGCAGTTTCTGCAGAATCCTTTGAGGCATCACCAGTTTCCTGAGCCAGAGCACCCATCGAGAGGGCAGCGAGTGACGCAGCGAGAAGTGTCTTCTTGAATTTCATGGTCGTATCCTTGAGAAGAAAATGAGAAAAGAATTGCTACGGGCTTGTAAAAGCATGGACCGTGCCAATTCTTTGTGCTTTGCCGCAAAATTTTCTTAACCGTCTGTTTTTGATAGGTTTATTTTGCTTCAATTAGATTGCGGCTATCTCTTTTTGGAGGGATTTTGCTCAAACACGGCATACGGTTCGGTGTCGCAATGCACAATTCTGAGCGCACCACTTTGACGCACGCGAATCTTAAGAGCACCTTATCGCACCAAGGTAGTGCGCCCTTCGCCGCCACCCATACCAGTCAATGGGCCTTTGTAACAGCCAATATCCTGCGTGCTAGACTCAAACCCACTTGGCTTCCGAACGGTCGCCCATAGATAGATTGCACGCTGAAGCGAGGAACCAACCCATGATGATGAATAACAAAGTCTTTGAAGATTTCGCCCAAAAAGTGTCTGGCCTCATCGCCGCCAGCCCGGCAGCCGACATTGAAAAGAATGTGCGTGCCATGATGAGCAGCTTCTTCAGCAAAATGGATCTGGTTACGCGTGAAGAGTTCGATACCCAGACCCACGTACTGGCCCGAACCCGCCAACTGCTCGACGAACTGACCGCCCGCCTCGACGAACTCGAATCAAAGAACAAACCCGCTAAGACTCACGACTGACGATGTCACTCGCGCTCATCCAGACTCGGGCGCTGGATGGCTTGCAGGCACCCCCGGTTACGGTCGAGGTGCACGTGGCCAACGGCTTGCCGGCTTTCAGCCTTGTGGGTCTGGCCGATGCCGAAGTCCGCGAGGCACGGGACCGGGTTCGGGCGGCCTTACTCAGTTCCGGTTTCGAGTTTCCTGCCCGCCGCATCACGGTGAACCTTGCGCCGGCTGACCTACCTAAAGATTCGGGCCGCTTTGATCTGCCGATTGCCCTAGGGCTGCTCGCCGCTTCGGGACAACTCCCCGCGCTAGGGCTCAATGACTATGAATTTGCTGGTGAACTCTCGCTCACCGGCAGCCTGCGACCTGTTCGCGGCGCGCTTGCTCTGGCACTGGCCACCCAGCAGGCCGGCCACACCCTGGTCTTACCCCAGGCCTCGGGGGCCGAAGCCGCC
>CAZRYZ010000002.1:0-56891 GCA_964604465.1 uncultured Dechloromonas sp. | reverse complement strand
CGTGGGTGGGCTGGATCCATGATCTGACCCAACCGGATCCGTTCTATATCCTGCCCGCGATCATGATGGCGACCATGCTGTTGCAGGTCAAACTGAACCCGACACCGCCGGATCCGGTTCAGGCCAAGATCATGTGGATCATGCCCATCGGCTTCGGGGTGATGTTCTTCTTCTTCCCGGCAGGCCTGGTGCTTTACTGGACGGTGAATAACATCCTTTCGATCGCCCAGCAGTGGGCCATTAACCGCAAGATTGAAGGCGAGAAGACCCACCGCGGTCACCGTTAATATGCAGAACCCACCCATCGCGGCCATCGCCACGGCGCCGGGTCGCGGCGGGGTGGGAATCGTGCGGTTGTCAGGCGCCGGCCTGGCGTCTTGGATAGAACCGCTGACTGGAAATGCTCAGTCACATAGTTTTGCGCAGCCTCGGGTGGCGACGCTCACCCAGTTTGTGGATGCGCAGGGACAGGGACTTGATGAAGGCCTGCTGATCTTTTTTCCGGGCCCCAATTCGTTTACCGGCGAAGACGTGATTGAACTCCATGGCCACGGCGGCCCGGTGGTCATGCAACTCCTGTTGGCACGGTGTTTGGATCTGGGCGCACGCCTCGCGGAGCCCGGAGAATTTACGCGCCGCGCCTTTATGAATGGCAAGCTTGATCTGGCTCAGGCCGAAGCTGTGGCAGACCTCATTAATGCCTCGACCGCAACGGCAGCCCGTTCGGCCGTGCGTTCGTTGCAGGGCGATTTCTCGCGCGCCATTGATGCGCTGATGGATCCGCTCGTTGAGTTGCGAGCGCTGACTGAAGCCACGCTGGATTTTCCTGAAGAAGAAGTCGACTTTCTTAAAAGCACTCAGGCCGAAGCACGCCTGGAAACGATTCGTGAGGCGTTGACCAAAGTACAAGCCAGTGCCAAGCAGGGAAAACTCCTGCACGATGGTTTAACCGTGGTGTTGATTGGTCAACCCAATGTCGGTAAGTCGTCTTTGCTTAACGCGCTAGCGGGCGAGGACCTCGCCATCGTTGCACCGGTGGCCGGCACCACACGAGACGTCGTTCGTGCCCACCTGCAAATTGAAGGCGTGCCATTGCATGTCATTGACACCGCCGGTCTCCATGACACCAATGACGAAGTCGAGCGCCTCGGCATTGAGCGCACCTGGAAAGAAATCGAAAAGGCCGATGTGGCCGTGTTGCTGACCGATGCACAGCATGGCCTCACCGCCGCGGAAGAAGCAATCATTCATCGTTTGCCCGAAGGCATCACGCGCGTCACCGTGCAAAATAAGATCGACCTGAGTGGTGGCATCGCTGAAAGTGATGCATTGCCAATCTCGGCCAAGACCGGAACCGGCATCGATACCCTGCGTGCCAGGCTGCTCCAGATCGCTGGCTGGCAACCGGGCGAAAGCCTCTTCATTGCGCGCGAGCGCCATCTGCGTGCGTTGAGCGAAGCGGCAGACCATCTGGCAACGGCAGTAACCGCCCTGCCCGCCCTAGAAATCTTTGCTGAAGAACTTCGCCTCGCGCACAAAGCCCTGCAGAGCATTACCGGTGAGTACACGCCGGATGATTTGCTCGGTGATATTTTCTCTCGATTTTGTATTGGAAAATAACCCATGGCCTGGATTGTTACCAAATACCTGATCACCGCAGCCGTAGTTGTGCTGGTATCAGAAGTTGCCAAGCGCAGCGATAAGCTCGGCAGTCTCGTTGCCGCACTACCGTTGGTGACCTTTCTGGCATTGATCTGGCTTTTTGTAGAAAAGCAACCGGCGGAAAAGATTTCCAATCATGCCTGGTATACCTTCTGGTACGTGGTGCCGACGCTGCCGATGTTTCTGGCGTTTCCGTTTTTGCACGAGCGCATAGGGTTCTGGCCGACGCTTGCCGTCAGCGCGCTGATCACGATTATTTGCTTTGTGATCTTTGCGTATGTTGTGAAGCATTTCGGAATCGAGTTGCTTTAACGATCCTGGTTATTGGTGGAAGCGGTATTCCTGTGTGCGTCCAGCGTAACCATAGGCGCCCGCTCGAACATCCTCGATGTAGACGTAGCTGACTTCGTGCAGATTGCCCAATAGCGTTGAGAAAAATTTATAAACCTCGCTAAGATACAAAGCTTTTTCTACTTTGGTGTTGGTTTCATCGGTGACTTTGATGTCCAAATAGAAACTGTGTATGCCTTGCTCTGCGAGTGATCTTCCACCAATGATCCAGTGCTCGGGGTCTACGTATTGAATTGTCATTGCAGTGACTTCTGGTTTCTTTTTCAAAATGTCTTCCGTGAGTTTGGCGACTCCGGATGCAATTTTTGCAGTCATTTCTTGGGAGCTGGGTGCGGAAGTCTTGATATTTAAGATGGGCATGATGTCCTCGGTGGTTAGATATGCAACTATCAGGGCAAAAAAGTTACTCAAGTGCGGTTCGAATGTCTTTGAGGTTTCCTACAGCATTGGTGAAAATCTCCGCGCCTAGAGATTTTTTGAGTGATGCTGATACATGGGCGCTGGCAGCATTCAACGCCGCGGATATCTCACGAGCGCTTTCAGTTGGGTGAATTTCGATCTGACGACCATCTTGATTAGACGGGCGCCGCGTAATCAGACCTTTATCTGCTAGACCATCAAGGGCTCGTGTGGCCGTCGGTCTTGAGATGACGAGGCTTTCGGCAAGTTCATTTTGTAATAGTCCAGGATGCGCTAGTACCGTGCGCAACATAAAGCCCTGCGGAGCGGTTAGGCCGAAAGGACGATAAGCCTCTGCCCAGAGTCGATCAAGTTGTCGGGCAAGCGCAGAGGTGTTGAAATAGAGGCAGTGGTCGAACATGTCTGCAGTATAGGCACAACTAGTTCGCTATGCAACTAATATTAGGATTTTTATGAAGCGCTGGTTTTTAGCATTAGGTATTGCCACGTTATTGAGTGGGTGTGCACCGTCTTTGTTTCCTACCGAGATGCCGGTCACGGCCTCGATCGGTGATTCGGGGGGCACGGCATCATTGATCCCGTATCAACCGCTGGTGGTGCGCTTGCCGTCGAACCCGAGCACGGGCTATGTCTGGTCCTACGTGGTGACGGGTGATGAGGTGTTGCGCTTGGATACGATTACCGGTGAGGCACCGGCAGCCGATGGGATGGTGGGTGTGCCGGGGCTTGAGGTCTGGTCGTTCCGTGCCCAGGGTAGCGGAACTGCCGTACTGACCTATATCTATGCGCGCCCGTGGGAGAAGAACGCCCTGCCGGCAAAGACCTTTACGCTGAAAGTGCAGGTCAGCCCGGCGCAGTAAGCCAGGCAAGTGCACCTCGGCCGGCCTGTCGGCCGGTGGCCAGGCAGGCGGTGAGAAGATAGCCCCCCGTAGGAGCCTCCCAATCCAGCATCTCCCCTGCGATGAAGGTGCCGGGGCGCGCCGTCAGCATCAGGTGTGCGTCCAGGTTACTGAAGCAGACACCGCCCGCGGTGCTGATCGCTTCGTCGATGGGTCGCGGTGCGACGAGGGTGATCGGTAATGCTTTGATCGTTGAGGCGAGCGTTTGAAGATCGGTGATCTGGGTTTTATTCAGCGCCTCATAAACCAACGCGGTCTTGATGCTACTGAAACTCAGCGCTGATTTGAGATAGCTCGAGAGCGACTTGCTACCACGCCGGCAGAGGGTATCCAGAATCTGGGCTTCGGTGCGTTCAGGTGCGAGGTCGATGCTTAACCTTGCGCTACCGGTGGCGTTGATCGTGTCGCGCAGTGGGCGTGAGAGTGCGTAGATCAGGCTGCCTTCGATGCCCTCGCGGGTGATGAGGCTTTCTCCCTGGCGTTGATGCATTTGCCCAGTGTGGTCCCTAAAGGTAATGGCGATCGACTTGAGGGGTTCACCCGAAAATTTATTCTTTAAATGCTCTGACCAGGAAACCGTGAAACCGCAGTTGGCACTTTGCAGCGGTGCGATCTGGATATCCTGTCCAGCCAGGCATGAGACCCAGGCACCATCGCTGCCGAGTTTGGGCCAGCTGGCACCGCCGAGTGCCAGAATAGTGGCATCAGGATGAATGGTGATCTTGCTGCTAGGGCTAGCGATTAGCAATGCGCCATGATCTGTCCAGCCGAGCCAGCGATGGCGTACATGAAACCGCACGCCTTGCTGACGCAGCCGATGCAACCAGGCACGCAACAAGGGGGCGGCTTTCATCTCTTTGGGAAAGACGCGCCCGGAGCTGCCCACAAAAGTGTCGATGCCAAGCTCGTGCACCCATTGCCGCAAATCGGACGGCGTCCATTGATTTAGACAGAGTTGTAACGCGGAACTCTCTGGGCTATAACGGCTACAGAAATTTCCAAATGCTTCGCTGTGCGTAATGTTCAGGCCGCCAATGCCAGCCAGCAGAAACTTTCGACCCACCGAAGGCATCGCATCGTAGAGGCTGACGGTCATGCCGGCCCGGCTCAGAACCTCAGCCGCCATCAGGCCGGCGGGCCCACCGCCAATAATAGCGATAGTTTTTGCTGGCTGAGGGGCAGAAAGTGACATGGCGGCATTTTACGCCGCCCTGCGCTTAAGCCGGTGCTGAGCTGCGGATCAGGTAATCAAATGCCGCCAGCGAGGCTTTGGCACCCTCGCCCATGGCAATGATGATCTGCTTATAGGGGACGGTTGTACAGTCACCCGCAGCAAAAACACCGGTTGCCGAGGTCTGACCCCGGGCATCCACTTCGATCTCACCCATTTTGGAAAGCTCGAGGGTGCCTTTGAGCCAGTCGGTATTGGGCAACAGACCAATCTGCACAAAGATGCCTTCCAGTTCAACGCGAACATCTTCACCGTTCTCACGGTTTTTATAGATCAGGCCGTTGACCTTGTTGCCATCACCTAGCACTTCCATGGTCTGGGCATTTTTCAGGATGACCACGTTGGGCAGGCTCGCCAGTTTGCGCTGAAGCACGGCATCAGCTCGCAGCTCGGCACCGAACTCGATGAGGGTGACATGGCCCACGATACCGGCCAGATCAATGGCTGCCTCTACGCCGGAGTTGCCGCCGCCGATGACGGCTACGCGCTTACCCTTGAACAGAGGGCCGTCACAGTGCGGGCAGTAAGCGACGCCTTTGCCGCGGTACTCTTGTTCACCGGGGACGTTCAGCTCACGCCAACGGGCACCGGTCGAGATGATGACGCTCTTGGCCTTGAGGGTGGCACCACTGGCGGTGTGGATTTCGGCATAACCGCCGGCTGCGCTGGCTGGTACCAGTGCCTTTGCACGTTGCAGATTCATGATATCCACGTCGTAGGACTTCACGTGTTGCTCCAGCTGTGCAACCAGCTTGGGGCCCTCGGTCTCTTGTACCGAGATGAAGTTTTCAATGCCCAGGGTATCCATGACTTGTCCACCAAAGCGCTCGGCCAGGATGCCCGTGCGAATCCCCTTGCGGGCCGCATAGACCGCAGCCGCAGCGCCGGCCGGACCACCACCGACGATGAGCACATCGTAAGGTGCCTGAGCGCTGATCTTTTCAGCTTCTCGGGCAGCAGCGCCGGTATCGAGCTTGGCCAGAATTTCTTCAATGGTCATGCGGCCGGCACCAAATTCTTCGCCGTTCATATAGACAGTGGGAACGGCCATGATCTGTCGCGCTTCGACGACCTCACGGAACATCCCGCCATCGATCATGGTGTGTTGTACGCGCGGGTTGATGGCGGCCATCAGGTTGAGTGCCTGAACAACATCCGGGCAGTTATGGCAGCTCAGCGAAATGTAGGTTTCGAACCGGTATTCACCCGGCAGATCTCGGATCTGTTCGATCACGCTTGCATCGACCTTCGGCGGGTAGCCGCCCATCTGCAGCAGGGCAAGAACGAGTGACGTGAATTCATGACCCATTGGCAGGCCGGCAAAACGTGCAACGCCGCGCTCACCCGTGTGATTGAGCGGTGCTACGCGAAATGAAGGTATCAATTCGGCATCGTTGGATTCGGTCACGCTGACCTTGTCGGAAAGTGCAGCAATCTCGTTCACCAGCTCGCGCATCTGGGCAGACGAATCGCTGGTATCCAGCGTGGTCATCAGCTGGATGGGCTGTTCCAGGCGTTGCAGATAGCCTTTAAGTTGTTCCTGAATGTTGCTGTCGAGCATGGTGTTCTCCTTAGGCAATACTGAATTACGAATAATTACATGGTGAAGCGAGGTCTTTTAAGGCAAAAGCCAGCCGACTCGCCGCTTGGCGATGCAATCATGCGGGGTTGTTTTTGGAGGGGCCCGGGACTTTTCGTTAAAGCCCCGGGCATTCTCTGTTGCGGCTGTTCTAGTCCGCGGTCAGGCTTAGATCTTGCCGACCAGATCCAGCGATGGGGCCAGGGTCTTCTCGCCCTCTTTCCACTTAGCCGGGCACACTTCGTTCGGGTGAGCAGCCGTGTATTGGGCGGCCTTCAGCTTACGCAGGGTTTCGCCGACATCGCGGGCGATTTCGTTGGAGTGAATTTCGGCTGTTTTGATCACGCCATCCGGATTGATGATGAAGGTGCCGCGCAGGGCCAGGCCTTCTTCCGGAATGTGAACGCCGAATGCGTTGGTCAGCTGATGGGTCGGGTCGCCAACCAGCGGAAAGCGGGCCTTGCCAACGGCCGGGGAGGTCTCATGCCACACCTTGTGAGAGAAGTGGGTGTCGGTGGTCACGATGTAGACCTCGGCACCGGCCTTTTCAAACTCAGCGTAGTGGTCGGCCGCATCTTCGATTTCGGTCGGGCAGTTGAAGGTAAAGGCGGCCGGCATAAAAATCAGCACAGACCACTTACCCTTCAGGCTGGCTTCCGACACTTCAATAAATTCGCCTTTACCGGAGCGGTTGACGAAAGCTTGGGTCTTGAACGGTTGAACGTGGGTGTTAATCAGCGACATGAAAATGCTCCTGGTTGACGTTGGATGAGACGAGAATGTCTAAGCGACAGCTTCGAACTTTACGGCGTTCAAGCCAATAAATCCAATTGATTGTTACTAAATATCCGTTAGTCAAAAACTATCGACGATGTAATGGGCCCCACGGGATGCGCTGTCTTTCGATAAAATTAGCACCCTTTGATGTTGCGCAGAAGATGCTGGGCTTAAGGCGGTCATGGATTTCCCCGAATATTTCGATGTGATTGTAGTGGGTGGCGGGCATGCCGGGACGGAGGCCGCGCTGGCTTCGGCGCGGACCGGTGCGCGCACGCTGCTGCTGACGCACAGCATGGAAACACTGGGCGCGATGAGCTGTAACCCATCGATCGGTGGCATCGGTAAGGGTCACCTGGTCAAGGAGGTCGATGCCCTAGGTGGTGCTATGGCCGCTGCGACCGATGAAGCCGGCATTCAGTTCCGTATTTTGAATGCATCCAAAGGGCCGGCAGTTCGTGCCACGCGGGCCCAGGCAGACCGTGTCCTCTACAAGCAAGCCATTCGCCGCCGCCTGGAAAACCAGCCGAACTTGACGATCTTTGCGCAGGCCTGTGATGACCTCATCATGGTGGGCGATCGTGTGGTCGGCGCTGTGACGCAGCTGGGTGTGCGCTTTCAGGCCGGTGCCGTGGTCCTGACTGCAGGTACTTTTCTGAACGGGCTGATTCATGTCGGTTTACAGAACTATTCGGGGGGTCGGATGGGCGATCCGCCTTCGGTCTCGCTGGCTGCGCGGCTGCGCGAACTGCAGTTACCCCAAGGCCGATTAAAGACCGGTACGCCGCCACGCCTGGACGGCAAGACAATCGACTTTTCCGTCATGCAGACCCAGCTTTCGGATGATCCGCTTCCGGTGTTTTCTTTTCTCGGTAAGGCGGCCCAACACCCGCAGCAATTACCCTGCTGGATTACCGATACGAACGAACGCACCCACGAGATTATTCGCAACAATCTCGACCGCTCGCCGATGTACACCGGCGTGATCGAGGGGGTGGGTCCGCGCTACTGCCCATCCATCGAAGACAAGATTCATCGCTTTGCCGATAAGGCCAGCCACCATGTGTTTCTGGAGCCGGAGGGCCTGGATACGCACGAGATCTACCCGAACGGGATTTCAACATCGCTCCCCTTTGATGTGCAGTTGCAGATCGTGCGATCGATCCGGGGGATGGCGCAGTGTCACATCCTGCGCCCGGGTTACGCCATCGAATACGATTACTTCGACCCGCGGGGTCTCAAGGCTTCATTGGAAACCAAGGCCATCCATGGGTTGTTCTTTGCGGGCCAGATTAATGGCACCACCGGCTACGAAGAAGCCGCCGCCCAGGGCTTGCTGGCCGGGCTGAACGCCGCCCGCCAGACTCGGGGTGAGCCTGCGTGGTGCCCGCGTCGGGATGAATCTTATCTGGGCGTGCTCGTGGATGACCTGATCACGCGTGGGGTGAGCGAGCCTTACCGCATGTTCACCAGCCGCGCCGAATATCGCCTGAGCCTGCGTGAAGACAATGCAGATTTGCGCCTGACCGAGATCGGTCGTGAAATGGGCCTGGTGGATGACGTACGCTGGGCTGCATTTTGCGCCAAACGTGAATCTATTGAGCAAGAAATGCAGCGATTGCGCGCGCTTCGTGTCAATCCAGGCAAGATCGATGCCGAGCTTTTGACCTCAGCGTTGGGTAAACCGCTGGAACGTGAAACCACAATGTTTGAACTACTGCGCCGGCCGGACACCACCTATGACGGTTTGAAGCAGATGGCCGTGGACGCTGAGTTGGCTGATGCCTTGGTGCTGGCGCCCGAGGTGGTGGAGCAGGTCGAGATCCAGGCCAAATATCAGGGATATATCGATCGCCAGCGCGACGAAGTGGCGCGCCAGGCGGCCTATGAAACACTGGTTTTGCCCGATTCGCTGGATTACAGCGAGGTAATTGGGTTGTCGCGGGAGGTTTGCCAGAAGCTGCAGACGCATCGCCCACAGACCCTGGGTCAGGCGGCGCGCATCCAGGGCGTGACGCCAGCCGCGATTGGCCTGTTGCTGGTGCACCTGAAGCGCCTCGGCGTGGCATTGGGCGGAGTGCTGTGACGACGCTAGCGGGTACACGCACTGCCGAGATGTCGCAGCTCATGGCGGGCGCCAGCGCGATGGGCGTCGCGCTGAGCGAAGCGCAGGCGGCCAAATTGCTGGATTATCTGGACCTGCTGCAGAAGTGGAACAAGGCTTATAACCTGACGGCGGTGCGCGAGCGCTCGGCCATGCTGGTTCAGCACCTGCTGGATTCACTGTCGATCTTGCCGCATCTGCCGCCGGGGGATCTGCTGGATGTGGGCAGCGGCGGCGGTCTGCCGGGCATCCCGCTGGCCATTTTGCAGCCGGAGCGCTCGATCACGCTGATCGACACGGTGGGTAAGAAAGTGGCTTTTCTCAAGCAGGCGGCGATGACCCTGGGTTTGAAGAACCTCACCGCAGTGTCGGATCGGATCGAAAGCTGGGTTCCACCGGCAGAGCATGCAGCCGGATTCACATTGATTACAGCCCGCGCTTACGCCACTTTGGCGACCTTAATTGGTCAAACTCATCGACTTTTGGCGCAAAATGGCGGCTGGTATGCCATGAAAGGTGTCTTTCCGGACGCCGAAATGGCAGAATTACCCCCTGACGTGGTCATTAAAGCGGTGATTCCGCTGCAGGTGCCCGATCTCGATGCGGCGCGACATCTCATTGTGATGGCGCCGGCCGGAGCCGAGCCGCCGGTCGGTTGATGGGTTTGTCAGCGGGTGGCAAGTAAATAGTTTGAAAGATTAAAAAGGCGCAGCATGCGGATTCTGGCAATTACCAATCAAAAAGGTGGTGTGGGTAAGACCACGTCGGCCGTTAACCTGAGCGCCGCGCTCGCCAAGCTCGGCCAGCGGGTGCTTCTGATTGATCTGGACCCGCAGGGAAACGCCACCACCGGTTGCGGCATCGTCAAGAGTGATGCCCTGCCTACGGTCTACCAGTTGCTGTTAGGAGATACCACGCTGGACGGTGCCATTATCAGGACGGAATTTGGCTTTGATATCCTGCCAGCCAACCGCGACCTCGCTGGCGCTGAAATCGAGCTGATTGAACTGGATGGCCGCGAGCAGCGCTTGAAGGATGCGCTGGCGACGGTTGCAGACAAGTATGACTACGTGCTGATCGACTGCCCGCCGGCCCTGAATATGCTAACGGTCAACGCGCTCGTGGCCTCACGCTCGGTGATGATCCCCATGCAGTGCGAGTATTACGCTCTGGAAGGTCTGTCAGATCTGGTGGAAACCCTGCGCAAGGTGCGTGGCAACCTGAACCCGAATTTGGAGATCGAGGGTCTGCTCCGCACCATGTACAACGCCCAGAACACGCTCACGCAGCAGGTGTCCGAAGAGCTGACCAGCCACTTTGGCGAGAAGGTTTACGACACCATCATTCCGCGCAATGTCCGCCTGGCTGAGGCGCCCTCGCACGGTAAGCCGGCAACTGCGTACGACCCGTCCTCCAAAGGTGCGCAAGCTTATATGGCACTGGCCGAAGAGCTGTTGGGCCGCCACGCCAAAACAGCTGTTTAAGGACGAGGCAACAACATGAACGCAAAAAAACAAACGCGCGGTCTGGGTCGTGGCCTGGATGCCCTGCTGGGGGGTTCGAAGCCCGCGGCGCCGGCGAGCGCACCTCAAGATCGGTCGGTAACGAGTACTGACATACCGCGTCATCTGCCTGTTGGGGATCTGCAGCCGGGCAAGTACCAGCCACGAACCCGCATGGACGAAGCCAGCCTCAATGAGCTTGCAGCCTCGATCGCCGCGCAGGGTCTGGTGCAACCCATCGTGGTCCGCCCCCTGGGTGCCGGTGCGGCAACGCCCTACGAGATCATTGCGGGCGAGCGCCGTTGGCGCGCTTCGCAGATTGCCGGGCTGAAAGAGGTGCCGGTGCATGTGCACCACATTGCGGATGAAGCCGCGCTGGCGATGGCACTGATTGAAAACATCCAGCGGGAAGACCTGAATCCGCTGGAGGAGGCACAGGGTTTGCGCCGGCTAATCGATGAATTTTCTCTCACCCACCAGCAGGCTGCCGAAGCGGTGGGCCGTTCCCGCTCGGCTGCATCGAATCTGTTGCGACTCCTGGAGCTGGCCGAGCCGGTGCAGGAACTGTTAATGCAAAGCCGCCTTGACATGGGTCACGCTCGGGCGCTACTGGCCCTCACCGGTAGCGACCAGATTGCTGTGGCGCAACAGGTCGTGCTCAAGAGCCTTTCGGTGCGTGAAACCGAGGAGCTGGTGCGTCGTCGCCAGAGCAGCAAAGTCGCGCCAAAGGTCGGCAGCCATGGTGGCAGATCCGACAACGCCGATGTTGCCCGTCTGTCGGAACGGTTGGCTGATACCTTGGGCGCGCAGGTGGCCATTGCGGCTAACAAGCGGGGCGCGGGCAAGATTACGATTCATTTTGATAGTCTCGACCAGCTTGATGGGCTGATCGAGCGATTTTCTGATTGACGGCAGACGAAGCTGGCCGTATAGTGTCGGGGTTTGAAGGCGCCTGGTTGGCCCAGCACATGAAGCGGTGAGGTAACGGTGTTTCGAGTAATACGCCTGCAACTGATCGCAATAACAATCGCTGTGGCTCTGGCCGGGATGCTTGTGGGGGGGCGTGGCAGCGTTTCTGCCGCGATCGGAGGTGGGGCAGTCGTAATACCCAACCTGCTTTTCGCGCTGAGATTGATGGCGGCGTCGGCCAATCGTGCAGGTGTGGCGACGGCCGGGGTGTTCATCGTCTACGAATTCCTCAAGCTAGCCCTCACACTGGTTTTGTTGGCGGTCGCCATCGCGCTGTATGCGGACCTAAGTTGGCCCAGTATGCTGCTCAGTATGGCGATCACCTTGCAGGTCAATTTTTTAGCATTGGCGAAAAGAACCTGAGATGGCGACTGAAAACGTAGCAAACGCAGCGGCCCATGCGGCCCAAGGCCCGACCCAAGGTGAATACATTGTTCACCACCTGACCCATTACAACGGTACGGGCGGGGCCCAGAAGTCCATTGTGGACTGGTCCGTGCTGAACATGGACTCCTTCTTCTTCTCGACCCTGCTCGGCGTTATCGCCGTGCTGCTGATGTGGTTTGTCGCACAGCGTGCTACGGCCGGTGTGCCGGGCCGTCTGCAGGCAGCGATCGAGGTTCTGGTCGAGATGGTTGCCAACCAGGCCAAGGGCATCATCCACGATGCCAAGTCGCGCCTGTTCGTGGCCCCGCTGGCACTGACCGTGTTCGTCTGGATCTTCTTTATGAACGCCATGGATCTGCTGCCGCTCGATCTGCTGCCCAATCTATGGTCGCAGTATTACGCCGCCAGCGGTCATGATCCGCATCACGCCTATCTGCGCATCGTGCCTTCAGCCGACCTGAGCGTCACGCTGGCCCTGGCCCTGGGCGTGCTGATCGTCTGTATTTACTACAACATCAAGATTAAGGGCATCGGCGGCTGGGTGCATGAGCTTTTTGCTGCCCCGTTTGGCTCGCATCCAGTGCTGGCCCCGATCAATTTCCTGATGCAAATGATCGAATTTGCCGCCAAGACCATCTCGCATGGCATGCGGTTGTTCGGCAACATGTACGCAGGTGAGCTCGTGTTCATGCTGATCGCCCTGATGGGTGCGGCCTGGGCCGGAACGCATTCGCTGTCGGGTGGTCTGCTGTTTGCTGGCCATGTGATCGCGGGTTCGATCTGGGCGATCTTCCATATCCTGATTATTACCCTGCAGGCATTCATTTTCATGATGCTGACGCTGGTGTATGTCGGTCAGGCTCACGAGTCGCACTAATCCTTTCTGTAGTAGTCTTTCGTTTTACCTTTCTTTTTAACCTCGCTGTTCTCATCCCTTTCAAGGAGTCATCATGGAACAAATCCTCGGTCTAGTTGCTCTGGCTGCCGGCCTCATCATTGGTCTGGGTGCTATCGGTGCCTGTATCGGTATCGGTATCATGGGTTCGAAGTACCTCGAAGCGTCGGCTCGTCAACCTGAGCTGATGAACGAACTGCAAACCAAGATGTTCCTGCTGGCCGGTCTGATCGATGCTGCATTCCTGATCGGCGTTGGTATTGCGATGATGTTCGCCTTCGCTAACCCGTTCGTGCTGAAGTAATCCTGAACAACCTTTTTCAGGAGGGCTCGTAGCGTGAATCTAAACGCAACATTATTCGCCCAGCTCATCGTTTTCTTCATCCTGGTATGGTTTACGATGAAGTTCGTCTGGCCGCCGATTACCAAGGCGCTGGATGATCGTGCGAAAAAAATCGCTGACGGCTTGGCCGCGGCTGAACGTGGCAAGCATGAACTTGAACTTGCCAGCAAGCGTTCCGCTGAGGTTGTGCGCGAAGGCAAAGAAAAGTCGGCTGACGTCCTGGCTGCCGCTGAAAAGCGTGCTGTCCAGATCATTGAAGATGCCAAGGCCCAGGCCAAGGTTGAAGCTGATCGTATCGTGGCTGCTGCCCGTGCAGACGTGGAGCAGGAAGTCGTTCGCGCCCGCGAACAGCTTCGTGATCAGGTCGCCACACTGGCAGTCGCCGGTGCCGAGAAGATTCTCCGCAAGGAAATCAACGCCGGTGCCCATGCGGACATTCTGGTCGCCATCAAGCAAGGTCTGTAACAAATGGCTGAATCCCTCACCGTAGCCCGTCCTTACGCCGAAGCGGTTTTCCGCCTCGGCCGTGAGTCAAGCAAGCTGGCCGACTGGAGTGGTTGGTTGGGTCGCCTGTCCCTGATTGCCAATGAATCGGCAATGCAGGACTGTTTCGGCAACCCGAAGCTGAATTCCCGTCAAGTCACGGATCTTGTCGTGGGCGTGCTCGGGGTGGAAGCCCCGCAGGCGCTGTCACGTTTCATCGAGGTGCTTGCCGAAAACGGGCGCCTGGCTCTGCTTCCCGAAATCCAAGTTCTTTTTGAAGAACTGAAGTCGGATGAAGAAGGCGTCAAGGAAGCGCACATTTTGAGCGCATTCCCGATGGACGACGCCCAGGTTGGCCAGATACTGCCAGTACTGGAACAGCATTTCTCTTCAAAGCTCAAGCCGCGCGTTACCGTGGAGCCGTCACTCATTGGCGGTATCAAGGTTGTAGTCGGTGACGAGGTGTTTGACGCCTCGGTGCGTGGCCAGCTCGACGCAATGGCTGTCGCGTTAAAGAACTAGGAGTTTTCTAAATGCAACTGAATCCTTCCGAGATCAGCGAGCTGATCAAGAGCAAGATTGAGAACCTGAGCCTGGGCGCTGAGACCCGGACCCAGGGTACCGTCGTTTCGGTAACAGATGGCATCTGCCGCGTCCACGGTCTGGAAGACGTGATGCAAGGCGAAATGCTTGAATTCCCGAACGGCATTATGGGTATGGCCCTGAACCTCGAGCGCGACTCTGTCGGTGCTGTGGTCCTGGGTGAGTACGAAAACATTTCGGAAGGCGACACCGTCAAGTGTACGGGCCGCATTCTGGAGGTGCCGGTTGGTCCGGAGCTGCGTGGTCGCGTTGTGAACGCGCTGGGTCAGCCGATCGACGGCAAGGGTCCGCTGGGTAACAAGCTGACCGACAAGATCGAAAAGGTTGCGCCGGGCGTGATCTGGCGTAAGTCAGTGTCGCAGCCGCTACAGACCGGTATTAAGGCGATTGATGCCATGGTGCCGATCGGCCGTGGTCAGCGTGAGCTGATCATTGGTGACCGTCAGACCGGTAAGACCGCTGTCGCTGTCGACACCATCCTGAACCAGAAGGGTCAGGGCGTCACCTGTATCTACGTAGCTGTGGGCCAGAAGGCTTCGACCATTGCCAACGTGGTACGCACGCTGGAAGAGCACGGCGCTCTCGAATACACCATCGTTGTCGCGGCGACTGCTTCGGATCCTGCCGCGATGCAGTTTATTGCTCCGTACGCCGGTTGTACGATGGGCGAATACTTCCGTGATATCGGTGAAGACGCTCTGATCATTTATGACGATCTGACCAAGCAAGCCTGGGCCTATCGTCAGATCTCGCTGCTGCTGCGTCGTCCGCCGGGCCGCGAAGCTTATCCGGGTGATGTGTTCTATCTGCACTCGCGTCTACTTGAGCGCGCAGCCCGCGTTAGCGAAGAGTACGTTGAGAAGCTGACCAATGGTGCCGTTAAGGGCAAGACTGGTTCGCTGACGGCACTGCCTGTGATTGAAACCCAGGCCGGTGACGTTTCAGCCTTCGTGCCGACTAACGTGATTTCGATTACGGATGGTCAGATCTTCCTGGAAACCGACCTCTTCAACGCAGGTATCCGTCCGGCCATTAACGCCGGTATCTCGGTGTCGCGTGTGGGTGGTGCTGCTCAGACCAAGATCATCAAGAAGCTGTCAGGCGGTATCCGTACCGACCTCGCCCAGTATCGTGAACTGGCTGCCTTCGCGCAGTTTGCTTCGGATCTGGACGATGCAACCCGCAATCAGCTGGAGCGTGGTCGTCGCGTGGTGGAAGTACTGAAGCAGCCGCAATACGAGCCGCTGAGTGTTTCGAAGCAGGCCGTGGTGCTCTACACGATCACCCGCGGTTATGCTGACGATGTGGAAGTGCCCCGTGTTCTCGAGTTCACCCGTAGCCTCATCAGCGACATTGAACACAAGAACGCCGCCCTGCTCGACAAGATGGAGCAGACCAAGGATCTGGACGCTGATTCGGAGAAAGCACTCGTTGCTGCCATCGAAGCATTCAAGTCTGCTTGGGTTTGATCTAGGAGAGCGCCATGCCAAGCGGCAAGGAAATCCGTACTAAGATCAAAAGCGTAGAAAACACGCGGAAGATCACCAAAGCCATGGAGATGGTGGCGGCATCCAAAATGCGTAAAGCGCAGGAGCGGATGCTCAAAGCCCGTCCCTATGGTGAGAAGATCCGCCACGTTGCCGCCAATCTGTCGCATGCGCTGTCAGAGTACAAGCATCCGTTCCTCGAGAAGCGTGACCAGCTCAAAAAGGTGGGCATTATTCTCGTGACCTCGGATAAGGGTCTCTGCGGCGGTCTGAACACCAACGTTCTGCGTCAGCTCGTCATCAAGATGCGCGAGCTCGAAGGTCAGAACGTCAAGGTTCAGCTGACGGCGATTGGTAGCAAGGGCCTGTCATTTCTCCAGCGCAACGGCGCAGACCTCGTGTCTGAAGTCGTCGGCCTGGGCGACAACCCGCACATTGATGCCCTCATCGGGCCGATCAAAGTGCAGATTGATGCCTTCAACGCTGGCGAAATCGATGAACTGCACATTGCCTACACGCGCTTCGTGAACACGATGCGCCAGGAGCCAGTCGTTGAACAACTGCTGCCCCTATCCGGTGATGCGGTCGGTTCGGCCAAGACCAGCTGGGACTATGTCTACGAGCCGGATGCCAAGTCCGTGATCGATGATCTGCTGGTGCGTTACCTCGAGGCGCTGGTTTACCAGTCCGTCGCCGAGAACATCGCATCGGAACAAAGTGCGCGGATGGTGGCCATGAAGGCCGCTTCCGACAATGCCAAAAACGTAATCGAAGAGCTGAAGCTGGTCTACAACAAGACCCGCCAGGCAGCGATTACGAAAGAGCTGTCCGAGATCGTCAGCGGCGCAGCAGCGGTTTGATTTTTTTAGATTAGGGATATAACGATGAGTCAAGGAACAGTCGTTCAGTGCATTGGTGCTGTGGTTGATATCCAGTTTCCGAAAGAGCACATGCCTAAAGTGTTCGAGGCCCTCACCCTCGACGAAGGCGCTACCAATGGCCTGGTCGAAGCCGGCCTGACCTTTGAAGTTCAACAGCAGCTGGGTGACGGTATTGCCCGTACCATTGCACTGGGTTCGACCGACGGTATCCGCCGCGGCATGAAAGTGAACGCCTCGGGCGCACCGATCTCGATCCCGGTTGGCCATGGCACGCTGGGCCGCATCATGGATGTGCTGGGTCGTCCGATCGACGAAGCCGGCCCCATCGCCTGCGATGAGCGTCGTCCGATTCACCGTGAAGCGCCTGCCTTTGACGAGCTGTCGCCGTCGGTGGAACTGCTCGAAACCGGTATCAAGGTGATCGACCTGATCTGCCCGTTCGCTAAGGGCGGTAAGGTTGGCCTGTTCGGGGGTGCCGGTGTGGGCAAGACCGTGAACATGATGGAACTCATCAACAACATCGCCAAGCAACACTCGGGTCTCTCGGTGTTTGCCGGTGTGGGTGAGCGTACCCGTGAAGGTAACGACTTCTATCATGAAATGAAAGACTCCAACGTTCTGGACAAGGTCGGCATGGTGTTCGGTCAGATGAACGAACCACCGGGCAACCGTCTGCGCGTCGCGCTGACCGGTCTGACCATGGCCGAGCGTTTCCGTGACGAAGGCCGTGACATTCTGTTCTTCGTGGATAACATCTACCGTTACACCCTAGCCGGTACCGAAGTGTCCGCGCTTCTGGGTCGTATGCCGTCAGCTGTGGGCTACCAGCCGACGCTGGCTGAAGAAATGGGCCGTCTGCAAGAGCGTATTACCTCGACCAAGACCGGTTCGATTACGTCGATCCAGGCCGTTTACGTGCCTGCCGATGACTTGACCGACCCGTCGCCGGCCACCACCTTCCTGCACTTGGACTCGACCGTCGTTCTGTCGCGTGACATCGCCGCCCTGGGTATCTACCCAGCCGTGGATCCGCTCGACTCGACGTCACGTCAGCTCGATCCGCATGTGGTGGGTGAAGAGCATTACCGTGTTGCCCGTGGCGTGCAGCAAACACTGCAGCGCTACAAGGAACTGCGTGACATCATCGCGATTCTGGGTATGGACGAACTGGCACCGGAAGATAAGCTCGCCGTGGCCCGCGCCCGTAAGATCCAGCGTTTCCTGTCGCAACCGTTCCACGTGGCCGAAGTGTTCACGGGTTCGCCGGGTAAGTACGTTTCGCTCAAGGACACGATCAAGGGCTTCAAGATGATCGTTGAAGGTGAGCTGGATCATCTGCCGGAGCAGGCTTTCTACATGGTGGGTTCGATCGAAGAAGCCATCGAGAAGGCCAAGACCCTGCAGTAATCCGCGGTTCCATCCCCCCGCCGCGTTGTAAAGCGCGGCGGATCAGGAGCAAATATGGCATTAAGAATTCATGTAGACGTCGTCAGCGCCGAAGAGAAGATCTTCTCGGGTGAAGCTGATCACGTGGTACTGCCGGGTGAATCTGGCGAACTGGGTATCTGGCCACGCCACACCCCGTTGCTGACCCGCATCCGCCCGGGTGCCGTTCGTATCAAACTGCCGGAAGGTGGCGAAGAGTTCGTCTACGTCTCCGGTGGCATGCTGGAAGTGCAACCGAACATGGTCACCGTGCTGGCAGATACGGCCATCCGCGCCCATGATCTGGACGAGGCCCGCGCCATGCAAGCCAAAAAATCGGCTGAAGAAGCGCTGCAAAATCGTAGCACCGACATGGACTACGCCAAGGCAGAAGCCGAACTGGCCGATGCCGTGGGTCAGTTGGCTGCCATCAAGAAGTTGCGCAACCGTCACTAAGTTTTTGGTAGTTGTAATACCTAAAACGCAAAAGCCACCTTCGGGTGGCTTTTGTTTTGATAAGGCACAGAGAGATTAGCGGTTCAGTCGCTCTAGGCGCTGCTGTAAGCGCGCAACATCATTGCGAAGCGTATCCACCTCAGACATAAATTGTGCGAGTTGGTCGTTGGGGACAATGACCGAGTGGCCTTCGGCGATATGCTCGGTGAACTGATCCTTCAGCCTGATAGCGAGCTGCTCCGCGCCTTGTTTCAGACTGTAAAACAATCCCATGGTTCGGTGAGCAGCGATATCGCCGATCTTGCTGGCGAGAAAGGCTTCTGGGTCCGGGCGGATGTTATCGAGCACATCGTTGACCGCATTGGCCAGATCGATATTTCCGCGAATCTTGGCGGCTTTTAGAATCCCGTGTCGACCATGGCTGATAAACCGAGAAGCCGCATCGCCAGGTAGATCAATCGAGAGGGTGGGCTCGTCATCACCAAAGACCTCGTGCGCGGCAAGTAATCCGTTAGGCTCGACGGTATAGCGCAGAATCGGTGTGTCGGCTAGCGCAATACGAACCGTGGAGCCTGCGAAGTCGGCAAGCCGGCGCATGGCCCAAGGGTCATCGCCGAGGGCGCGATTGAGTACCGGTAGCGAAAGACTATTCAGCATGATGCTTTATACGCGTTAGAATTTGTCACCGATATGGAGCGCCACCACGCCACCGGTGAGATTGTGATACTGGACGCGATCAAAACCGACGCCTTCCATCATCTGCTTCAGGGTTTCCTGATCCGGGTGCATGCGGATCGACTCCGCCAGATAGCGGTAGCTATCAGAATCATTGGCCACCACTTTGCCTACACGGGGAATAACCTGGAAGGAATAGAAGTCATAGATTGGCGCCAGTAGGGGTGTGACCTTCGAGAACTCCAGCACCATCAGCTTGCCTCCCGGTTTCAGCACGCGGCGCATTTCGGCGAGCGCGCCGTCTTTGTGCGTCATGTTGCGCAGGCCAAAGGCCACTGTGACGATGTCGAAATAACCATCCGGGAACGGCAGCTTTTCGGCATCACATTGGGCGGTTTTAACGAAAGTGCCACTGTTGAGCAAACGATCACGGCCGCATGTGAGCATCGCGTTATTGATGTCGGTCAGCCAGACTTCGCCACTGGCCCCTACCTTTTTGCTGAAGGCCTTAGCCAGGTCGCCGGTGCCGCCTGCGATATCGAGCACACGCATGCCCGGCTTAACGCCGCTGCGCGCAATGGTAAAGACCTTCCACAGACGGTGCAGCCCACCCGACATCAGATCGTTCATGACATCGTATTTGGTGGCGACCGAATCAAAGACCTGACGTACGCGGCCAGCCTTTTCGCGCTCATCAACGGTTTCGTAACCGAAGTGCGTGGTCTGGGATGAATGCTTATCTTGTTGAGTCACGTTATGCCTTGCGCGTATGGCCGGCCGCTTGAAGCCGTTGTAAATAAGTTTGCCAGAGTGTCTGATGCTGGGTAGCGAATTCGTGGAGGATGTCCCAAGAGTATAGACCGCTGTCGTGGCCATCTGAAAATATCAGTTTAACGGCGTAATTGCCGACTGGTTCTATGCCGGTGATAGATACACCCTCCTTGCCGATCTGTAGGACTTCGTTACCCTGCCCGTGGCCACGGACTTCGGCCGAAGGGGAATAAACGCGTAGGAATTCGGCAGTAAGCGTTACTTCTCCCAGATCCGGGTATGAGAGAACCAGGGTTTGACCACCGGAGCGGAGTCGTAGCTCCTCAGGGATCGGGGTGTTGTTTTGCAAACCGGCCATTATTCCGTAGCTTTAGGCGTTTTCTTTGCGGCTGGCTTCTTTGTGGCCGCTTTTTTCACCGCAGGTTTTTTTGCTGCGGGCTTCTTCTCCGGTTCGGCCGCATCGGCTGTCGCTTTTGCTTTAGCAGGTGCCTTCGTAACGGTTTTCTTTTCAGGGCGCGGCTCGAACTCGAATCCAACCTTGCCGTCTTTGCCCAGCGCCAGGAAGGCAGAGAATTTGCGGCGGGTGCGTGCCGAAACAAACTCTTTGAGCAGATCTGTTTTGCCGCCGGAGAGCAGCTTTGACATCTGTTCGGCATCGATGGGTTGCTGCAGAATGATCTGGCCAGAGCGGAAGCTGCAGCTCTTGTCGGGCCCAACCGATTTTTCGCATACATAAGACGTAACGTACGGGTAAACATTGGCCGCGCACTTGGGGCACTTGCCAACACTAGCAACACCCGAGAAATCGACGGGCTCCGTAGATGCATCATCGGATTGACCGAAGTCGAACGCCGGCTGGTGCTCGTCGTTGAGTTTGATGAGCGCGGCGAACGGCCGGCCCATCTTGTTGCGGAAGCCGTTGAGCGGACCGACCTGGCGTTCTTTGATGAGTGTTTCGATTTCGGCGGGTTCAAACTGGCGGCCGGCCACGGTTTTCCACAGGCCGTAATCACAGCTGCTGCACTGGAACTTTTTGTAGGTTTCTTTGATGACGCCACCACACTTGGGGCAAGGCGTGGTCAGGGTGCCGAAGTCACCGGGGATGGTGTCGTGTTCGTAGTTCTTCGCTTTGGCGACCATGTCTTCGGTCATCTGGGCGATTTCGGCCATGAACTGTTTGCGCGAAAGTTCGCCGCGCTCCATGCTGCCGAGTTTGGATTCCCATTCGCCGGTGAGTTCAGGCGAGGTCAGCGCCGTGACGCCCAGGCCGTTAAGCAGGGTCATCAGGTTGAAGGCCTTGGCCATGGGGATCAGTTCGCGGCCTTCGCGCAATAAGTATTGTTCGGTGAGCAGGCCTTCGATGATTTGGGCGCGGGTGGCTGGCGTGCCCAAGCCACGACCGGCCATTGCGGCGCGTAGTTCGTCGTCATCAATGCGCTTGCCGGCGCTTTCCATGGCGGAGAGCAATGTGGCTTCCGAGTAGCGTGCCGGTGGCCGCGTGGCTGAGGCTTTGATGCGCACATCTTCAGTCTTCACCGATTCGCCATTAGTCACGGCCGGCAGGTTGGTTTCTTCGTCACTTTCTTCTTTGCCGTAGACAGTGAGCCAGCCCTTTTTGACCAGAACCTTGCCCTCGGTCTTGAAGGGATGCTTACCTACGCGCGTGATGCGGGTGGTGACGAGGTATTCGGCCGCCGGATAAAACACCGATAGAAAACGACGCACGACGAAGTCGTAAAGCTTGGCCTCCACTTCCGAGAGACTCTTGGGCACGTTTCCGGTCGGGATGATGGCGAAGTGATCCGAGATCTTGGTGTTATTGAAGATGCGCTTGTTTGGTTTGACCCAGCCTTCTTTCACGATTTCGTTGGCGAAGGGGGCATAGAGATCCGGCAGACCGGCAAGGACGTTATGCACCGTCGGCAAATAATCTTCCGGCAGGGCGCGTGAATCGGTCCGCGGATAGGTCAGCACTTTGTGCTTTTCATAGAGCGCCTGGGCGATCGAAAGTGTCGTTTTGGCTGAGAAGCCAAAACGCGTGTTCGCCTCACGTTGCAGGCTCGTTAGGTCAAAAAGCAGGGGAGATAGCCGATTTTCCGGTTTGGCGCTATCGGTCACAACTCCGGGTTTTCCCAGGCATTCGTCCCGGATATCGTTAGCAGTTTGTTCCTGCCAAAGACGTTCGGCACGGGCGTGTTCATCCTCGCCCTTTTTGAAACCTTCATCAAACCAGCGGCCGGTGTAGTTGCCACCCGCGGCCTCGAATTCGCCTTCGACTTCCCAGTAGTTGCGGGGCACAAAGGCACGGATTTCTTTCTCGCGTTCGACGACCAGTGACAGGGTCGGCGTTTGCACACGACCGACGGTGGTGAGGTGGAAACCGCCCGTCTTCGAGTTGAACGCGGTCATAGCGCGGGTGCCGTTGATGCCGACCAGCCAGTCAGATTCCGAACGGCAGACGGCGGCATCGCCCAGGCCCTGCATGTCGGCACCATCGCGCAGGTGCTTGAAGCCATCCTGGATGGATTCCTTGGTCATTGATTGCAGCCACAGGCGTTGCACGGGCACCTTGGCCTTGGCGTATTGAGCGATGTAATTAAAGATGAGCTCGCCTTCGCGGCCCGCGTCACAGGCGTTGATGAGGCCGTCGACGTCTTTGCGACGCAGGAGCTTCTGCAGTACCTTCAGGCGTGGTGCCGATTTCTCAATAGGCTGCAGATCAAAATGCGGCGGGATCACGGGCAGATGGGCAAAAGTCCACTTGCCGCGTTTGACTTCAAATTCTTCCGGGCAGATCAGTGCCAGCAGGTGGCCAACGGCCGATGAGAGAACGAAATCGTCACTCTCATAGTAGTCGTCATGTTTGGTAAAGCCGCCGAGTGCCTTGGAAATATCCAGAGCGACAGAAGGTTTCTCGGCGATGATCAGCTTTTTGCCCATGGGGTGAGGTCTCATTCCGGTGAGTGGTGCCCGGAGACACCCTGTAACCGCCGCATCATAGGAGGGCGCGCTGCGATTGGCAAGCCACACCCATGGCCGGGAGTTTAGTTATAGACCGGATTATCTTCGTCGAGCAGGGTTTCGACCAGCAGACTGTCGACGGCCTGGTTGCGACTCCAGAGCACCATGAGCACGATGATTTTGAAGTGCCCCAGAGTCAGTTCGTCCATGGCCATGGCGCGGTCAATGATGAGCTCACGCAGTTCGCCGGGAACGGCGTTCTGCTGCTCCAGCGCCCACAGGTAATTGAGGCAGTCTGCGCCAAGGTGCTCGTATTCGCGGTCGGTATAGATGCGAACCGCATCGGCCGAGGGCGGGGCCACCGAACGGTGGCAGTCGCCGGCTAGGCCGGCCAGCCAGCCAAAGGCTTCGTCAATTTCTTCCCGCTCGAACCCGGCTTCAATCAGGGATTCGGAGAGGGGCTCCGCATCGAGGCGGATGGTTTGCTGTTCGCTATTGCCAAGTTCTTCAAAGTGTTCGAATAGATAAACCAGGATATCGAGCATGATGGCAACCTAAGCGGTGGTGAATCGGGTACGTCTTTGGTCATTATGCACGAATTAAGCGTTGATAACGGCCGCCCGGTAAATTTGTTACCACGCCATCGAGACTAAGCTCCGTCAGCGTGGCCAGCACCAGGTCAGCGGTGAGGCCACACCGGTTCATGAGCTGATCCAGCGTGGCCGGCTCGTGGCCCAACGCCTTGAGCAGGCTGGCCTGTTCCGGCCTCAAGAGGTCGACTGATTCGATGGTTGCCGTGGCCTCGTGAGCCGACTGGGTATCTTGATTCAAGCCAGCTCGTTGGGGGCGGAGTTCTTCGAGGATGTCCTGCGCACATTCGACCAGTTTGGCGCCCTGCTTGATGAGGGCATGGCAGCCTTTATATTGGGGCGCATGTATCGAACCGGGAATGGCGAAGATATCGCGGCCCAGTTCACCCGCCAGGCGTGCGGTAATGAGCGAGCCGGAGGCAGGTGCGGCCTCGACCACCAGGCAGGCCTGTCCCAGGCCGGCGATCAGTCGATTGCGGCGGGGGAAGTTGCTGGCCGCTGCCACTGTGCCGAGGGGGAATTCCGAAATGATGCAGCCATTGCCGGTGATCAGATGGGCGAGCTTTTTGTTGCTGGCGGGATAGACCCGGTCAATGCCGGTACCGATGACGGCGATGGTGCCGCTCCGGGTATCCGAACGCAGGGCCCCTTCATGGGCGGCTGCATCGATGCCCAGTGCCAGACCGCTTACGATGCCGAAGCCGGCATCGGCCAGCGTGCGTGAAAAAGCCCGGGCGTTTTCGATTCCCTGCGGGGTCGCGTTACGGCTCCCCACAACGCCAATGGCAGGTTGATTGAGGTAGGCGGGGTCGCCATTCACATAAAGCACACTTGGCGGGTCGGCCGCTTCCAATAAACGTTGCGGATAAGTCTGATCGGCCAGGGTTATGAGGTGGTGACCGGGTTCATTCAACCAGGCCGCGGTCTGCTCGATTAAAGTCTGTTGGGCTTCCTGCTGTGGACCATCGAAAAGACCCTGAGCAATTTTGATGCCGACAACACCGGCGACAGCGCTGAGACCTGCGTTAAAAACAGCGGCAGGATGACCGAAGGCGCGCAGCAACTGCTGCTGCGTTCGGGTGCCCACCCCGTTAGCCAGGGTCAGATCAAGCCAGGCACGCAGGTCGTCATCCATCAGGGAGGGTGTCATGGGGTATTCCTAATATGGGAAGGGCGAACCTGGTCGCCGAGTTGAACGGGTTGCGTGGCAACCCGGAGGCGCACAATGGCGGCCTCCGGGTAGGTGGCGACGATGACACCGCTACCGATACGGTGCCCGGGAACCTGCGTCCGTGTAATGCCGGGGTTATCATCCAGCACGCTGGTGCTGCTGTTGTCGCGTGCGTCAATGGCCTGGTCAAGCTTGCGACCGAAGGTGGTTACGGGAGGGCGCCACAGCGAGAGACCCTGGCCGGTTTTCAGGCCGGCCTGGCAACCTCCGGAAATGACCACCAGGTCGAGCGACGTCGATAATGGATCAGCCAGTACATCGCTGGAGACCAATGCAATGACCTGGAGTTCGGGGGCGGCCACCGGTTTGGGCGGGGACTCTCGTTGCGGTCCTTTATCTTTGGGAGCCTCGCAGGCATCCGCTTGCCAGCGCTGGGCATCACGTTCGCTCATCAGACTGTCACCCCGTGAAACCTCCTGCCGGACGGACTGCAGACGAACCCATGCCACACCCGGTTCATTAGGGTCGGCAATCTCCGCGTTTTCGGTGAGTGCCTGCAGGGTTCGGCCACGACCGACGGGGACCGCCAGAATACCCAGGGTTCGCTCGCCGCTTTCCCCTGCGCTCCGCAAGCGGAGCCCCTGGCGGAACAGAACGACCGGTGTATCTGGCCCTAGCCGGTCTTTCGGATTAGCGAACTGAACCCGGACAATACTGCCCCGATCCATAATCTGTTGTTGCAGGGTTGCGCCGGTGACCCGGCCCAGATTGGCAAAGACCGCTTCCGGCACAATCATCGGCAGCCCGGGTGCCTGGGCCATGGCCTCAGTGGCAGCGCTGAGTGCCCAAAGGGCGATGACGCTAGCGAAGCCGAAGCGGCTCCAGAATAATTTAAGAGGCATCGTTATAATAGACAGGCAACAGATAAGAAAATGACGGTAACCACTTTCGGGCACCGGTTAAGCATAAATCATTTTATACAGTCTGCAGCAGGTGATCGGCATCATCCGCGCGCAGCCCTTGAGACCTATGGCTTTACTCCCTATTCTCCGATTTCCTGACGAACGATTGCGCACTGTCGCTAAACCGGTGACGGTGTTTGATGCCGCCTTGCGTCAGTTGACGGAAGATATGGCCGAGACCATGTATGAGGCTCCGGGTATTGGACTAGCGGCAACCCAGGTCAATGTGCACAAGCGCGTTGTGGTGATTGATGTATCGGACGATCAGAAAGACCTCAAGGTTTTTATCAACCCGGAGATCGAAGAGGTGAGCGG
Organism: uncultured Dechloromonas sp.; assembly: GCA_964604465.1. Lineage (GTDB taxonomy): Bacteria > Pseudomonadota > Gammaproteobacteria > Burkholderiales > Rhodocyclaceae > Fluviibacter. Next base: position 30,992 of record CAZRYZ010000002.1, on the reverse strand, counting down.
TATGCAAACCTATGAAGAGGGCTGTCTATCGGTCCCGGGAATCTACGACAAGGTGGACCGTCCCTCGGATGTTCGCGTGCGCTATCAGGATCTTGATGGTCAAGCCCGTGTGTTGGAAACCGGCGGCTTGCTGGCCATCTGCATTCAGCACGAGATTGATCATCTGAACGGCAAGGTTTTTGTTGATCACCTGTCGCAATTGAAGCAGACGCGCATCAAGAATAAGCTGGCCAAGCAGGCTCGTCATACCGCCTGATGACCGTGAACCAAACACCGCAACGATTGCGTGTGGGTTTTGCCGGCACGCCGGCCTTTGCGGCGCAGGCCTTGCAGGCCATATGCGATGCAGGTTTTCAGGTGGTCGTGGTATTGACCCAGCCGGATCGGCCATCCGGTCGGGGTATGCAACTCACGCCCTCCCCAGTCAAGCAACTGGCGCAGACGCATCAGCTACCGGTCGAGCAGCCCGTTTCTCTTCGCACCGAGGGGGCTCAGGCCATGGTGCGGGCCTATGCACTGGATGTGTTGGTCGTCGTGGCCTATGGCCTGATTTTGCCGCAGGCGATCCTGGATATGCCACGGGATGGCTGTCTGAATATTCATGCCTCACTCTTGCCACGTTGGCGGGGTGCGGCACCGATTCATCGGGCCATCGAAGCGGGCGATGCCGAAACCGGTATTTGTATTATGCAGATGGATGCCGGCCTGGATACCGGCGGTGTAGTGGATTCGGCGGCTCTGACGATACAGCCGCGCGAAACCACGGCGCAGCTGCATGACCGTCTGGCAGCCCTTGGTGCCAAACGGATTGTGCAGGTCTTGCAGCGTTTAGCGGCGGCAGAAAACCTGCGTGTGCAGGCCCAGTCCGAAACGGGAGTTACCTATGCGCATAAACTGGAAAAAGCAGAGTCGGTGCTTGATGTGCATGCGCCGGCGATAGCGCTGGATCGGAAGGTCCGGGCCTACAATCCCTTTCCCGGAGCGGTGCTCCATGCGGGCGACAAGCCCATTAAGATCTGGCAGGCGAGCCTGGTGGATGCTCAGGGCGAACCCGGCCTGATCCTGGCGGCTGATGCGACCGGTGTCGTGGTTGCCTGTGGTGAGGGCGCTCTGCGTCTGGAGGTGCTGCAGGCGCCCGGGGGCAAGCGCTTGGCGGCCAGCGACTTCCTGCGGGGGCATCCGTTACCGGTAGGTAGCCGCCTGGCTTGAAAAAATCCGGCAGCGCCCCCAAGTCGCTAAGCGATTGTTAAGGGCATTTGGTATAAAACGTCGGCGCGCCCGGACGAATTGCGGACACCGTGGCGGCAGAAATCCGTTCATGGTCATATCAAGGAGCTGTCATGAGCAACTGGTTTAAAACAACGCTACTCTTTGCTGCGATTACGGCACTCTTCATGGTGATCGGTGGTCTGATCGGCGGTCGTGAAGGTATGTTGATGGCGCTGCTGCTGGGTGGTGGCATGAACTTCTTTGCTTACTGGTTCTCCGACAAGATGGTGCTGCGTATGTATAACGCGCACCCGGTGGATGAGACCTCGTCACCCTATCTGTACAACATGGTGCGCGATCTGGCGGCTCGGGCCGAGTTGCCTATGCCTCGCGTTTACCTGATTGACGAGGCACAGCCCAATGCTTTTGCCACCGGGCGCAACCCGGAGAACGCCGCGGTTGCTGCAACCACCGGGATTGTCAGTCTGCTCAGCGAGCGGGAGCTCCGCGGTGTGATGGCGCACGAACTGGCCCATGTAAAGCACCGTGATATTCTGACTTCGACGATTGCGGCCACCTTGGCGGGTGCGATTTCTGCACTGGCTAACTTTGCTATGTTCTTCGGAGGCCGTGATGATGAGGGTCGACCGGCAAATGCGATCGTAAGCCTGATTGTGGCCATCATCGCCCCGTTGGCGGCCATGCTGATTCAGATGGCGATCTCGCGGGCGCGGGAATTTGAGGCGGATCGCGGCGGTGCCGAGATCAGCGGAGATCCGCTGGCCTTGGCCAGTGCACTTGCCAAGATTGATGCCTATGCGCGTGGTATTCCGTTCCCAACGGCAGAGGCGCATCCGGCGACGGCGCAGATGATGATCATGAATCCGCTGGCGGGTGGTGCTATTGATAGCCTGTTTTCAACCCATCCGAAAACAGCCGAGCGCATTGCCCGGCTGGAGGCACTAGCACGTCGATAACTGTTCCGCAGGCTAGCGCAGATCCTGCAGTGCCTGAGAGACAACGTAAGCAAGCCGTCGCCCGGCTAGTGCAAGCCGGGCGCGCGAGATGGCACGGCCATCCAGCCAATAGTCCTGCCGAATGATGAAGATGTCGGGTACACCGGGGTCCGGTAGGAGGCCGGGATAAACCTGGTCGCGGGCGATGAGGAAGGATTCTTCGATCCAGCCGATGGGCGGCTGAGTCAGATCCTGATCTGTCACTTGAAGCGATGCCTGCAAGAGGCGAACCAGCTCCTTGGCAAAGCGAGGGCTTCCCGGGCCGATGTGGCCGGGAAGATCATCCCACCAACGGTGCAGGCTGATGGGGTCGGGTGGCCTGCGTCCGGCATCGACGACGGTGACCAGATTGCCGCCGGCGTCAAGCTCCCCGGGCTTACCGGGAACCGCCCGGCTGGCGCAGTGAAGCGGCTGATGTGCATCGGCCACAAGGTGGCTGACCCAGGCTAGGGCCACAGCACGGTCATGACGGTTCAAAGCCGGGTCACCCAAAAGGCGGATCTGCGCATTAAGCGCAGCTTCGAGTAGCCCGTGCGGTTTCTGTATACGGAATGGTTGTTTGATATCACGATCAGCAAAATGCCAGCGTCGCGTCTGCTCCCCGGTGCTGGCCCGGCGCAGCCACTCGCGTAGGGTGGCCGGAGCCTTGTCCGAAGTCGAGGTGTTTTCCGCACGATCGCGCAAGGCATCCGGCCAGAGGGATGCCGCAATCCACGCGGCCTCGCCCGACTTGTTGCGGGTGCCTGAAATCAGCTTCTGGCTCTGTAGCAGTTGCTCAACCCGGTCGCGCGTAGGTTGATCGAGTGCCGACCAGGCAACGGCCACCACCTCGGCATGACCCGTTGCATTCCAAGCATACACGGGTGAAACCCATCCGCCGAAAAGTGTGACAAGGAGCAACAGAGAACGAGAAAAATTCATGCGCAGGGAAGCCCGTGGAAGCTGTTTGACAGTGTTGTAAACATGCTACACTCAAATCGATGACGAGTCGCTCTTCTGCTCCTGCCAAAGCTGCATCTGCATCCCGCCGGGCGGGTGTGCAGGGTGCGCGCCGGGCCTGGGTTGCAGCGCTGCAACCTGACTCGCTGGCTTGGGCCATGAAGACGGCGGCCGAGGCGGTCACCGCCGTAATTGGCTCGGGCCGAAGCCTTACCGCGGTGCTCGCAGAGCTCCGGATGCGCAGCTTGCCTCCTCAGGCGGCACGGGCGCAGGCCGTGGATCTTGTTTACGCAACACTACGCCGCTACGGTCGTGCCGACCTCGAGATGTCGCATCTGCTGGATCGACCGACCTCGGAGGATGAACTCCGGAATTTGCTGCGGGTGGCCTTATGCTGGCTTGAAATGCATCCGGACCGATCTCATGTCGGCGTTGACCAGGCCGTTGAAGCGGCGGCGACGCTGTCGGGCGGGCGTTATCGGGGCTTTGTGAATGCCATTTTGCGGCGTGCGCTGCGCGAACGAACGCAGTTGGATGAGGCTATTGCAGCGGACCCCGAGGCGCACTATCAGCACCCACTCTGGTGGTTACAACAGTTGCAGCAGGACTGGCCGAAGGACTGGGAGCGTATTGCCGCCGGTGGTAACCGGAAGCCACCCATGGGGTTGCGGGTTAATCGTCTGCGCAGTTCAGCCGATGCCGTCAGGCAGGCCTTTGCCGATGCCGATATTGCCTTGGCGCCTTCGGTCTCAGACGAAGGGGATGATGCCTTACTGCTCACGCGGCCGCAGCCATCCGAAACATTGCCCAGATTCGCGCAGGGTTGGGTAGCGGTGCAGGATATCGGCGCCCAGCAGGCGGCAAAGCTGCTGGATGTTCAACCGGGGATGCGCGTTCTGGATGCCTGTGCGGCGCCGGGTGGTAAGGCCAGCCACCTTCTCGAGTGGGCCGCAATCGATCTCACGGCCATTGAAGTCGACCCGGATCGTTGTGCGGCTCTGGCGAAGATGCTGGACCCGGCTAAATTTCCGGCAGACCGTCATGTTCATCTGGTCCGTGCCGATGTGACGCAGACGAATGCCGCTTGGGCAAAGCGCCCCTTTGATGCCATTCTGCTCGATGCGCCCTGTTCCGGCTCAGGCGTGGTGGGTCGTCACCCCGATGCGAAATGGCTGCGCCGTGAAGAAGACATCGAAGCCCTGGTTCGTATGCAATCGCGCATGCTGCGCGCGCTGTGGCCATTACTCAAGACGGGTGGCCGGATGCTGTATGGCACCTGTTCGGTCTTCGCCCGGGAAAACCATGAGCAAGTGACCCGCTTCTTGCAGCAAACACCGGATGCGAGCTGCCTGAGTGAAACCCATCTATTGCCTGACGCACGGCACGATGGTTTTTATTATGCGTTGCTGCAAAAGGGTATGTCATGCTGAGGCGCTATCACGGGGGGGTCGTGGTGGCATGGCTCCTGAGCCTCGGACTCTGGGTGCAATCTCTGCCAGCCAAGGCTGCCGGTGCGGAAGTGCACCCGCCGGTCCTCACGCAGAACAGTGAGGCTGTCATATTAACCAGTAGTTTCGGTCTTAAGCTGTCGCCTGCGCTCGTCGATGCCGTGAACCATGGCATCCCGCTCGTCTTCCAGATGGAGGTCGAGTTGAAGCGCTCTCGCTGGTACTGGACTGACGAGATTCTTTACCGCACGCAAATTAATCGTCGCCTGACCTACAACACGCTGGTGCGCAATTACCGCGTCAGCGAAGGGAGCACCGGTAGCAACTTCCTCAATCTCGAGGATGCCGTGGCTTATATCGCCCGGCCGGTCGAGTGGCGTTTGCCAGCAGGACAGGCCAAGACAGGCGAGATGATCGATGTGGCGCTGCGCTTCCGTCTTGATCCGGCCTTTCTGCCCAAACCTTTCCAGGTAGTCTCGATCGGTGACCGCGATTGGCGTATCGACAGTGATTGGCGCAATTTCCGTCTAACGGTGCCAACAGCAATGGGAGCCAAGTAATGCGCCTGGCCATGTTGATCATGTCCCTGGTGTCGGTGGCATTGCTGTTCATGCTGACCCAGGCATCGGCCAATACGGATTTCTTTGCACGCCATTACTTCTGGTTAGTTGGTCTGAATATTGCCCTGGGACTCACCATGGCGGGTGTGATTGGCGTTCAGCTGTACCGGCTATGGCGTGATCACCGGGAGCAGATCTTTGGTGCCCGACTCAAGTTCAGGTTGATGCTGATGCTAGCGTTGATGGCGCTAGTTCCGGGTGCGCTGATCTACGCCGTATCCGTGCAGTTTGTTACCCGTAGCATCGAGAGTTGGTTTGATGTCCGCGTGGAGCAGGCACTGGAGGCCGGTCTGAACCTTGGCCGTGATGCGCTTGAGGGAGTGACTGTTGGCCTCGTCTCCACCACGCGGGATGCCGCGACGGCAATTGCCCAGCGTGGAACACCGGCAGCCCCCCCGGTACTCACCAAACTGAAGCAGGTAACGGGCGCCCAGTCGGCAGTGCTATTCCAGGTCGAGGGTACCCGGGTTCAGGTGCTGGGTGCCACAGAAAAGCGCGCCGAACAGATGATGCTACCGCTGCCGACCCAGTTCTCGGCAGTTAAAAAGAATGGGGCATTCTCGGCCATTGAGGCAGACGCTACCGGGCAACCTGTATTGCGCGCCATGGTGCTGATTCCGAGCGATGACGCCCAGAGCGGACCACCCCGCTTTCTTGAGGTAGTGGTGCCCGTGCCGGAAAAACTGGCTTCAGATTCCGAAGCCGTACAAACGGTTTACCGAGAGTATCGTGAGCTAGAATTGGCGCGGACAGGTTTGACACGACTCTATGCCATTACCCTAACGCTGACCCTGTTGCTGGCATTGGCCGCCGCCTTTGCCGCTGCCTTTATTCTGGCGCGTCGTTTTACCGCACCGCTGACCATTCTGGCGGAGGGGACGCAGGCCGTGGCTGCGGGTGACCTCTCGCCGAAACAGATTGTGGTCAGCAATGATGAGATGGGCATTCTGACGCAGTCCTTCAACCGGATGACGTACCAGCTGCGGGAGGCACATACCGAGACAGAACGACATCGGGCTGACCTGGAGCGCGCCCGTGCCTATCTCCAGGAAGTGCTGGATAACCTCTCTGCCGGTGTATTGGCTTTTGACCGGCGTTTTGTTCTGAAGGCAGTCAATGGGGCTGCCCAGAAACTGCTGGATGAAGACTGGGTGGGCCTGTTGTTCGAACCGCTGGAAGCCTGGCCGCGCCAGGAGCAACTGGCGCGCGCAATCCGGGATGGCTTCGCCGAAAAACCCGACACAGCCTGGCAGTTGGAGGTGGAGCGGGTTATGCCCGATGGTCGCAAACAGCAGTTGCTCGTCCATGGCTCCGAGTTACCCGAAGTGTCGGGCGGTGGCTATGTGGTGGTGCTGGATGACATTACCGAGCTGATTGCTGCACAGCGCGCAACTGCCTGGGGTGAAGTGGCGCGACGCCTTGCCCACGAGATCAAGAATCCGCTGACCCCGATTCAGCTCGCTGCTGAGCGGCTTGAGCACAAACTCGCTGCTCATCTCGATGATCAGAATAGCGACATGCTGCAGCGTTCCACGCGAACCATCGTGAATCAGGTGCAGGCCATGAAACGAATGGTCGATAGCTTTCGCGATTATGCCCGCCTGCCACCCGCCAATCTGGCGGCGCTCGACCTCAACGAGCTGCTGCGTGACATGCTGGTGCTCTATGAATCATCGCCGACACCGGTGCGCGCATCACTGGAGGACAATCTGCCGCTGGTACAGGGGGACCCCAACCAGCTCCGGCAGATTATTCATAACCTGATCCGTAATGCGCAGGATGCCACCGAAGGGCGAGCCGATCTGGAGATTGATGTTCGAACGCGTCTGCATAAACGACGGGTTGAGCTCCGCATTGCCGACAACGGTCCCGGCTTCCCGCCGGAGATCATCGCCAATGCCTTCGAGCCTTATGTGACCACAAAGCCCAAGGGCACAGGTCTGGGGTTGGCGATCGTCAAGAAAATGATTGAAGACCATGGTGGAAAAATCAGCTTGAGCAATCAGCAGGGGGGTGGTGCCGAAATCTGCATTCAGTTGCAGATTGCCGAAATCACCGAACACGTTAATCATCAAGACACTGAGCAATAGGCAGGAGCCTGATATGGCAGAGATACTGGTAGTAGATGACGAAGTCGGTATACGCGAGTTACTGTTCGAAATTCTTGCGGACGAAGGGCACAGCGTGGTTGTTGCAGAAAATGCGACCAAGGCGCGAGAGCTGCGTAATCATCGCCGCCCGGATCTGGTGCTGCTGGATATCTGGATGCCCGACGCGGATGGCATTTCTCTGCTGAAGGAGTGGTCTGCCAATGGTCTGTTGACCATGCCGGTGGTGATGATGTCGGGGCATGGCACGATTGATACCGCCGTCGAAGCAACGCGAATTGGTGCGGTCGATTTTCTCGAGAAGCCGATTGCGCTTCAGAAATTACTGGCGACGGTGAAGAAGTGCCTGAAACCGGACGCATCGACAACGCGTCAACGCTATGCGGTCGAATCCCTGCTGCAGATTGGCCTGCTCAAGAAGTTCGCGCAGCGCATTGCCCAGTCGGCCAAACACTCGCCGATTCTGTTTCTGCGGGGTGCCCAGGGTCTGGTTGCCGAAGCGGGCGCGCGCAGCCTGCTCACGCCACATGCCCCCTGGTTAAATCTGGCGCAGGAAAGCCGCGCAATTACGCAGGAAATGCTGGAGCAGCATGCGGGGGGTGTGTTCTTCCTTCCCGAACTATTTGGTGCCGGGCGCATGACGCAGATGAATCTCGCTTTTGTGCTCGAGCGCCTGGCGAAATATCGCCTGACGCTGGTCGTGGCCAGTGGCCATTCGGTGGACGGACTGATCGAGAGTGGCATCGAACCCTCCCTGGTCAATCGTCTCAGTGATGTCTGGGTGGGATTGCCGGCACTTTCGGAGTCGGTCAATGATCTGCCCGAGCTACTGCCTGTGTTGCTGACACTGCTCTGTGAACAGGGCAATATTCCACACCGCGCGATGGCGCCGGATGCGTTGAATGTCTTGCGCCAGAAGTCGTGGTCAGGGAGTGACGGCGGCTGGGGCTCCTTGCTCGGCACACTGAAAAATCTGGCGCTGAATGCGCTCGATGAGACTATCAGCCGACAGGATGTGGATAGCCTGTTGCAGACCACTGAGCCAGCCGCCGAATCAGCAGCGCAAGACGAGACCGAGGGATCGCTGGGGACTTTTTATGAGATGCCCCTGAAGGAGGCGCGAGATGCCTTTGAGCGGCTTTATCTCATGCATCATATTTCGCGGAGTGGCGGCAACATGACCCGCGTTGCTGAGCAAAGTGGCCTGGAGCGCACCCATCTGTATCGCAAGTTCAAACAGCTGGGCATCACGCTCGATCGTCGTGATGGCAATAACCAGGGTAGCTAAGGCGTGCCTCGCCTCGCCCGAAGACATTAATCTTGATTCTGAATGGAGTGAACGTGACTCGACCCCGCAATGATCTTTTTTTACGCGCCCTGCTCAAGGAACCGACTGAAACGACTCCCGTCTGGCTGATGCGTCAGGCCGGACGTTATCTGCCGGAATACCGCGAGACACGTAAACGCGCCGGCAGCTTTCTGGGGCTCTGTAAAAACCCGGCCTATGCCTGTGAGGTGACGCTGCAACCCCTTGCGCGCTATGACCTTGATGCCGCAATTTTGTTCTCGGATATTCTGACGGTACCCGATGCCATGGGGTTGGGCCTCTATTTTTCCGAGGGGGAAGGGCCAAAGTTTGAACGACCGCTGCGTGATGAGTGGGAAATTCGTAACCTCTGCGTGCCGGATCCACATGATCAACTGCGTTATGTGATCGATGCCGTCGCAGAGATCCGTAAGGCTCTGGATAACAGCGTGCCGCTGATCGGCTTCTCGGGCAGTCCCTGGACGCTGGCGTGTTACATGGTCGAGGGCGGCGCATCGGATGATTACGTCCGCATCAAATCCATGTTGTATGACCGTCCCGATCTGATGCACAAGATTCTGGAAGTGACCACCGAGTCGGTCATTCAGTATCTCAATGCGCAAATCGAGGCAGGCGCGCAGGCTGTGATGATATTTGATTCTTGGGGGGGCACGCTGGCTGAGGCTGCCTTCCACGAGTTTTCTCTGAATTACATGAAGCGCATCGTTGCCGCTTTGCATAAAACCTGGGATGGCGAGCGTATTCCATCGATTGTCTTTACCAAGGGCGGCGGTCTCTGGCTTGAGGCCCTGGCCGATACCGGTGCAGATGGTCTAGGTCTGGATTGGACGATTGATATCGGCAAGGCGCGGGCGCGCGTTGGAGAGCGGGTAGCGCTTCAGGGGAACCTGGATCCGACTATTTTGCGGGCGGGGCCGGAGGCCGTTGCACGCGAAGCCGAAAGAGTGTTGCGCAGTTTTGGTCCGGCCAACACCGGTCATGTGTTTAATCTGGGGCATGGCATCTCTCAGTTCACCCCCCCGGAGAACGTTTCGGTCCTCGTGGATACGGTCCATGCGGTGGGTCGCTCGATGCGCTCGGGCCGCTGATTTCTTGCCTTGCGGATGCCATTTGGCCCGACCCGAGTCTTAGGCTCCCCCATGGCGGGTTTGTGCCTGTCAAGACGCCAATCTCGGGTCGCTTACCCACAAAGTTATCCACAACCCCAGATTGCCGATTTATCCTTTAAATACAGAGAACTAGATGCTCAGCCCGAGAACTCTGTTAAGAAATATCCGCTAAGGCATCGATAACGGATGGCTGGCAGGATGCCCCTGAGCGAACCCCTTGAAAACCCGGTGGTTTTATGGCGCCTGCGGGTGGCGATTGACGCCCCGCTCGCAGCGAGTTTTGATTATCTGGCAACGCCGGAAGCCACCCCGGCTGACATCGGGTACCGGGTCGTCGTACCCTTCGGTCGCGGGCGACGGGTGGGGGTTATTCTGGACGTACTGCCCCTGGCAGGCGATGGTGACCTGGCTACGCCGCCGGTAAGTCAGCTCAAAGCGGCCGAAGCGATTCTGAGAGATCTGCCTCCCTTTCCGGACGACTGGGTGTCGTTGTGCCAGTTTGCCGCCAGCTATTATCAGGCCGCACCAGGTGAGGCCCTATTACAGGCGATCCCGACCGGCTTACGCAAGCCTGACCCGGTCAAGCGCCGCGCTATCAAGGCACCTGAGGTCACTGAGGTACCAGCGCCCCGGATTCCCGAGCTCACAACATGCCAGGCCTCGGTGCTTTCCAGCCTGTTGCCGCAACTTCAGGGTTACTCGGCCAATCTCTTATTCGGTGTGACCGGTTCCGGAAAGACGGAAGTCTATTTACGGCTGATCGAGGCCATCCTCGCCCAGGGGAAGCAGGTGCTTCTGCTGGTGCCCGAGATCAATCTGACACCCCTGATCGAAGCGCGGGTCGCCGCACGCTTTCCCGGGGTGGCCGTGGTCAGCCTGCATAGTGAGGTAACCGAGGCAGTTCGTGCCCGCAACTTTGCTGCGGCACTCAGAGGCGAAGCACAGATTGTGATCGGCACCCGGTTGGCAATCTTTACGCCGATGCCCAAGCTCGGGCTCATTATTGTGGATGAAGAGCACGATCCGGCTTACAAGCAGTTGGAGGGGATGCGCTACCACGCCCGGGATCTGGCAGTCTGGCGGGCGCATCAATTGGCATTGCCCATCGTGCTCGGTTCGGCTACCCCTTCGCCGGAGAGCTGGTCGAACGTGGCCAGCGGTCGTTACCGGCGTTTTGATCTGGTAGAGCGGGCTCACGCCGATGCCGTGCTGCCGACGATCACTTTGATTGATACCCGACGCTTGACGCTGGACGAAGGGTTGTCGCAACCGTTGCTGGAGATGCTGGCCGCCGGGCTGGCCGCCGGCGAACAAAGTCTGCTGTTTATCAACCGCCGTGGTTACGCCCCGGTGCTCACCTGTACCGCCTGTGGCTGGGTTTCCAATTGCCGACGCTGTGCAGCCCATCGGGTCGTCCACCGGTTGGACCGAACCCTACGCTGTCATCATTGCGGCGACACCTCACCGCTGCCGCGCCAATGTCCGGATTGTGGCAATGCTGATCTGAGGCCGCTGGGACGCGGAACGCAGCGCATCGAGGAGGCGCTGCAACAACATTTTCCCCAGGCCCGTATCCTTCGCGTTGACCGCGACGTGGCGACAACGCGCAAGCAATGGGAAGCGCTCGAGGCGCAGATCGGTTCGCGGGATGTCGATATTCTCGTCGGCACCCAGATGCTCGCCAAGGGACATGATTTTCCGGCCTTAACCCGGGTGGGGGTCGTCGGTGCCGATAGCGGTCTTTTTGCCGCTGACTGGCGGGCACCCGAGCGTCTGTTTGCCCAGTTGATGCAGGTGGCCGGTCGCGCGGGTCGTGCCGAACGTCCTGGTCAGGTCATGGTTCAGACCGAACACCCGGAGCATCCGTTGTATCAGTGTCTTTTGCGGCACGATGTGCCGGGCTTTCTCAAACAAGAATTACAGGCGCGGCAACAGGCGGGTTTTCCGCCGTTTGCCGCGCAGGCCATCGTCCGTGCCGAGGCGAAGCGACTGGAGACAGTACTGGAGTTCCTGAAACAGATCCGCTCGCTGGCCGCGGCCGATGCGCATCCGGAAGTGTTTCTCTACGACCCGGTGCCGATGCGCATGGTGAAACTGGCGGGGCGGGAGCGGGCACAGTTGTTGATTGAATCGCCGAGCCGCATTGCCCTTCAGTGTTTTCTTAATGACTGGTTGCCGAAGATCAGTGCCGGTCGCGGCATGACGCGCGGCGCGGCGCCGGGCGGTGTGCGCTGGGCGGTTGAGGTCGATCCGCTGGAATGCTAATCAGCGTCGCTTAAAGTCGTGCGGCGCCACGCACGCCTGAACTATCGCCGAATTCCGGTAACAGGATCCGCGTGCTGAGTGGTGTGCCCGGCGGCAGAAAAACATGTGCCGGGAGCACCGCAGCGAGTGCGTCGATCAGTCCGGGGCGCTGTGCGACGCCACCACCCAATACAATCGCCTCCGGGTCAACGGTGTTGATGATCATGGCCAGTGCGCGCGCCAGTCGATCGGTATGTCGCTCGAGGGCACCCTGCGCCAGCTCATTGCCCTGAGCGGCGGCTGTGACCAGTTGCTGGGCATCGGTCAATAGCAAACCATCCGATTCAACCGACCGATGGTAATCGGCCAACAGCCCCGGGCCGGATAACCACGCCTCAATACAGCCGGATTTACCGCAGTAGCAAGGTGGTCCGGGAAGTTCGGCTATGGAGCTGGCCGGAAGCGGGTTATGACCCCATTCACCGCTCAGGCCATTCGGTCCCCGGATCAACTGTCCGTTGATCACCCAACCCCCTCCGACGCCGGTACCCAGAATGACACCGAACACGGTGGTATAAGCCCGGGCGACTCCATCGGTTGCTTCGGAGAGCGTCAGGCAGTCGGCATCGTTGGCTAAGACCACAGGGCGATTGAGACGCGCGCGTAAATCTGCCTCCAATCGCTGGCCATTCAGACAGGTTGAATTGGCATTACGGATATCCCCCGTGCTTGGATTGACGGAGCCCGGATGGCCGACGCCGACCTTCGCACAAGGCTCATTCAGTGCTGACTCGGCATCATCGATCAGGCTGGCGATGGTTTCCAGGGTCGCCAGGTATTCGCCTCTCGGCGTGGCAGCGCGTTTGCGGAAACAGAAGCCGCCAGTGTCATCAAGCACCGCTGCCTCGATCTTGGTACCGCCGAGATCAATGCCGACTTGCATCGCTCAGGAATTGGCCACAGCACTGGCGGGCGGATCTTCCGGCAGCTGTCCATCGTTATGCCGCCAGAGTGGGTGCAGGCAGAGCGTGAGCAGCGACACGAGTGCCCCGAGCATGATGACCATGGCTGGCGCCATGGTGAGGTGAAAACGGGCAATCAGAAACTCGGTGAACATCGGCGCTAATCCGCCAAAGACACCGACGGCGAGGCTGTAGCCGAAAGAGAGGCCAGTCACGCGAACCTTATGCGGCAGGAGGGTCGCCATGCTGGCAGACAGGGGGCCGAGATAGAAGCCCTGGCCAATAGCGAGCAGCAGTCCGCCCAGCATCATCAGAGTAAGTTGCCCGCTGGCAAAGAGCTCGAAGGCCGGCCAGGCACCCAGCAGGAGAATGAGCACACCGAGTCGGGTGATCGTTAATTTGCCAAAGACATCACCCAGCCAGCCACCCGCAACCGACAACAGGCTAACGAGGAGTAAGCTCAGCAGATTGATCGCCAGAGCAGTGGTGGTGCTGATTCCCGTCAGCTTGGTCATCCATGGCACGGCATACATGAAGCCGACAAACGAGACGATCCCTGTGGCGGTGTTGGCCAGTGCAATGGCCAACATGGGGCGCCAATAATCACGAAAGGCCGTTCTCACCGGTGACTGCAGCATGTCTTTGCGCTGCATGATTTCATGCCCCAGTGAGCGCCGCGCCCAGATCCCAACACCGGTGAGAAGAATGCTCGACAGAAATGGCACGCGCCAGCCCCAGTCGGTCATGACGTCTTTGCCGAGCATGGCCGTACAGAGAAAGCTGGCACCGGTACCCAGCAGCAGCCCTCCGAAGGCGCCCATCGGACTGAACCCGCCGACCAGACCCCGACGCTTCCTGGGTGCGTGCTCGATGAGAAAGACTATCGAGGATGAGTACTCGCCCCCCACCGACAGGCCTTGTAGCATGCGCATCAGGATGAGCAGCGCCGGTGCCCAGAGGCCGATACTGGCATAGGTGGGCAGGAGGCCGATGATCAGCGTCGGGACGGCAATCAGCAGCACAGAGAGTTGGAGCGCCGCTTTACGCCCTATCCGATCCCCGATATTGCCAAATAGAATGGCGCCCACCGGGCGCATGATCATGCCGGTAGCAAAGGCACCGTAGCTAGCCAGAAGAGCGGCGACCGGATCATGAGTGGGAAAGAAGTGAGCCGCAAAGTACCCGGCCAGATAGGCGTAGACAATAAAGTCGTAAAACTCGATCGCGTTGCCGATGGCACCCGCCAGTAGCGTTTTACGCAGGCTGACGAATGCCGGTACGGTCATGGTAATCAGGCTTCAGTGTTGTAGGCGCTGAGCGCGTGGTTGTATGCCGGACAGATGGCGTTAATGCTGTGCACCGAGATGTTCAGATTGCGCACGATGCCATCCTGCAGCCCGTAAATCAGTCCGTGCACGGCAATCTGCTGGCCCGAGGTCCAGGCGTCGTACATCACCGTCGATTGCGCCAGATTGAGTACCTGCTCAATCACGTTCAGCTCACAAAGTCGATCATGACGTTCGCTTTCGGGGCACTCGTCCAGAATCGCCTGGTGCTTCTGGCGCACATCATGGATGTGGCGCAGCCAGTTATCAGCCAGACCGATCCGCAGACCATCCAGTGCTGCCTTGACGCCGCCACAGCCATAGTGACCCACAACGAGAATATGTTTGACGCGCAGCACCTGCACAGCGTATTGCACCACCGAAAGGCAGTTCAGATCACTATGAACGACCACGTTGGCAATGTTGCGATGGACAAAGACCTCACCTGGCTTGAGGCCCATGATCTGATTCGCGGGGACGCGCGAATCCGAGCAGCCGATCCACAGATACTCCGGTTGCTGAAGCCTCGCGAGATCGCTAAAAAATTCGGGATTTTCGTTTTGGGTCTTTTCCGACCAGATACGGTTCTGTTCGAAGAGCGGCTCAAGGATGTGCATGGTCTTAATCCTCTGTTTTTATTCACGATTGGGGTATGGCGTATTATAAAGGAGCTGGGTAGGGTGTACCCGGGTTCAACAGGAAGGGGTGGTTATGCTGGTTCGGTTTTCTTCTCGGGCGACGGCCAATCTGCTGATGTTTGACGATGTGGCGCGGGCGCTACTGACGGTGATCGGCAAGTCGCCAACTCAGCGCGGTGTTATTACCGTGGACCAAATGCCCTCAGCGCTAGAAAATTTGCGTAGCCTAATAGATTACGAAAAGCGTCTGAAAGAAACCGGATTGGCTCGTGATGATCAGCCAATTCCGGAGGTTGGGATCGAGCCGCATGAGCTGGTCGGGCTCTCCGTAAGGGCGCAACCCTTCATCAAGATGCTGGGGCAGGCTTCGCGTGAGAAAAAGGAAATTACCTGGGAAGCCCCGAAAGACTTTCCCAAGTAAGTGTTACAGAATGGGCGCCAGCCAGCGCTTAGCCTCATTGACTGATAGGCCACAACGACGGGCAAAGTCTTCTAGCTGATCATTGCCGATTTTGCTGACCGCAAAGTATTGAGCCGCTGGATGCGCCAGATAGAAGCCGGATACTGAGGCGGCCGGCCACATGGCGCAGGATTCGGTGAGCGTCATGCCCGCACGCTTGGGCACGTCGAGTAACTCGAACAGACCGCGCTTGGCCAGATGATCCGGGCAGGCGGGGTAACCCGGCGCCGGACGGATCCCGCGATAGGCCTCCTTGATCAGTGCAGCATTATCGAGTTGTTCATCTGCGGCATAGCCCCAGTACGTCATGCGGACTTCACGGTGCAGCCATTCGGCAAAGGCTTCGGCCAGGCGGTCAGCCAACGACTTGAGCATGATAGCCCGATAGTCGTCGTGTTCGGCTTCGAATTTCTTGACGTGGGGCTCGATGCCCTCACCGCAGGAGACTGCAAAACCGCCGATCCAGTCAGGCGTGGTGCCAGTCGGTTTTTTCTCTGCGATAAAGTCAGCCAGAGATTGATTCGGCTTGCCGGCGGGGCGCTCTTGTTGCTGGCGCAGGTTGTGCCAGATCATGCCTACGTGTTGACGGCTGTCATCCGTATAGATTTCAATGTCGTCACCGACGCGATTGGCCGGGAACAGGCCAAAGACGCCACGGGGTTTCAGCCACTTTTCCGCTACGAGCTGCTTAAGCATCCCCTGGGCATCGGCATAGACCTGTTGCGCCGTTTCGCCTACCACCTTGTCTTCCAGAATGGCCGGGAAAGACCCCGTCAGATCCCAGGTCTGGAAGAAGGGGCTCCAGTCGATATACGGCACGAGTTCATCCAGGCTGGGTTCAACAACCTGGATACCGGTCTGATTGGGTGCCACGGGTAGGTAGCCCGCATAGTCGCCGGTAAAGGCATCAAAGGCATTGGCCTGGGCAGCCTCATGCGAGACCAGGGCCATGCCCTTCTTATTGGCGTGCTGCTGCCGGACTTTTTCATAATCGGCGGCAAGCTCGGCGCGGTAGTTGGCGGCCTTTTCCTGATCCGCAGATAGCAGGTTCGATACCACGCCCACGGCGCGCGACGCATCCGGCACATAGACCACAGGATGTTCGTAGTTCGGCGCGATCTTGATGGCGGTGTGCGCGCGACTGGTGGTCGCGCCACCAATCATGAGCGGAATATCAAAACCCTGACGCGTCATTTCGCTGGCGATGTGCGTCATCTCTTCCAGCGACGGCGTGATCAGACCAGAGAGGCCAATGACCTGCGCTTCGTGTTCGATCGCCGCTTTGAGAATCTGATCACAGGGCACCATGACTCCGAGGTCGACCACTTCATAGCCATTACAGCCGAGTACCACACCGACGATGTTTTTGCCGATATCGTGTACGTCACCCTTCACAGTGGCGATGACGATCTTGCCCTTGGCAGCAGCGCCTGATCGGGCCTTTTCCTCTTCGATGAACGGCACCAGATGGGCCACGGCCTGCTTCATGACGCGGGCAGATTTCACGACTTGTGGCAGGAACATCTTGCCGGCGCCAAACAGATCGCCGACGGTGTTCATCCCGCTCATGAGCGGGCCTTCAATCACGGCCAGCGGTGGTTGGCCGACGGCGGCCAGCGCTGCGCGACACTCCTCGGTGTCAGCGACAACGTAGTCCGTGATGCCCTTGACCAGCGCATGACTCAGGCGCTCTTCGACAGGCCAGCTGCGCCAGGCCAGATCTTCAATGCGCTCTTTGGCGGTACCCTTCACATTCTGCGCGAACTCCACTAGCGCGTCCCCGGCACCGGCGTGCTTGTTGAGCACCACGTCTTCGACCTTGGCACGGAGCTCGGGATCAATTTCGTCATAGACGCCAAGCTGGCCGGCGTTGACGATGCCCATGGTCATCCCCGCCTGAATAGCGTGGTAAAGGAAGACCGTGTGAATGGCTTCGCGTACAGGATCGTTGCCACGGAACGAGAACGAGACGTTCGAAACGCCTCCAGAAATACTGGCATGGGGGAGATGTGCCTTGATCCAGCGGGTGGCTTCGATAAAGTCCACGGCATAACCATCGTGCTCGGGAATGCCCGTGGCGATGGCGAAAATATTCGGATCAAAGATGATGTCTTCAGGCGGGAAACCGTTCGCAACCAGAAGCTTGTAGGCGCGTTCGCAGATTTCGACTTTGCGGGCGAAGGTGTCGGCCTGGCCTTTTTCGTCAAAGGCCATGACGATGACGGCGGCACCATACTGACGCGCTAGGCGCGCCTGTCGTAAGAATTCGGCCTCGCCCTCTTTCATCGAGATCGAGTTGACAATGCCCTTGCCCTGGATGCATTTGAGACCTGCTTCGATGACCGACCATTTCGACGAGTCGATCATGATCGGCACACGGGAGATATCTGGCTCCGAGGCGATCAGATTCAGGAAGCGCACCATGGCTGCCTCCGAATCCAGCATGGCTTCGTCCATGTTGATATCAATGACCTGAGCACCGTTCTCTACCTGCTGGCGGGCGACCGCCAGGGCGTCGTCGAAGCGGCTTTCCAGAATCATCTTGGCGAAAGCGCGTGAGCCGGTGACATTGGTGCGTTCACCCACATTCACGAAGAAGGATTCCGAGCCAATCTCGCAGGGCTCTAGGCCGGAAAGCCGCAAGCGGTGAGGTACCTCGGCGGGTTGGCGCGGGCTGACCCCCGCTACCGCATCGGCAATGGCACGGATATGTTCCGGCGTGGTGCCACAGCAGCCACCAACAATATTCACGAGGCCATGCACGGCCCATTCGCGGATGTCCTCGGCCAGCATCTCCGGTGTTTCATCGTAACCACCAAAGGCGTTGGGCAGCCCGGCGTTCGGGTGAGCGGAGATATACGTCGGGCAGATGCGCGACAGGGTTTCCACGTGCTGGCGTAGCTCTTTGGCGCCCAACGCGCAGTTCAGACCCATCGAGATGGGACGGGCGTGCGACATCGAGGTCCAGAAGGCCTCCGCAGTTTGTCCTGACAGGGTGCGCCCCGATGCATCGGTGATCGTGCCCGAAATCATCACGGGCCAGCGGCGACCACGCGCCTCAAAGACCTGCTCGACCGCCATGATGGCGGCTTTGGCGTTGAGCGTATCAAACACGGTCTCGATGAGCAGGATGTCGGTGCCGCCGTCGATCAGGCCATTGGCGGCCTCAATATAGTTGGTAACCAACTCGTCGAAAGTCACATTGCGCGCACCAGGATCATTCACATCCGGTGAGATGGACGCCGTGCGTGACGTCGGACCAATCACGCCGGCAACTAGGCGCGGCTTGGCCGGATTCTGTGCCGTGTATTTGTCGCAGGCGGCGCGGGCGATGGCGGCGCCGGCATAGTTGAGTTCGTAGACGATGTCTTCGAGCTTGTAATCGGATTGCGACAGGCGGGTTGCGTTGAAGGTATTGGTTTCAATGATGTCGGCACCGGCCGCCAGATAGGCCTCATGAATCCCCTGGATGACATCCGGACGCGTCAGAAGCAACAGATCATTGTTGCCTTTCAGATCGTGTGCATGCGTAGCAAAGCGCTCACCCCGGAAGTCGGCCTCGGTGAGGGTGTGCTTCTGGATCATGGTACCCATGGCGCCATCGAGCACGAGAACGCGCTCTTTCAGATGGGACAACACCTCTTCGGTACGATCGGGTTGAGGCTGGGGCTTCAATTGCAATGCAGTCATGGCCAACATCTTCTTAAAAAACAAACCCGCCGGTCAGCGGGGCTGCAAGCGGCGGGTGTTCGATATCCCATCGCTTTAGCAGTATTTATTAGCGCGCCCGCAAGCTGAGGAGCTCAAATCGGCGCGTGGCTTGTATTTCAAGCCCAAACGATACGGGTCCGGGCGGCTTGCGTCAAGTAAATCAATGGGTTGGAGCGTCAAAAAACACTATGGTTAAAATGCTGGGCTATGGCTCGCACCTGGTACCTTGTACAGAGTAAACCCCGCAATGAAGCGCGGGCGCTGGAGAACCTTGTGCGCCAGGGTTATGAGACTTATCTACCCCTCATTGAGGTGGAGCGGCTGCAGCGGGGCAAGTTGCTTAAGAAGCTGGAGCCGCTGTTTCCGCGCTACCTGTTTTTGCATCTCGAAGAGGGTAACGACAACTGGGGACCCATCCGCTCAACGCTGGGGGTGGCTGGCATGGTGCGCTTCGGGCAAACCTATGCGGCGGTGCCAGATCCGGTGATTGATGCGATCCGGGAGCGGACGCAGGAGATCCGGGAGACGCTCTTTGCTGCGGGGGATGGTGTGCAGATTGTTGCGGGGCCACTCGTTGGCCTGGAAGGCGTGTTCGAGATCGCTGATGGGGAACAGCGTAGTTTTGTGCTGCTCGAATTCATGCAGAAACAACAGCGGGTTTCGGTGGCGACCGCAGATTTGCGTGCCGCCGCTTACTAAATTAGCGCGCCAGACTCATTTAGCTAAAAAATCGCGGGCCAGTTGGACCCAGTAGCTGATGCCAATGGCGGTAATATCGTCGTTGAAGTCGTAGTGCGGGTTGTGGAGCGTACAGCCCCCCTCGCCCGGGCCATTGCCAAGCCACACATAGCAGCCCGGTTTTTCGAGGAGCATGTAGGCAAAGTCTTCGGCGCCCATCGACGGCAGGGCATCCTTGACGACGTGAGACCCACCCAGCAACTCTGCGGCGACCTGCTGGCAGAAATGCGCCTCAGCGGGGCTGTTCACCGTGGGCGGGTAGCGGCTCTCGAAACGTACCTCGATCTGTGCGCCATAGGTAGCGGCAATGCCGGTACAGATTTCCTGAATGCGCGTCTCGACCAGCTGCTGGACCTCCTGTTTGAAGGTGCGAATCGTGCCACGTAAGACCGCATCTTCGGGAATTACGTTCCAGGCATCGCCCGCATGGAACTGCGTCACCGAGACTACAGCTGCTTCGCAGGGGTGCAGATTGCGTGAGACCACGCTTTGCAGCGCTTGGACGACTACTGTACCCACAAGGATAGTATCGACGCCCTGATGCGGCATAGCCGCGTGGCAACCATGGCCGCGAATTAAGATCTCCAGACCGCAGGTACCGGCCATGACGGGCCCGGGCATGATCGCCATCTGACCGACCGGTAAACCGGGCCAGTTATGTAAACCGAAGACGGCTTCGACGGGAAACTGCTTAAAGAGACCCTGTTCGATCATGACACGAGCACCCCCCTCACCTTCTTCGGCGGGCTGGAAGATCAGCACAACGGTGCCATCAAAATCTCGGTACTCCGAAAGATACCGCGCCGCACCGAGCAGCATCGCGGTATGGCCATCGTGGCCACAGGCATGCATCTTGCCGGCATGGCGCGAGCGGTGCGGGAATTCGTTGAGCTCTGGCATGGGAAGTGCGTCCATGTCGGCGCGCAACCCTACCATGCGAGAGCTGGTGCCCTGGGTGCCTTTGATCACGCCGACAACGCCAGTGCCTGCGAGACCACGATGCACTTCGATGCCATAGCTTTCGAGGGCGCGTGCCACCACATCGGCTGTCCGACTTTCTTCAAAAGCCAGTTCGGGGTGGGCATGAATGTCGCGGCGGATCGTGGTGATCTCGGCCAGGAACGGCAGGTCGAGGAGTTTCATGGGGCACCTAAGGCAAAGCCTCTCTATCAACAGATCGTCACCATTATGGCGCATTCCCCAGCTATACTGAAACCACTATGGAACTCGTCGTGATCAGCGGCCTCTCCGGCTCCGGTAAATCGATCGCCCTCGCCGTGCTCGAGGACGCGGGCTATTACTGTGTCGATAACCTGCCGGCCGATATGCTGCCGGTGCTCGTGGGACATCTGCGTCGTGATGGCTACTCGCGGATCGGGGTGGCGGTGGATGTGCGCAGTGGCCGTTCGCTGGAGGCACTCCCCCAGGCACTGGAAGATCTCCGCCGCGATGCCCGGGTGAGTGTGCTGTTCCTTGATGCCGATGATGAGACGTTGATTCAGCGCTTTTCCGAAACGCGTCGGGCACATCCGCTGACCAGTGAAACCATGACCTTGGCCGAGGCGTTGCGGCACGAGCGTGCGTTGCTTGAGCCCGTGGCCGAAATGGGGCATCGTTTGGATAGTAGCCACCTGAAACCGGCTGTGCTGCGTGCCTGGATCCGGGATTTCCTCAAGGTGGATAGTCAGGACGGTCTGACGCTGGTGTTCGAGTCTTTTGGTTTCAAGCACGGTGTGCCGCGGGATGCTGACCTGATGTTCGATGTGCGTTGCCTGCCCAACCCACATTATGATCCGGCGCTACGGCCGTTAACTGGCAAAGATGCCCCGGTGGCGGCTTTCCTCGAAGCACAGCCGGACGCCCTGCAGCTGCGGGAAGAAATTGCCTGCTTTGTTAAAACCTGGTTGCCCAAATATGGCCACGATAACCGCTCGTATCTGACGGTGGCGATTGGCTGCACTGGGGGTCAGCACCGTTCCGTCTGGATGACTGAATGGCTGGCAACTCAATTTGCCGACCGGCCTGATGTGCTGGTTCGCCACCGTGAACTGGTTCCAACGCTACCCGCTAATCAGACTGCTGCTGCCCGGTGATGTTTGCGTGCTGCTGGCCGGGTTGGTTGGCTGGTTGTCGTTATCAATCGCACTCTGGCAGTCAGGCCCGGCAGAGCAGGCGCAGGTGCGTCGCGATGGCGTGTTGGTGGCAGCTTATCCTTTAACCGAGACGCGCACGGTCAGCGTGCTGGGTGCTCTGGGTCCGACCGTGATCCGCATTGAATCGGGGCGAGCTCGGGTTGTCAGCGACCCGGGCCCACGCCAATACTGTGTCAAGCAGGGCTGGCTGACGCGACCAGGTGAGATGGCGCTTTGTGCGCCAAACCATGTCAGCCTGTCTTTGACCGGGGGGCAGCCAGCGTATGAATCTATGGCCTACTAAATGCGAACGTTGACGCTTACGGCGGATGACCATCGCATTGCGCGCCTGACAGCGGCAGCGATCGCCATCGCCCTGGTGGAGTCGGCGGTGCCCAGTCCGCTTCCCGGGGTAAAACCGGGTCTGGCTAACATCATTACGCTATTGGTGCTGTTGCGTTACGACTGGGTGACCGCCGCCTGGGTAACGCTGCTCCGGGTGCTGGCTGTGAGCCTGCTGATCGGTCAATTTCTGGCGCCGGGCTTTGTGTTGTCGTTGGGGGGAGCATTGGCCTCGCTGGCTATGCTCTACCCGGCACAACGGCTGGTGCGGCGAATGCCCGGCTGGTTTGGTCCGCTTACCCTGTCTATTCTGGCGGCAATTGCCCACATGACAATGCAGTTACTCATCGTTCGCCTATGGTTGGTGCCTAGCCCGGGTGTCTGGGTTCTGGCGCCCCTGTTTACCGGTGCCGCATTGCTGTTTGGTGCACTTAACGGCTTGATTGTGGCCTGGTTTGTTGCCGGACCTCAAGGGGCTGATCCCGCTCGGCCATGAGCAGTTTGCGCCATGGCGTTGGCAGGGCCAGTTCTTCCGCCTCGCTGAGTGGATAGGCCTCGAGTTCACGGTAACGATCCAGGGACACGGGTGCACTGCGGACCAGATAGCGGCTGATCTCGGCGCGCAATTCAAAGTGGGTGAACTTGTGGCGAACAGTGGTTCCCGATAAGGCAATCGCTGAGGCAGGCAGACGCACCGAGTCGGCCTGCGGCAGGCTGAGGAGACCACCCCAGATCCCACAAGCCTGGCGACGCTCCAGCCACACATGATGCTGATCGCGAATGAGCCAGATCTGTGCGGTACGCACCGGCAACGCACTTTTGGGCTTTCGATGCGGCAACTCCGTGACCCGGTCGGTCCTTTTAGCCACGCAGAACGCAGCCATCGGGCAAACCTCACAGCGTGCCTTTGTCCGGGTACAGCAGGTGGCGCCAAGATCCATGAGCCCCTGCGTGTAGGGGATGATGTCTTTTTTGGGGAGCAGCGATTCGGCCAGCGACCAGAGTAATTTGTCGACGGCGCTGGCTGTGGGCACGCCTTCGATTCCGAAGACCCGGCAGAATACACGTTTCACGTTGCCATCCAGAATGGCGGCACGATGGCCAAAGGCAAACACGGCAATGGCTGCAGCCGTCGATCGCCCGATACCGGGAAGTGTGGCTAAGATCTGCGGATCCGCCGGGAAGACACCGCCATGGTCATCAACAATCTGTCGGGCGCAGGCGTGAAGATTACGCGCTCGTGCGTAATAACCGAGGCCGGCCCAGCGGGTTAGAACGGCCTCGCTGGGGGCGGCCGCGAGGGCAGCGACCGTGGGAAAGGCATCTAGAAACCGGGCGTAATAGGGAATGACGGTTTGGACCTGCGTCTGTTGCAGCATGATTTCCGATAGCCATACCCGATACGGATCGGCGGTCTGCTGCCACGGCAGATCGTGGCGACCATGCTTTTTTTGCCAGCGGATCAGGCTGCGGGCAAATTGACTGTGGGCATCCGTGTTGCTGGAGTGAGGAAACATAAAAGAACGGCTTGCTCTCAGGGAAGGGGGGCTGGTACGAGCGGTATAATTCGTGCCCATCCTAACGTATGCGTGCCAGGTACGCATCCTGGCCCCCAATTGCCCCTGACATGATTGAGAATCCTGAACCATTTCCTTTTGAGCAGGCACGACCAACCGGCGTTGCCCAGCAGGATCTGCGTGGGGCGCTTGGTCGCTTTGCCACAGGGGTTGCGGTTATCACGGCATTGGATGCCGATGGGGTTGCAATCGGGTTGACCGTGAGTTCGTTTAACACCGTGTCATTGGAGCCGCCCCTGGTGGTCTGGAGTTTGCAGTTGACCTCCCGTCACCTGGCAACCTTTGATACCACCACGCGTTATGCGATCAATGTGCTTTCGGTAGCGCAGGCGGACGTCTCCGATCTGTTTGCCTCCTCCCTGGAGCGCCCGTTTGATGCGGTTGCCTGGGCGCCAGGCCTGAGCGGTGTGCCATTGCTGGCCGGATGCTGTGCCTGGTTCGAGGTCGATAATTTCCAGCAACTGGCGGGCGGTGATCATCGCCTTTATCTGGGACGCGTGTCCCGTTTTGCGGCGGATCCTGATCCGGCGCCACTGGTGTTCCATGATGGGGCATACCAGGCGCTACAACCTCGCTGACTAAATATGCGCCAGAAGCCTAGACTGTTTCTGGTGCTGGGTGATCAGCTGCACCCGGACCCGCATCCCCTGTTGTCAGGGGTAACGCCAGATGATTTTGTGCTCATGGCCGAAGTGGCGGAAGAGTCCACCCATGTCTGGAGCCACAAGGCGCGGACCACCTTATTTCTGTCAGCCATGCGTCATTTTGCGGCGCATTGGCGTAATCGTTGCCGACTGACCTATCTGCTGCTGGGCACCCATTCACTCCACAGCCTGTCAGAGGTGCTCGAAGACTTTGTGTTGCATCACCCTGAGGTGAGTACGATTAGTGTGCTGGAACCCGGTGATGCAAGACTCGCTCGGGCGCTGGTCGATTGTGCGCAGCGGTTGCAAAAACCGCTGACGGTGTTGCCTGACCCGCACTTCCTCTGTGCCCGGGATGAGTTCGAGCGTTGGGCGCAACGCGGGGAGCGTTCGACGGACAACTTGCGCATGGAGTTCTTCTATCGCTGGATGCGTCGTCGAACCGGGGTGTTGATGCGTGATGATCTGCCCGTGGGTGGACAGTGGAATTTCGATGCCGAGAATCGTTCCGGCTTTGGCAAAAATGGGCCGCCACCCGTGCCGCTCCCAGTCCGATTTGCGCCCGATGTGATCACGCAATCCGTGATGCGGGATGTGGAACAGGTTTTCCCCGAACACCCTGGGTCGCTGGCGGACTTCGCCTGGCCGGTCACCCCAGATGAGGCTCG
The DNA here is from genome assembly GCA_964604465.1 of uncultured Dechloromonas sp. Classification (GTDB taxonomy): domain Bacteria; phylum Pseudomonadota; class Gammaproteobacteria; order Burkholderiales; family Rhodocyclaceae; genus Fluviibacter. The sequence goes on along the minus strand of CAZRYZ010000002.1, from coordinate 5,775 downwards.
AGCAGCCTTGCATGATTTCATTGCTCACCGGTTGCCATCTTTTGGTCAGTGGCAGGATGCCATGTGGCAGGGTGAGGCTTTCCTCTGGCATTCATTGCTGGCGGCTGCAATGAACCTGAAGCTTTTAGATCCTCGGGATGTGATTGCTGAGGCTGAAGCGGCCTATCTGAATGGGGCGGCTCCCCTAGCGGCGGTTGAAGGTTTCGTCCGGCAGATTCTGGGGTGGCGTGAATTTGTGCGCGGCGTCTATTGGCGACATGAGTCCGCATGGCCAACGGCCAACGCATTGAATGCAGCCCAGCCTTTGCCCCAGTGGTTTTGGACTGGCCAGACCGGGGCGGCCTGCCTGAAGGCGGCCATTACCCAGACGCTTGAGTTCGGATACGCCCATCATATTCAACGACTCATGGTGACCGGAAACTTTGCCTTGCTGGCCGGGTTGCACCCCCGGGCCGTGGCAGACTGGTATCTGGCGGTTTATGTCGATGCCATCGCCTGGGTCGAAGAACCCAATACGTTGGGCATGGCGCTCTTTGCAATCGGTGGTCGCATGACCAGCAAGCCCTACATTGCTTCAGGGGCGTACATCAAACGGATGAGCAATTACTGCAAGGGTTGTGTCTACCGTCCGGAGGCCCGTACCGGGCCCAAGGCTTGCCCCTTTACAACGCTCTACTGGGATTTTCTAATGCGCCATGATGCCATGCTGCGCGCTAATCCTCGGATGGCTATGGCTTACAAAAACCTCGATCGCCTGGCATCCGAAGAACAGACTGCCATTCGCGCTTGGGCGCAGATCCGGCTGGAGCAGATCGACTCAGTCTAATCGCGTGCTGATGATTCTGTCTTTCCAAGAGTTGAATCATTCGTGACGTGAATCATCGGGCTGACATCAAAGCCCAATGCCGTGGCCGATTGTTTTAGGCGCGAGACAATTGCCGGATCAAGCTGTGGTGACCGGGCAAGGATCCACAGATAATCCCGGCTGGGGGCGCCTACCATGACCCAGCGATATTCAGGATCCAGCTCGATGATCCAGTAGTCACCCCAGACGGCTGGCAACCAGGCCAGCCAGTCGGGCGCAAAACGCACGCGTAATTGCCCCGGATGGGCCGAATCGGGAACTTCCGCAATCCCCTGGGCGCTGATCGATCCCTTCTCGGTGCGGCAGCGGTTCACTACATCAATGCGTGCATCGGGTCGCAAGGTATACGTTGCCGAAATATCGTCCAGGCAATTACGCTCAAACCACATGGGTAAGCGGGCGATCTCGAACCAGCGACCGGCGTAGCGGTTGAGGTCAATGGCCGAAACCGTGGGCAGGGGTGCCTGAGCCTGCACAGGGGTCGTCCAGATGGTGGTTCCCGTGAACAAAAACGCCAGAAGCCAGAACCCAGAAATACGCGATAAGGTATGTTTCATCTTTATCCCTTCAGAAAACAGGGTTGATTTAAGCTTGCGCTAATCAAGCTTTGGCAGAATGCGAGGCAGTTTCTTGGAGACAATTATGCATCAACCCTTTTCCGCATGTGTTCGTATGGCCCTGAGCCTGGTGTCGATGATGTTGTTGGCCGCACCAGCCGTGGCAGAAACACCCCAGCAGTTTCTTGAAGAGTACCGGCAAGCAGCCAAGTCACAAAACCCGAACTTCAAGGGCTTTAGTGCGAGTGCGGGCGAGACATTTTTCCGCAACCCTCATGGTGGCGATTGGAGTTGTGCCAGCTGCCATACCGATAATCCTGCAGCCACAGGCAAGCATGCGGTCACCGGCAAGGTCATTAAACCGCTGTCACCCAACGCCAACCCCGACCGCTTTACGGACCCGGCCAAAGTGAACAAATGGTTCAAGCGCAACTGTAATGACGTGCTCAAGCGGGAATGCACTCCCGAAGAAAAGGGCAATGTCTTGACCTACTTGCTAACGGTGAAATCATGAAACTGGTTGATCAGATCTATAGGCGATTAGTCCGGGGGGTTCTGCTAGCCATTCTGTTTTTAGCAGGTGCTGCAACCGCGCATTCGGGGAGCCACCAGTATGGGCCCTACCCTGCGCAGTACACCGAGGAATGTGGCAGCTGTCACGTGCCTTATCCGCCGCAACGTATGACGGCTGCGGGTTGGGAAACCCAGATGCGTACGCTAGATCGGCATTACGGATCGGATGCCTCAGTGGATGCATCGGCTAATCAGGCCATTCTCCATTACCTGACCGCGAATGCAGCGACCAAAGCAAAGAATGCACCGGCAGATCCGACGGCTCGGCTAACAAAGACAGCTTGGTTTACCAAGGAGCACGGGAGTACGCCGCCTAAAGGCCAGGCATTCAGCAACTGTGCGGGTTGCCATACCCAGGCTGAGAAGGGCGACTATAGCGAGCGGACTTTAAAAATACCGGCCGGGTGGCGCCATGGCGATTGATCAGGTATCGCTTGCGGCAGTAAGCTCACCAGAAACTGCCCCATTGCAAAGAAAGATTCTGGTCTGGGATGCGCCAACACGTACTTTTCACTGGCTACTGGTGTTGTGTTTCGTGATCGCCTATCTCACGAGTGAGTCCGAGCGATTACAGCTCTGGCACGTCACAGCAGGGTATGTGTTTGGTGCCCTGCTTCTCTTTCGTCTGATCTGGGGTCTTGTTGGCACGCGTTACGCCCGCTTCACCAATTTCGTCAGGGGACGCAAAGTCGTCATGCAGTATGTGGGAAGCCTGATGACCCGTCACCCTAAGCACTTTGTCGGCCATAATCCCGCGGGTGCCTGGGCAATCCTTGCCATGATCGGCCTAGGGTTGCTGACGGTACTAACGGGATGGGCCAGCTTTAGCGATTATGGTGACTGGATCGGTGATCTACATGAGGGTATCGTTAATGCCTTGATCGCAGTCATCTGCGTGCATGTGGGGGGCGTGGTGGTCTCCAGTCTGTTGCATCGTGAGAATCTGGCGCGTTCCATGGCCACCGGTTACAAGCTCGGACAGCCTGAACAGGCGATTCGTTATCCGTTGTGGATTGTCGCCGCACTGCTGGTCGCGGGGCTTATCTGGTTTATCTGGGCGTTGCTGACCAGCCAGTTGCCCGCGTTACTACCCTGATCACCAACTTCGGGCATACTGTGGCAAACAGCTTTCCATCACAAATCGCGGGAGAATGAAGTGCGAATTCTGATCGTCGAAGACGACCCCATGCTGGGCGAAGGATTGCAGACCGGTTTGCAACAGGCAGGGTTTCAGCCGGAGTGGGTCAAGGATGGCGAGGCCGCCTGGCAAACGTTGCAGCACGAATCATTTAGCGCCGTAGTTCTCGATCTGGGCTTGCCTAAGCTGGATGGCCTCGAAGTGCTCAAGCGCGTTAGAGCTGAAGGGAAAAAATTCCCCGTGCTGGTGCTGACCGCTCGTGATAGTGCTGATGATGTCATTTCGGGGCTGGATTCCGGTGCTGATGACTACATGATCAAACCCTGTGATCTCGGTGAGCTTGCAGCACGTTTACGCGCTTTAGTACGACGTGCAGCAGGCGCTGCGGCGCCCATTATGCAGATTGGTCAGCTCACACTGGATCCTGCCTCGCGTGAAGTGCGCTATGAGAACCGGATTGTCGAGCTGTCGCCGCGTGAGTTTGATCTGTTGCATGAGCTCCTGCTCAACGCCGGTAAGGTGCTGACACGCGCCCAGCTGGAATCCAAGCTGTATCCCTGGGGTGAAGAGGTGGAATCCAATGCCCTGGAAGTCCACGTGCATCATCTGCGTCGAAAGATCAGTAGTGATGTCATCAAGACCGTGCGTGGTGTGGGCTATCTGATTCCGCGATGATTGCCCGACCCTGGCGACGCCATAGTAGTGGCAGCCTGCAGCTACAGCTGCTGGGCTGGACGCTGACTTTTGTGGGGGCAGTCTGGCTGGTCATCAGTGTGATCGCCTGGCGCGAGGCCGAGTCAGAGGCCGAAGAACTGTTTGATGCCCACCTGGCACAAACCGCCGCGCTATTGGTGGTTCTGAGTGGGGAAGAAGCCAGCGATCTCCCCGAAGAGTTGCCATCGCATCGCTATGCCCGGAAGGTCGCCTTCCAGATCCTGTCGGACAAAGGCAAGATCCTGGCCCGCTCAACGACGGCTCCCAAGGAACCCCTGACGGATCAATCCAAGGGATTCTCGGATCGCCGTATCGATGGACGACACTGGCGAATCTTCAGCAAATGGGATGAGCGTAGCCATCACCGGATTCTGGTCGCCGAAACCTACGAGGCGCGCAATGCGGTTGGCAAAGAATTGGCCAAACATCTGCTGACGCCACTCATCGTTGCGCTGCCGACGCTAGCGGTCGGGCTGGTGCTTCTGATGCGCAACCGGTTTAGACCCTTACAGCGTCTGGCAGCTTCAATCGGTCAGCGTTCGCCCGATCGTCTAGACCCTATTTCGCTCAGCGGTGTGCCGACCGAGCTATATCCGATTATCGAACAGATCAACCGCCTGTTACGCCGTGTGGCGGATTCCATTGAACAGGAGCGTCGATTTACCGCCGACGCAGCGCACGAGATGCGAACCCCGTTGGCCGTAATGCGGACGTATGCGCAGGTGGCAGAGGCGGCGACGGAGCCGGCAGAAAAGGCAAAAGCCCTCAAATCCGTCATTCAAGCCAGCGACCGAGCAACGCATTTGCTGACACAGCTTCTGACGATGGCCCGTCTGGATAACGATGCTTTGACCAAACAGTTCCAGCCTTGTGATCTGAGAAAAATTGCCGTTGATGTGATCGCCGATATGGCACCGCAGGCGCTGGAGAAACAGGTGGAGTGCATGCTGGATCAGGGTGCGGCAGCCTGGGTTGACGGGGAGCCGGCGCTACTGGCCGTTCTGTTGCGTAACCTGATTGACAATGCCATCCGATACTCGCCGCGTGAAACGGTTGTTGCCGTAACGATCAAGCGGAGCGGGCGCCACATTCGGCTCAACGTCAGTGACCAGGGGCCCGGGATCTCAGTGTCCGATCGTGAGCGGGTACTCTCCCGGTTCACCCGTCTGGATGGCAGTACCGCGCCCGGGACTGGCCTGGGATTATCGATTGCGCTGCGCATCGCCCAGATCCATGGGGCCACGCTATCGTTGCAGGATGGCCCAGGTGAATACGGACTCAGTGTCTGTGTGGAACTACCCGAGGCCGAGGCACCGCAACCTCTGGATCGCAAATTGCATCAGGATGCGTAATAGCGTAGGCGCTGATAAAAGTTGACTAGCGCAACCGCGCTGAGCATCAGGATCATCGAACCAACGATATCGCCGGTTGCCATTGCGGCCCACAGGCGAAAGGCTTCAGCTTGGGTCGGATTGTCGTAAGCCGCCTCGATAGGGTGATAGGCATAGATCAGCTGATGTAGCGAAGACGAGAGGATGCCCTGCGAAAACACGATGATCAGAATGTCGCCAAAGCTCAGCTCATCAAGATCGTTGCCGATCCGACGCCACCAGCACACCATCTGCATCATCAGGTAGGCGGAGAACGCAGAGACGGCCGCTATGATGCAGCAGTTCAGGAGATCCATGGATTCAATATGACCCATGTACCCGATCGTGGAAACAACTGACCCAAAGAAAACACCGATGGCGCCCCGCAGCCCGAAAATCAGAACGGCCAGTGTCCGGATTCCCGCGGGCAGAAAAATGAGCGATACGCCCAACGCGTAATCAAAGGGCGTGAGCTGTAGCTGCAACAACCACATGCCATACCACCCGAAGAACCCAAAGAGATAGGGCGTCAGCTGCGCGTTGACGAGCGACTCGATT
>CAZRYZ010000001.1:0-64625 GCA_964604465.1 uncultured Dechloromonas sp. | reverse complement strand
TTACCGCCGGAATCATGGCCCAGTTGCGTGATAGGTTCTGGCCGGAGATCTTCTTGATGCGCGACAGCGGTTGAATCTCGATCGGACCGAATTTGGCGAAATCGACCTTTGGCCACGGCAATAGATCGAGGCCACCGCCCAATACACCACCCACTCCACCACCACTGGCAGCGGCGGGCGTCTTGCCCGGGACAACGCCGGTAGTCATAGCACCCTTCACGAAACCGGTAATGTCTTCACGAAGGATGCGGCTCTTCGGGCCACTCGGTTTAACGTGTGTCAGATCAACGCCGAGTTCGCGGGCATAAGCACGGGCGCTTGGGCTGGCATGGACTACACCACCCAGCGGCAGACTCGGTAATGAGGACGCGGCAGAGCTCGCCGGTGCTTCTGCTGTAGTGGCTGAAGCAGCAGGAGGGGGTAAGCTTGCTGCGGGTGAGGGGGTCGGTGCTGGCAAAGGGGTTGCAGAAGGTGCACTTGCCGCGATGCCACCGTTTTCCAGACGTACGATGACGGAACCTTCGCCTACTTTGTCGCCGAGTTTGACTAGGACTTCCTTCACGGTACCGGCAGCCGAAGACGGGACATCCATCGTCGCTTTGTCGGACTCCAGCGTGACGAGTGCGTCATCGACATTCACTACATCCCCCGGCTTCACAAAGACCTCGATAACCGGGACTTCTGAGAAGTCGCCGATGTCAGGAACCTTGACGTCGACAATGCCGCCACCGGCAGCCGGTGCTGCTGCCTGGGGCACCGAGGCTGCTGGTTCCGGAGCGGGTGCTAAAGCAGTTGCTGGTTCGGCAGATGCCGTATCACTGGCTTCCACGCGGACAACGACCGTGCCTTCACCAATTTTGTCACCGAGTTTGACCAGGACTTCTTTAACGACTCCAGCCGCAGACGCGGGCACATCCATGGTGGCTTTGTCGGATTCAAGCGTCACGAGCGCATCATCGACTTTGATGACGTCGCCCGGCTTCACGAAAACTTCAATCACGGGGACATCGGTGAAATCACCGATGTCGGGAACTTTAATTTCAATCAGTTGACTCATGTTCTTGTTCCCCTTAGACCGTCATCGGGTTGGGTTTGTTTGGATCCAGTTGATACTTGCTGATGGCCGCAGCGACCTTGTCGCGGCCAATTGCACCCTCATCCGCTAATGCCTTTAGCGCGGCCACCGTGACCCAGTGTCGATCAACTTCAAAGAATTCACGCAGGTGCTCGCGGGTGTCCGAGCGGCCAAAGCCGTTGGTGCCGAGGGCAACAAAGCTTTTCTTGATGAAGGGACGGATTTGTTCGGCATAAAGCTTGATGTAGTCGGTTGCCGCCACGACCGGGCCTGTGGTGCCGGCCAGTTTTGATTCCACATGCGACACACGCTGTGGGTCCGTCGGGTGCAACATGTTCCAGCGGGCCACATCCTCACCATCACGGGCGAGTTCGTTAAAACTCGGGCAGCCCCACAGGTCGGATTCGACACCCCAGTCCTTGCGCAGCAGTTCTGCTGCGGCAATGACTTCGCGGAAAATCGTACCGGACCCGAGTAATTGGACCCGTGGGCCGTTCGAAGGGTTGCCCTTTTTGAACTGGTACATCCCCTTGATGATGTCGGGCGCTGCACCTGCCGGCATTGCCGGGTGCTCATAATTCTCGTTCATCACCGTCAGATAATAGAAGACATCTTCCTGATCCTGATGCATGCGGCGTAAGCCGTCCTGGGTGATGACGGCCACTTCGTACTGGAAAGTGGGGTCGTAGGAAATACAGTTCGGGATCATGTTGGCCAGCAGCAGGCTGTGGCCGTCCTCGTGTTGAAGGCCTTCGCCGTTCAGAGTGGTCCGCCCAGCGGTGCCACCGATCAGGAAGCCGCGGGCACGCTGGTCACCTGCGGCCCAGCACAGATCCAGCGTACGTTGCAGACCAAACATCGAATAGCAGATATAGAACGGTATGGTCTGGACGCCATGCACCGAGTACGAGGTTGCGGCAGCGATCCAGTCGCTCATGGCACCTGCCTCGTTAATCCCCTCTTGCAGCACCTGTCCAGTCTTGGATTCCTTGTAGAACATAAGCTGGTCATGGTCTTCGGGTACGTAATTTTGTCCTTCCTGGTTCCAGATTCCTACCGCGCGGAACATGCCTTCCATACCGAACGTACGGGACTCGTCCGGCACGATCGGGACGATATTCTTACCGATCTGCTTGTCCTTGAGCAGCATATTCATGATGCGCACGATGGCCATGGTCGTTGATAGCTCGCGACCTTCACCGGAAGCTTTGAGCAGGGCATCAAAGCTTTCCAGGGCGGGTACCGGAAGCGGCTCGGCTTTGCGCCGACGTTGAGGGAGGAACCCTCCCAGTGCCATCCGGCGATCACGCATGTACTGGAATTCGGGTGAGTCTTCGGCAAACTTCAGGTAGGGCAGGGTATCGATTTCTTCATCCTTGACCGGCAGCGAGAAGCGGTCGCGGAAGCGGGCAATCTGCTCTTTGTCCATCTTCTTCTGCTGGTGCGAGGTATTCATCGCTTCGCCAGCCTTGCCCATACCGAAGCCTTTGATGGTCTTGGCAAGAATCAGGGTCGGTTGTCCCTTGTGCTTAACGGCACGATCATAAGCGGCAAAGATTTTGAAGATATCATGGCCGCCACGATTGAGTTGCCAGATTTCGTCATCAGTCCAATCAGCAACCAGAGCCTTGAGTTCCGGAGTGTTGAAGAAATGCTCCCGCACGTAAGCCCCGTCTTTGGACTTGAAAGTCTGGTATTCGCCATCACAGAGATTCATCATCCTTTGCTTCAGAATGCCCTGAGTATCGCGCTGGAACAGCGCATCCCAATGGGTACCCCAGATCAGCTTGATCACATTCCAGCCGGCGCCGCGAAATTCCGATTCCAGGTCCTGGATGATCTTGCCATTGCCGCGAACCGGCCCATCAAGCCTCTGTAGGTTGCAGTTAATGACGAAGATCAGGTTGTCGAGCTTTTCACGGCCGGCCATGCCAATGGCACCCAGGGATTCGACCTCATCCGTTTCGCCATCGCCCAGGAAGGCCCAGACCTTCCGATGTGCTGCCTTCTCTGCATTAATCAGACCACGGCTGGCCAGATACTTCATGAAGCGGGCCTGATAGATCGCTTGGATCGGGCCAAGGCCCATCGATACCGTAGGGAACTGCCAGAAGTCCGGCATCAGCCAGGGGTGTGGGTAGGAGGAGATCCCCTTGCCGGTGGTTTCCTGTCGGAAATGATCAAGCTGGCTTTCCGTAAAACGTCCCAGCATGAAGGCACGGGCGTACACCCCAGGTACGGAGTGGCCCTGGAAGAAAATCAGATCACCATCATGCTCAGGCGACGGCGCGTGCCAGAAGTGTGAGAAGCCAACGTCATAGAGAACGGCGGCTGAGGCGAAAGAAGCAATGTGACCACCGACGTTGGTGTGTTTGTTGGCACGAACGACCATCGCCATGGCGTTCCAGCGAATATAGGAATGGATCTTGATTTCCATGTCCGGGTTTCCCGGATACTTGGGCTGTTGTGCAACAGGGATGGTGTTGATGTATTCGGTATTGGCCGAATAGGGGATATCAACCCCCTTGCTGCGAGCCTGACCGATGAGCGTCTCGATGAGAAAGTGTGCACGCTCGTCACCTTCGTTAACGATGACGCCATTGAGGGCATCTTGCCATTCGCGCGTTTCCTGCGGATCCGGATCGTTTGTTATGCCCGGTACCAGATTCTGTTCGTTTGCTGCCGACATGCTATCTCCTCCTGATACAGATGCGATAGGTAATACGCATCCATGATGACCCGCGTTAATGACAACCTGACCCGACTATAACGGGATGTTTCTTGGCGGTGTTCCGCGCCGCACAACCCGGAACTCGGGCGTCAGGATGCGTCAAGTTTCGTTTTTTTGTGTTTTGTAATGTGAAATAACATCTTGTTATGCGAAAATTGTAAAGCGGGTCAACTGTCACGTCAAGCCATTCATCGGGGTAACTGGCTCGGACCGTGGCATCATCGCAACATGTCATGCTTTGAACCGTCGCCTACTCTGGTTGCTCAACAGCTTCTGAATGAATATGCCGAGGCAGAAAGCCTCATCCGGATGCGTGGCGATTCCGTTCAAGCCGGGGCATGGAGAAGCGCCTTGCGCCATGCGGGGGTGCCGGTTCTCGAGCTAAATGATGCCCCGGAGCAGCGGGCTGCCCCCTGGATGGCAGAAGCCCGGGCTTATTCCACGGAATTTGTGTCGCCGGTGGTGGTGTTGGGTAGGGGGTCTGGGTTTGAAGGTATCCCGCTGGATGGAAGCTCGGTGCCCTGGTGCTCGCACAGGCAGGTCAATGATGCAGACTGGGTTCAGATCCGACAGATTGCACTGACACGGGGAGTGGAAAACTCCTCACTGAATCGTGAATTTAGGCGGGAGTCGTCCAGAAAAGGATGGATCCGAGTCGGCTGGCATGAGGACATCGCCTTGGCAGAGGGTAATGGTTTGCTGCTTGCCTGGAGCAGTCCATTGCCCCTGATGCGAATCCGTAACTTTGCTGCCCGTTGTCCGCAGATCACCCTGATTGCTCCGGATCCTGAAGCGCTGGCCGAAGATGTAGCAGCCCAAGGTATAACAGTATCTGGCTGGCGGTTTGAAGTAAAATAACGGCCTATGGCAAACCACACAACCGCTCAAATACTCGATGGCGCTGCGTTGTCTAAACGACTGCGCGCCGAATTCAAAGTGCGTGCTGATGAATTGGCGCTGCAGGGAACTCGCCCCGGTCTGGCAGTGATTCTGGTCGGCGAGAATCCGGCATCGCAAGTTTATGTGCGTAACAAGATCAAGGCCTGCCATGAGGCCGGGATGCTTTCCTTTGATTTCCCGTTTCCCGCTAACGTGGCACCGGGTGTCGTACTCGAAAAAATTGCCGAACTGAACCAGGATCCGGCAGTACACGGTATTCTGGTTCAACTCCCGCTACCGCCGCAATTTGATGAAGCCGAAGTGCTGGCTGCGATTCGCCCCGAAAAGGACGTCGATGGGTTTCATGCGGCGAACGTGGGTGCCCTCATGCAGGGCGATCCCCGCTTCATTCCCTGTACGCCTTATGGTGTGATGAAGTTACTGGCTGAAACCGGTGTTGATCTCAATGGCAAGGAAGCCGTGGTCATCGGTCGTTCTAATATCGTTGGCAAACCGATGGCCATGCTATTGCTGCATGCGGGTTGTACGGTGACCGTTTGTCACTCTCGTACGCGGGATCTGAGAGAACATACCCGCCGGGCTGACATCCTGGTTGCCGCGATTGGCAAACCAAAATTCGTGACTGCGGATATGGTCAAACCCGGCGCGCTCGTGATTGACGTGGGCATCAATCGATTGCCGGCCGAGGCTGGTGGAGGTCTGTGTGGTGATGTCGACTTTGATGCTGTCAAACCCATTGCCGGCGCTATTACGCCCGTGCCGGGCGGTGTTGGTCCGATGACGATTGCCATGCTGCTCGCCAATACGCTGACCTCAGCGGAACGCTTTGCCGAAGGGACTGTTCAATGACTGCGAACAACAAATCGCCTCTCGTAGGTATCGTGATGGGGTCGGACTCCGACTGGCCGACGATGCAGGCAGCGGCCGTCATGCTTAAAGAGTTTGGCGTGCCGTTTGAGGCGCGCGTTGTATCGGCGCACAGGACACCCGATCTGCTGTTTGATTACGCGGAAAATGCCGGATCACGGGGCTTGCAGGCCATTATCGCTGGCGCCGGTGGTGCGGCACATTTACCGGGCATGCTGGCAGCCAAGACCACGGTGCCTGTGCTGGGGGTGCCGGTACAATCCAAAGCCCTGTCGGGTGTCGACTCGTTGCATTCCATCGTACAGATGCCTAAAGGTATTCCCGTAGCGACCTTTGCCATTGGCGAAGCCGGGGCGGCCAATGCCGCGTTGTTTGCTGTCGCGATGCTGGCGAATCAGGATGTTGCTTTAAATGATCGTTTGCAGCAGTTCCGAAAGACCCAGTCAGCCAAAGTGCTGGCCATGAAATTGCCGGAAGTCTAATGAAGAAATGCTTGATTCCGGCACCTGCGGTGCTGGGTGTGCTGGGTGGCGGCCAACTTGGCCGCTATTTCGTTATGGCGGCTCATGAACTGGGTTATCAGGTCTGGGTGCTGGATCCGGATCCCGGTAGCCCGGCCGGTCTGATTGCGGATCGTCACCTATGCGCTGAGTATGATGACGGCACCGCCTTGGCCGAATTGGCTTCGGGTTGTGCAGCGGTGACCACCGAGTTTGAGAATGTTCCGGCAGACTCGCTGGCTGTTCTGGCGGAGCGCTTACCGGTGCACCCCTCGGCGGCGGCTGTTTCGGTCTGTCAGGATCGTATTGCTGAAAAGACCTTCCTGGCAACCCATGGTTTGCCGCATGGCCCATTCGCCGAGATTGCCTCGATTGAAGATCTACGCGCCGCACCCGCGCATCTTTTCCCCGGAATCCTCAAAGCCGCACGCCTAGGCTATGACGGTAAAGGACAGGCGGTGGTCGAGGATCGCGCTGCGGCTGAAGCAGCCTGGCTCGCTCTCGGTAGTGTGCGCTGCATCCTGGAAGCCAAGCTGCCATTAGATTATGAAATCTCGGTCGTGTTGGCTCGTGGGCAGGATGGCAGCGTGAAGGCTTTCCCATCGGCAGAAAACCGCCACTACAATGGCATTCTGGATGTGAGCGTGGTCCCCGCCTGGCAAGTTGACCAAAACTCGGTGGGTGTCGCTGACGATGCCTGCGAGGTCGCTGAGAAGCTGGCGGGTTGTCTCGGTTATGTCGGCACGCTGGGCGTTGAGTTTTTCGTCTCGCGAGGTCAGCTGGTGGTGAACGAAATGGCGCCCCGTCCGCACAATAGCGGCCATTACACGATCGATGCCTGTGCCACGAGCCAGTTTCAGCAGCAGGTGCGTGCTTTGTGCGGCATGCCCCTTGGCGATAGTCGCGCGCATTCGGCGGCGGTGATGGTAAACCTGTTGGGTGATCTCTGGTTTGACAAGGGTATTGAGCGTGAACCGGACTGGGCCGCTTTACTGGCAATCCCGGGCTTGTGCCTGCATCTCTATGGCAAGCAAACCCCCCGTGCCGGTCGCAAGATGGGTCATTACACGGTGGTGGGTGATGATGCCCAACAAGTTTATGAACGGGCGATGCAAGCGCGCCAGATCCTCGGTCTGCCCGATGCCTGAGATCGTCCCGGGTCAGTCACCCGACGCGATTCACCGGGCAGTCTCGTTGATCAACGCGGGGGCGTTGATCGGGTTCCCCACGGAAACTGTTTATGGTCTGGCAGCGGATGCCGATAATCCGGCGGCGGTCGCCCACATTTTTGCTGCGAAGGGTCGACCGGCAGATCATCCGTTGATTGTTCATCTGGGCGCTGATGATCTGCTGACCCATTACGCGCGCGAGATTCCTGACGAGGCATGGACCCTGGCTGAGGCATTCTGGCCGGGGCCGCTTACGATGATTCTGAAAAAGGCACTAACAGTGCCTGATGTGGTGACAGGTGGTCAGGACACTGTCGGTATTCGTTTGCCGGGACATCCGGTTGCTTTGGCTTTATTGAGGGCGTTAGCGGAGTCGCGGCGGTCTGCAGGCCAACAGGGTGGTGGCCTGGCCGCGCCTTCAGCCAATCGATTCGGGAGAATCAGTCCGACGACCGCTCAGCATGTTGCTGACGAGCTTGGGGATGCAGTGGCATTGATTCTGGATGGGGGTGACTGTCGTGTGGGCATTGAATCTACCATCGTCGATCTTTCTCGCGGTCTACCAGTCATTCTCCGGCCCGGTGCGATCACGGCCGAGCAACTGAGCCTGGTTTTGGGCCGCACTGTGCAGGCCCATGCAAAGAAAGATGAGCGCGCGCCCCGTGTATCGGGATCGCTGGCCTCTCATTACGCACCGCGTACGCCCCTGAAGGTGGTCGATGCGGGGATGATAGATCGTCAGATAGCTCGCGGAGATGTTGCAGCGATTGTGCGGGATACAGATGACCTCCCGCCACGTGTTCGGCAATATGCCTCAACCCGTATCCTGGCTAACGATCCGATGGATTACGCGCATGATTTCTATCGCGTGCTGCGGGAACTGGATGGGGGTGGGCACCGGCAAATACTGGTCCAGGCCTTACCGCAGCATTCTGAGTGGCTTGCTATACAGGATCGCCTCAGCCGGGCTGCGCACCGGGATCTACCCGATAACACTTGATCTTCAGATCAGTGCAGCCAGCCTTTTGAGGGCATCTACCTGATCGACCAGAGGCTGGGGGATTTGTTTGGGTGCCTCGCGCAAGGCGCGGATTAATGCCACATTCTCTTCCAGTTCGTTGCTTTCTGGCCAGCCGGGAATTGGTGGCGAGCCCCCATCTTCGGCTGAGTACAGGGGGACGGTTTCGCTGCCATGAAACCCTGACAATTCCGGTCGACGTTTGGGGTTGGCAAAGGGCTCCCCTTCGGTGCCGCGCATGAGTAGCGCCGTTGTTCTTTGCGCTTTGAGCAACGATGCCATCCGGATAAGGTATTCCGGATGTGTCACATTCACGACCCGGATACTGTGCCCAGGGCAGGGGTCGAGCAATTTACACAGGGTATGTGCCGGGTTACGAAGGCCGAGTCGTGTGCGTAATGCCAACAGGCGGTCGAGCTCGGGGTTCAGGACATCTATGCCAGTCAGGGCAATCCCCTGATCGCTTAGTTGCTGGTTGACGGCTTCTAGTGTTTGGGCTGAGTCAATGCCACATGCGTGGAAGAGCGGAAAGGGGTTCTCCCGATTAGCGAAATCATGCCGACCATGAATCAGCACTGGTAGACCGGCGTCGCGAAGCATGAACGTTAGTAAGGGCAGGAGATTTGGCTGGCGCCGGGTGCCGTTGTAGGTAGGGAGGATAACAACCGGTTGAGAGTGGCTTGGGTGATCGATGCAGCGGGTAGTGTCTTGCATCGCTTTGCAAAAGCCCAGTAACTCCTCGTCGGATTCACCCTTGATGCGCAAGGAAAGCAGAATGGCGCCCAGTTCAAGATCCGGAACCTCGCCATTTAGCATTGCCCTGAAAAGCGCTTCGGCATCGCTCAGCGATAAATCCCGGGCACCTTTGGCACCCCGGCCAATCTCCTTGATTAGGGACGGGAGCGAGAGAGAGAATGACTCAGAATCGGTCATTGGCCCGGGTTCGGAGGGTGTGATTGTAGGCTCAGGCCTTCTTGACGAAACAGGCTTTGAGCATGATGTTGCCGAAGTCGGATTTGCAATCGAGCTCATGATCCCCATCGACGATGCGGATGCTCTTGATCTTGGTGCCAACCTTCATGGTGCTGGACGACCCCTTGAGCTTGAGGTCCTTGATCAGGATCACGCTATCGCCATCCGTGAGGACATTGCCATTGGCATCTTTGACGATACGCGCCCCCTCTTCTTCGCCACGCTCTGCCTCCATCGGCCATTCAAAACCACAATCTGCGCAGATGAAGTTCGTGCCATCCGGATAGGTATTTTCCAGTGTGCACTGCGGGCAGGGAGGGTAGGTGGATTGACCGGACATGCTGAGGCTCTTGATTGATTTTGAAGTGTCTATTGTACCGTTCGACCGAATTGGTAGCCGTCCATGGCAATGACCAGGTCATCAACACCCTGATGAAAACGATGGGCAACCGCTTGTTTCCCAGCCGCGCCGAGCGCAACAAAGAAGGGCATGAAATGCTCTTCGCTCGGATGGGCACGTGTGGCATCGGCTGCACGGTGACGGTAATCCAGTAGTGCTTGCAGATCATCGGATTGCAGCTGTGCATCCACCCAGTCGGCGAATCGGCCCACGTATTCAGGTGTGGGAAGCCCGTTTCGAACGCAGTGTATGTAATCGCCCAGGTTATGGGTGATGCTGCCGGTGCCCATCACGAGAATGCCCAGGTCCGTCAGCGGCTGCAACGCCTGACCCAGCGCATAGTGATACGCCGCATCCGCATTAACCTGGATTGACAGCGGCACTACGGGAATATCCGCTTCAGGGTACATCATACGCAGAGGCACCCAGGCACCATGATCCAGGCCACGTTGCGGGTCTAGGCGAACCGGGTAGCCGGCAGACCTGAGGCAATTTGCAACCTGTTGTGCGATCTCCGCACTGCCCTGGGCGGGGTAGGTTAGTGTGTAGAGCTCTGCCGGAAAACCGGAGAAGTCATAAATGGTTTCCAGCGTGGTTCCCTTGCCCAGGGTGGGCTCGTGTGTTTCCCAGTGCGGGCTGACAACAACGATAGCGCGTGGCCTCTGAAGTTGGCGCGCCAGGTTTTCGAGAGCGGCACCGGCTTCACCGGGTCGCAGGGCAAAAGTTGGAGCGCCGTGAGGGACGAAGAGTGTGGGCATCATGGTTTGTCAACGCGTTGAAAGGCCAGTAGTGGAATCTCCTGAATTTCATTCTAAATCCTGCTACCAAAGCTTGCAAATGAGAATAGTTACCATTAAAATAGAATCAATTCCTGCTCATATCTAGGTCAATCCATCATGTCAAACCCTCGTCGTAGTCGATACGTATCCTTTGTTACTGTTGTTTCCGGCCTGTTTGGCCTATTGCTGGCTGGGTCGACCCTGGCCGATACGGTGACTGTTTATTCGGCACGCAACGAGCAGCTGATCAAGCCACTTTTCGATGCCTTCACCAAAGAAACGGGAACGCAGATTCAGGTGCTGACCGATAAGGAAGGCCCCCTGCTAGAACGCCTCAAAGCCGAAGGGGCAAAAAGCCCGGCCGACGTGCTGATTACGGTCGACGCAGGGAACCTATGGCATGCCTCGCGTATGGGTTTACTGCGCAGCATCAATTCACCGACATTGAATGCAAACATTCCAGCCAACCTGCGTGATCCCAAGGGTGAATGGTACGGATTATCTGTTCGAGCCCGAACTATTGTGTATAACAAACGATTTGTGAACCCTTCGAAACTGTCGACCTACGAGGCACTGGCAGAACCTGAATGGAAGGGCAAATTGTGTCTGAGAACCTCCAAGAAGGTCTACAACCAGTCATTGGTGGCCACCATGATTGCCACGCTCGGTGAAAAGAAAACCGAAGAGGTGGTCCGGGGCTGGGTCGCTAACTTGGCCACCGATGTTTTTGCGGACGACACGGCGCTGATTAAGGCCGTTGCAGCGGGCCAGTGCGAAGTCGGTATCGTCAATACCTATTACCTGGCACGTCTGCTCGACAAGGACCCCAATCTGCCGGTTGGTCTTTTCTGGGCTAATCAGAAAGAACGTGGTGTCCATGTCAACATCTCTGGTGCCGGCGTGACAAAGAATGCCCCAAATGCTGGCGGTGGGCAAAAACTGATCGAGTGGTTATCAGGAGAAACAGCACAATCGATCTATACCAACGATGACTTTGAATATCCGGCGAATCCACGTATCAAGGCCGATTCGATCATTCGTCACTGGGGACCGTTCAAGATGGATCTGGTCAATGTCTCGAAAGCTGGCGAGCTTCAGGGTGCAGCCACCCGGTTGATGGATCGTGCCGGTTACCGCTAACAGATTGCCGACACCACTTCGCTTCGGGGCTACTCCGTGCCCTTGATGCCCCATCGTGCGCCAACCAACTGGGGCCCCTGGCGGGCTCTGGTCATTGCGCAGCTGACGCTGGTGCCACTGCTGGTGGTGCTAGCGTCTGTCTTTGATCCGCAACCTGAGATCTGGTCGCATCTGGCGGAGTTTGTACTACCGGGTGTCTTGAAAAATACGTTGACGTTGCTGCTGGGCGTGGGCATGGGGGTGTTGCTATTGGGGGTCAGCCTCGCGTGGCTGACGGCCGTCTGCGAGTTCCCAGGGCGTCGATTCTTTGCCTGGAGTCTGATGCTCCCGCTGGCCATGCCGGCCTACGTGCTGGCCTTTGTCCAGGTTGGCCTATTTGACTTTACCGGACCGGTGCAGAGCACACTGCGTGAGTGGTTGGGCGGCGTGCCCTGGTTTCCGCGGATTCGTTCAACGGGCGGAGTGATTCTGGTGCTGACCCTGGCCTTCTATCCGTACGTCTATTTACTGGCACGTAATGCCTTTGTGACCCAGGGATTGCGTGCGATCGAAGCGGCGCAGGTGCTTGGTTACACCCGCTTTCAGGCATTCTGGAAAGTGGCGCTGCCGATGGCTCGCCCGTGGATTGCCGGCGGCATGACGCTGGCGCTGATGGAAACGCTAGCAGATTTCGGTAGTGTCTCGATTTTCAGTTTTGATACCTTCACCACGGCAATTTACAAGGCTTGGTTTGCACTCTTTAACCTACCGGCTGCCAGCCAGCTGGCTTCATTGCTGGTTCTGTTTGTTCTGGTGCTGGCCGTTGTTGACCAGCGATTGCGGCAGAACCGGCGTTATGCTGCCAAGAGCTACAGTCCGGCGCGCATTCCTTTGAAGGGGGGCGCCCGCTGGGCGGCGGTGATGTTCTGTGGCGTGGTATTGGCCATGGCCTTTGTGGTGCCTCTGATCCAGTTGCTAGTCTGGGTTCGTGGTATCTGGCAGGAAGATTTCGATGGGCGCTATCCGTTCTTTCTTCTGCACTCGATCTGGCTGGCAGGTCTGGCTGCCATTGTGGTGACTTTTCTGGGGATTATCCTCAGTGCGATCCGGCAACACCATCCGGATCCGCTGACCCAATGGACCGTTCGCTTGGCAACCTTGGGTTACGCCATCCCCGGAACGGTCCTGGCTGTTGGGCTCTTTATTCCCATCGCCTGGGTCGATAACCAGCTCTCGACGATGTCTGCATGGTTTGGCTGGGAGTTGGGGCCATTGCTTAAGGGCTCGATGGTCGTCATGTTGCTTGCACTGTCGGCCCGCTTTCTGGCGGTTGCGTACCAGCCTATTGATGCGTCCATGCAGCGCATCACCCGAAATCAGGGCAATGCGGCGCGGTCGCTGGGCCTTTCACCCAGGCATGTGCTTTTCCGGCTTCAACTTCCCATGGTGCGAGGTGGAGTGATGACGGCTGCGTTGATCGTATTTGTGGATGTAATGAAGGAAATGCCAATTACCTTGATGACACGACCCTTCGGGTGGGATACGCTCGCGGTGCGTGTTTTTGAAATGACGTCAGAGGGCATGTGGGATCGCGCGGCACTTCCCAGTCTGGCGATTGTGGTTGCCGGTCTGATCCCGGTGATCTTGCTAGTCCGCAAGTCGGAATCCGGATTGCACTGAGCGTTAAACAATGAAACCTATGGATGCGTTGATTCTGGAATCGGTGGTACTCGGTTACGCCAATCGACCTATCGTCGATGGATTGTCCTTTGCGCTGGCGCCGGGCGAAATTGGCTGTTTGCTGGGGGGTTCGGGGTGTGGCAAAACGACCGTGCTGAGGGCGATTGCCGGTTTCGAGCCGCTCATGGGTGGGCGGATTGCCCTGAATGGTCACTGGGTCGCAGACGCAGCATGGCGACTGGCGCCCGAGCGCCGCCAGATTGGCATGGTGTTTCAGGACTATGCGCTGTTTCCCCATCTGAGCGTGGCCGATAACGTCGCGTTCGGTCTGCGCGAGTGGACGCGTACCGATAAATTACGGCGTGTATCGGAAATGCTTGATCTGGTGGGGCTGGGGGATTCGGGTCAGCGTTATCCGCACCAGCTTTCCGGCGGTCAACAGCAGCGTGTCGCGCTGGCGCGGGCGCTGGCACCCGGACCGACGCTGCTCCTCATGGATGAGCCTTTTTCGAATCTGGATGTCGAGTTGCGCGAACGCCTGTCGATCGACGTCCATCATATTCTCAAGGCCACGGGGACAACGGGTTTACTCGTTACTCATAATCAGCAGGAGGCCTTTGCCATGGCAGATCGGGTGGGGGTGATGCTGGATGGCCGTTTGCAGCAGTGGGCAGCACCCTACGAGCTTTACCACGAACCCGCCTCGCGCCATGTGGCGACCTTTGTCGGCGACGGAGTGTTTCTCCCGGCCATCGTCAATGGGGGTAATTGCATTGACTTTGAACTGGGTCAACTCTGCCGGATCCAACCGGTGGATGTTCCTGACGGTTCGGAGGTGGATGTTCTCATTCGGCCGGATGATATCCAGCACGATGATGCCAGTCCGGTTCGAGCCCGCGTCGTGGAACGCGTGTTCCGCGGTGCGGCGTTCTTGTATACGCTAGAGCTGGCTTCAGGGGATCAGGTGTTGTCGCTAGTGCCAAGTCACCACGACCACCAGATTGGTGAGATGATCGGCATTAGGCTGGAGATTGACCACCTAGTTGCGTTTCCACGGGGAAGCGTTTAGCGCGCTGTTAACTCACGGGAGGGTACGGTGATGAACGATGTGCATAGCAAACCGATTGATCACCGGATCCGCTGGCTGGCCGAGTTGGCCGAACGCCATGGCGAGGCTTATCGCAGCCCGGAAGCCATGCTGGCACGGACGCGTTACCAGAGTCAGCATCCGACGGCGATTGCGGTCCTCAAGTGCATGGATGGCCGGATCAACATTCCGTTTGCCACGGAGACCCCGGTCGGCATTCTGATGCCCTTCCGAAATCTGGGTGGCCAGTTTGATCTAGGCTGGCCTCACCTGGGCGAAGTGTTGACCCAGTATGTGATGGAGCGAATCCACGAGGGTCGTCAGGTTTTGTTTCTCGTAACCTATCATTTCTCCCGGGGCGAACGGCGCCGCGGCTGTGCCGGATTTGACTACGATCAAACCGCGGCAATTGCGCATACACAATCCATCCATCGCCAGATTTCGACCATCTTCGGCGCAGGGCACGGCACGGTTTACCCGCTGGTCTGTGGTTTTGAAACGGATGAGGATGCCCTGATCATTCATGGTGTGGACGGTCAGGAACTGGATATGGCCGCGTGGACGGATGCCGATTCGTCGCAACTGACCGATCGGCTCGGGGCGTTGCTGCCCGATATGCCTGAACGCATGCGGGCCGATCTGTTGCCCTTGCTGGAAGGCAACGCGCGCCATGTGAACAAGGTACGGGCCCAGGCACTACGGGGTGAAAGGCAGCTGGATATTGAGCATCGGGAGTGGATGATCTGCCTGGGGCGAGGCTTCGATTTTTTACACACCCCTAACCTGGCACTCATCGTCGGTCCTTATAGTCCACAGCTCGCCGAGCCGATTATTCGCGCGGCAGGCATTATCGAGGCCAATATGGCCGCCGGCCGTATTCCGGATGATGGCTTTCTGGTTCTATCCTCGGTGCCTTATGAAAGTATCGGCGTAGACCAGGCTCGGGCAGCGATTAAAGCCTCGTTTCTCTCTGGGTTTGCCCGTCAGGTCATTGCTGAAGCGCATCCGGCACTGGCGAAGAAAATGATGAGCAGGACGGCAACGCTCGATTGGCACGCACGGCGGCTAAACTGGCGCAGTTAATGGCGCGATCAGTCTTCTAATTCACCATAGTTGGCCGACAGACCATTGATCATGTCGCGTAAAACGGCACGAATCTGTGCTTCGCTGCAGCCCATCAACAGGGCGTCATCCAGGGTCTCCTGGGCCAACGTACGGAGTTCGTCGTAATTCTCGTTCAGCACCTTGATTTTTTCGGTGCAAGAGACCGGGGAGCCACTCGGTTTTAGCCAGGTCGGTTTTTTGCTCATGGTTGCATTTTAGCGCGAGCAAGTGTGGATGACAGGGTGGCCGTGGGTGACTTATAGTTTAGCTGCTGGCTTATATATTGCATGGTATACTGAAAAAAAATTACCGTCTCCAACTACAAAACAATCATGGCGACAAAAAATACCCAGGGAAGTGGGCAGACCGCAAAAAGCGGTTCTGCAAAGAATCTAATGGCGAATGGCGCAAATGCGTTACCGCAACTTGATCTGACGTGGATGCGAAATCAGGCCGGTCAGGTCGTGTCGCTCCTCAAGGTCATCGGGAATCCGGATCGCCTCTTGCTCCTTTGCCAGATGCTGCAGGGGGAGTATGCCGTTGGTGAACTGGAAGAGATTCTGGATATCCATCAGCCAACGCTCTCGCAGCAGCTCGGCGTTCTGCGCAAAGAGGGGCTGGTCAGCACCCGACGCGATGGCAAGTATATTTATTACAAGGTCAGCCATCCCCATGTGCAGGTGATTCTGGAAACTTTGAATGCGCTCTATTGTGGTGCGGGCGCTCAAACACCCCAGAAACGAGGTAAGGCATGAGCATCGACTGGCAGGCTTTTACCATGACCGCCGCGCTGGCCGCACTGGCGGGTGGTCTTATGATCGGTCTGGCCGCGATCTGGTTGGCCTGGACGAATAGCCGGATCGCTGGCATCAGCGGCATTCTGGGGCACTTGGTTGATCTGGTCGTCCAGCGCAAGCATGAGGCTTTCGGTTGGCGCATCGCCTTTCTGCTCGGTTTGATCGGCGCGCCCATGGTCTGGCGCCTGGTGGCTGAACTGCCGCCTGTTGTCGAGCAGACCGGATTCTTGGGGCTGCTTGTGGGCGGCCTGCTCGTCGGTCTCGGCACACGTTACGCCAATGGTTGTACCAGTGGTCACGGCATCTGCGGTCTTTCGCGGTTTTCACTGCGTTCACTGGTGGCAGTGGCTGCCTTCATGGGCTCCGCCATGGTCACGGTGTTTATTGTCCGGCACGTGGTCGGAGGTGGCGCATGAGCAAACTGATGCAGTGGCTGACGGCGGGCCTGTCCGGTCTCTTGCTCGGTCTGGGCTTGATCCTCTCTGGCATGGCCAATCCGGCCAAGGTGGCCGGTTTTCTCGACATCACGGGGTTGTGGGATCCCTCCCTGGCACTGGTGATGGGTGGTGGTCTGATCGCCGGTATGGTGGGCTTCCGTTGGTTGAAAGGGTCACATAAGACCCTGCTTGGCGAACCCATGAATTTGCCCTCGAATAACCTGATTAACGGGCGACTGATTGGCGGCTCGATTCTGTTCGGAATCGGCTGGGGGCTGACGGGCATCTGTCCGGGGCCCGGTCTGGTCTTGCTCGGTAGCGGGCTTGATGCCGGGTTGCTTTACGTGCTGGCGTTGCTGGCCGGTATGGCGCTCTATAGCGTGATCGAATACGTTCGACATCCGCACCATCACCGTAAGCCGGTTTGACGACCTCGGCGGCCTTGGCTAGACTCGCAGCTCTCTGATTCCCCAACCTGCTGGAGTTCTGCCATGAACGATAACAATAATCCGATCCTTGCCCTCATTGATGAACAGGTCAAAGGCCACCCGGTCGTGCTGTACATGAAGGGGACGCCACAGTTTCCTCAGTGCGGGTTTTCGCAACGCGCCTGCAAGCTGTTGCGTGAAAGCGGTGTGACCCGGTTCTTTACGGTTAACGTGCTGGATAACCCCGAAATCCGTGAGGGCGTTAAGGTCTATGCCAATTGGCCGACTATTCCTCAGCTGTATGTTAACGGCGAGTTTATCGGTGGCAGCGACATCATGATGGAAATGTTCCAGGCGGGCGAATTGCAAACGCTGGTCGAGCCCTACAAAAACTAAAGCTTCAAGTTCGTGGATGCTTTCCTGATCGCCACCGGGGTGGTGGCGCTCGCCGAGATCGGTGACAAGACCCAGCTGCTGTCACTGGTGTTGGCAGCGCGCTATCGTTCCCCCTGGGCGATCAGTGCAGGTATCTTCATTGCCACCCTGCTTAATCATGCATTGGCCGCGTTGGTTGGCGATTCAGTGATGGACTGGTTGGGGCCCGACTGGATGCGCTGGATTGTCGGGCTATCTTTCGTGGCTATGGCGCTATGGACCTTGATTCCCGATCGGCTGGATGAGGATGAAGAGAATACAGCCGAAAAGAAACTACGTCGCTATGGTGTCTTTGTGATGACGACGGTGATCTTCTTTCTGCTGGAAATGGGCGACAAGACACAGGTGGCCACGGCGATTCTGGCGGCCCGTTTCAATGATCTCGTTCCGGTGGTGCTGGGTACAACCGTCGGTATGCTCCTGGCCAATGTGCCGGTTGTCTTTTTCGGGAACATGCTCCTGAAAAAGATTTCCATCGAGTTG
This sequence comes from uncultured Dechloromonas sp., assembly GCA_964604465.1. Lineage (GTDB taxonomy): Bacteria > Pseudomonadota > Gammaproteobacteria > Burkholderiales > Rhodocyclaceae > Fluviibacter. The sequence continues at coordinate 46,644 of CAZRYZ010000001.1, read as the reverse complement.
GTGCACCGGGTGACAGCGATCCTCTTTCTGATTCTGGGGGTTGCCACCCTGGCCGGATTGTCGATCTAGGCGAGCCGCTGACGGGCGCGTTCGATCGCGCTTTTTACTTGCTCTGGCGCGGTGCCCCCGACGTGGTTGCGGGCGGCCAGTGAGCCCTCAATCGTCAGAGCGTGCACCACGTCCGATTCAATTAATTTTGAAAATGCCCGAAGCTCCGTCAGGGTCAGGTCGGCCAGATCCGCGCCCTTCTTTTCGGCAGCCTTGACCGCCAGTCCGACCACTTCATGAGCTTCGCGGAAGGGCAGTCCCTTGCGCACCAGGTAATCGGCCAGATCAGTGGCGGTTGCGTAACCCTGCAGCAGGGCGTTGGCCATGGGTTCAGGACGAACGGTAATGCCCGGAACCAGGTCCACAAAGATACGCAGGGTATCCGTTAGGGTATCAACCGCATCGAACAGCGGTTCCTTATCTTCTTGATTGTCTTTGTTGTAGGCCAGTGGCTGACCTTTCATCAGCACGAGCAGGGTGTTCAGATCGCCAATGACCCGGCCGGTCTTGCCGCGTGCCAGCTCAGGCACATCCGGGTTTTTCTTTTGCGGCATGATCGACGAGCCCGTGCAGAAACGGTCAGCCAGCATGACGAAGCCAAAGCGGGGTGTCATCCACAACACCAGCTCTTCCGAGAAACGTGAGAGGTGGATCATGGCCAGCGATGCTGCAGCACAGAATTCGATCGCGAAATCCCGATCAGAAACAGCATCCAGAGAGTTCTCGCAGACAGCCTCGAAGCCCAGTTGCTCGGCCACGAAATGGCGATCAATCGGGTAGGTGGTGCCAGCCAGCGCGGCGCTGCCGAGTGGCAAGCGGTTAACGCGGCGGCGTAAGTCGGTCAGCCGTTCGGCATCACGGGCCAGCATCTCGACATAGGCCATCAGGTGGTGGCCAAACGTCACTGGTTGCGCGACCTGCAGGTGGGTAAAACCGGGCATCGGGGTGGCGGCATGTTGCTCGGCCAGGGTCACCAGAGCCAGTTGCAAGCGCTTTAAGAGTTCAAGCAACACGTCGATGCTGTCACGCAACCAGAGACGGATATCCGTAGCGACCTGGTCGTTACGCGAGCGACCCGTGTGCAAACGCTTGCCGGCATCGCCGACCAGACTGGTGAGGCGGTGTTCGATATTGAGGTGGACATCCTCCAGATCCAGCGACCAGATGAACTCGCCACGCTCCAGCTCACCCATAATCTGGTTCATGCCGCGTTCGATATCCGCTAGATCCTGAGCGCTGATAATGTGTTGTTTGGCTAGCATGCGGGCATGCGCCAGCGAGCCACGAATATCCTGTCGCCACAGGCGCTGGTCAAAGTCTACCGAGGCGGTATAGCGTTTGACGAGTTCAGACATCGGTTCGTCAAAACGTCCTGCCCAGGTGTAGGGCGTTGCGAGAGGTTTGTTTTCGTTGGCAGACATGGCAGTGCTCGGCCTGAAGCGGCAGAAGTGGCTGTAATCCCGGCATTATAAGGGATGGCGCATGCTAGGATTACGCCATGACCTGGGCTGCACGCTTTAATGGGCGCTAGCCTCGGGCAAACAGGACCTTTATTCCCTTCAGGTGTAAGTTACGTATGTCCAAACCGCTTATCATCGCTTCCCGAGAGTCCCGCCTGGCCATGTGGCAGGCTGAGCATGTGCAAGGTCGTTTGCAGGCGCAGAACCCGGAACGGGCTGTGACCATTCTAGGCATGACGACCCGGGGAGACCAGATCCTGGATCGGCCCCTGGCGGCCATTGGTGGTAAGGGGTTGTTCATCAAGGAGCTCGAGGTTGCCATGGCAGAAGGCCGGGCCGACTTGGCGGTGCATTCGATGAAAGATGTGCCGATGGACATGCCCGAAGGCTTTGTCCTGGCAGCGATCAGTGAACGTGAGGACCCGCGGGATGCGTTTGTCAGCCCGCGCTTTGCCACATTGGCCGATTTGCCGGCAGGATCGATCGTTGGCACGTCGAGTCTGCGCCGTGAAGCCCAGCTTCGGGCCAGATACCCGCAGCTGGTGATCAAGCCGTTGCGCGGCAATCTGGATACTCGCCTGCGTAAGCTGGATGAGGGTGAATACGATGCCATTATTCTAGCGGCGGCCGGTTTGGTGCGTTTGGGTCTGGGCGAACGGATCCGCATGCGTATTGATCCGGCCGATATGCTTCCAGCGCCAGGGCAAGGCGCGCTGGGTATTGAGATCTGCGCCAACCAGCCAGAAAACCAGCAAATTGCGGATGGCCTATCGGATGCCGAAACATCGGCCTGTGTTCGTGCCGAGCGGGCCTTCTCGCGCCGTCTGGGTGGTAGTTGTCATCTGCCGATTGCCGGTTTTGCTGTGGGTGAACCGGGGCAGCAGTTCTGGTTGCGTGGTCTGGTGGCATCGGTTGATGGTGCCCAGATCGTCGCTGGCGAATGTCGTGGGCCTTGGGCAGAGGCAGAGACACTGGGTAAAGGTCTCGCGGAGCAACTCCTGACTCAGGGTGCGGACGCATTGATTCATGCTGTGAACGCTTCATCGGACTGAGTCAGTGCATGCCGTCGACCGGAAGCGCCTCAGTAAGCCCTGCAGGAAGAACGCTAAGCGGCCTGCGTGTCCTGGTGACGCGTCCGGATGGTCAGGCGGATAAACTCCTCTCCGGTATTCGCGCTCTTGGGGGCGACGCAGACCATATTCCCTTTCTTGCGATCGAGCCTATTGCAGATTCGGGGGCGTTGGCGCAGATGGCTGACCGTTTGCCTACGTATCGCGCCTGCATCTTCATCAGTGCCAATGCCGTTACTTGTGCACTACCTGCGTTGACGCCCCGGGGTTGGCCTGCTTCCGTGGCAGGAGCAGCGGTCGGACCCGGAACTGCCGCGCTTCTGCGCGCCTGCGGTGTGGCAGAGGTGGTGATGCCCGAGTGTCAATTCGATTCCGAGGGCTTGCTCTCTGAGCCCTTTTTTAACGAAGTCTCCTGTCAGGGTCATGCCTTTGCCTTGATTCGCGGCGAAGGCGGCCGTGATGTTCTGGCAAAAACTTTGCGAGCCCGTGGCGCGCGTGTTGATGAGTTGGCGGTATACCGGCGAACCATGAACCCGCAGGCATTAGCCCTGTTGACCGATTGGCTTGACTCGGCTCCCTCGTCACCCCGACTGATGGTGATTAGTAGCAGCGAGTCGCTTCAGAACGTTATGGCGGCGGCCGCCCCAGCGCAGGCCGATGTTCTGCGCCGCATCCACCTACTGGTTCCGCATCCGAAAATTGCGGAGGCGGCGCATGTGCTGGGCTTCGCCAAGGTGATGGTGAGCAATGGTGGGGACGAGGGGCTACTCGAAACGCTGCGCTCGTATAATGGGATGTCTCAATCCAATTCATCATAGGGATACGCCATGAGCGAGCACCCATCAACGCCGGATCAACAGAGTGATTCGTCCACCCCGCCAAAGCCGCGTCGAACAGTGACCAAGGCACGAGGGGTTGGCCGTTGGGTGATTGTTGTCCTGATGCTGTTAGTGATCGGGTTGGGCGTGCAGCAGTTGGCCACTGTCCGCTTCTGGGAAACCCTGGATAACGAAGCCGGACAGATTGCTTCGGCGGATGGTCGCTTGACTGCACTGGAAGCGATCGTGGCCGACCAGGACCGTTTGAAGTCGGACATACGCCAGATGCGGCAGTCGTTGCAACAGGAACGTGCGCTCTTAAGCTTGGATCGTATCGAACAGCAGGTCGATGCAGGGTGGCAGATGTGGATCGCAACAGGTGACCCCAAAATGCTGATCGCGGCGCTGCAGAGCGCACAACAGATGCTGGCCAAGGATCCAACCGCCGCGGCGCAGAATTTGCGCCAGGTTGTCGGACAGGATCTGACCAGTTTGAAATCACAGGACCGTTTTGATCTGCGTTTGGCTGTAGCGCGCCTGGATACGCTGATCGCTGGTATTGATCAATTGCCTCTCGTTCAGGATAGCCGCCTTACGGCACCGGTCGCACAACAGACAACACGGGTCGATTTGGAACCCGCAGAGACGCTCCTCGAACGTGGGCGCCAATGGGCGGATCATTTGGCTCAGGAGGTCTGGCAGGCGATAAGGAGCCTGATCCGCGTGCAACGTCTGGATCGTGCCGAAGCCGGGCTGATTGCCCCGGAGCAAAAAGTATTTCTACAGCAGGGGTTGCGACTCCTGCTGCTCGATGCGCGGCATGCCCTGATCATGCGTAACGCGCCTATCTATCAGCAAACCCTGGCACAGGCGAACGCCTGGATCCGGAAATATGCCGACACCGCCAATGCGCGGGTGCAAACCGATATGGAAGAATTGCACAGCCTCTCAGAACTGCGCATTGATCCTGATGTGATCAGCCTGGAAGCAACGCGTCAGGCCCTGGCGGACATGCGCGCCGCGCTGGCTCCCGAAACAGTGTCGCTTGTTGCGGCGCCTGTCACAGAGCCCGCAAGCGCGGATGAGGCGCCTAAATCACCTAACTCACCGCCGGGAGCCGCCCAATGAGGAAGTGGTTACTCTGGGGGCTGGTGCTTGGTGCATTGGCAGTCGTCGTTGCTGATCTCCTGGCACGCAATGATGGTTATGCTTTGATTGTCCTGTCGACCTGGCGAGTCGAAATGTCGCTGAACTTTCTGCTTCTAGCGATTCTGGCGACGCTCATCCTGGGGGCGCTGGTGCTCCGGTTGCTCCAGGGCACCCTGCATTTGCCGGCCCGTATTGCCCAGTATCGGCGGTTGCGCCGTCAGAAACGTGGGGAACAGGCCCTGCTGTCATCCTTGCGTCTTCTGCTCGAAGGGCACTTCGAGGCCGCTATCAAAGCGGCAGAACGTGCCCGTAAGCTGGATTTTGCCCCGGGTTATGCCGACCTGCTGGCGGCGCGCGCCGCACAGGGGCTGGATGACTCGGATCGTGCGGCCGTATGGTTGGGTCGTGTCGAAATGGATGATGCGGCTCTCAAGGCGGCACGCCTGGAGCAGGAGGCTGAAATGCTGGTAGCGCGTCGCCAGTTCGAACCGGCGTTGCAGGTTCTGGCACTGGCCAGCCGTGAGCTGCAATCACCCAGAAGTACGGCGAGTCTGCGTTGTGAATTGCGCGCTTTGCTGGGAACAGAACACTGGGAAAGCGTGTTGAAGCTGGTCCGTTCCTTGCGCCCGCGAGATGGTTTGTCCCAAGGATTCCTGGCGAACTGTACCCGACAGGCGCATCTAGGCAACCTGCGCCATTTCCGGAGCGATCAGCAACGCTTTAGCGAGTATCTGGTGCAGATCCCGCGTAAAGAATGTGATGCTGATCTTATGGATGCGGCCGATGCCATGCTTAGCCGCATGGTGGCTGATGCGTGGACTGCCAAGGCGCGTGCGTTTATTGATACGCATAAAGCACACGGCTAACGTAGCGAACTCAAAGCTCATGGGATGAGCTTAACCGGGTGTTAAACCAGCCAATCCCGATGGGGGAGGAAGTCTGTATAAAGCGTCGCTTCGGGTGATCCGGCTTCGGGCTTCCAGTCGTAGCGCCATTTTACGATTGGTGGCATCGACATCAGGATCGACTCGGTACGACCGCCGGATTGCAGGCCAAACAGGGTGCCGCGGTCGTAGACCAGATTGAATTCCACATAACGGCCACGCCGATAAGCCTGGAAATCCCGTTCACGCTCAGTCCAGGGGATGTCCCGGCGGCGCTCGAGAATCGGCGCATAGGCGCTAACGAACGCGTCACCCACCGAGCGGGTCAGCGCAAAACTTGCGTCAAATCCCGGTTCGTTAAGATCGTCAAAGAAAACACCCCCTACGCCACGAGCCTCATTGCGGTGTTTGAGGAAGAAATATTGATCGCACCAGTCCTTGAAGCGCCGATAATAGTCGGCGCCGTGGCGTGACAATGCATCGTGACAGGTCTGGTGGAAATGAGCAGCGTCCTCTCGAAAACCGTAATAAGGCGTCAGATCCATGCCGCCCCCAAACCAGAAAACTGGCGCAAGATCGGGCTGATTTTTTGGGGGGTGGGCGACGAAGTAGCGTACATTCATATGGGCCGTCGGGCAGTAAGGGTTGCGCGGGTGCATGACCAGCGATACGCCCATCGCTTCATAGGGCCGACCGGCCAGTTCAGCGCGGTGCGCTGACGCAGAGGGTGGTAACTGTTCACCCATCACGTGCGAGAAATTGACACCGCCCCGTTCGATTAGATTGCCTTCTTCGATCAGGCAGGAGACACCGCCGCCTCCAGCCGGACGTGTCCAGCTGTCTTTACGGAAAGGCTGACCATCGAGGGCCGAGAGCGCATCCACGATCCGCTGCTGTAGGCCGCGCAAGTAAACTTCAACTGTCCGAGAGCGCTCTGCGCCGGAATGTTCAGTCATGGGGATAGAAGGCGACTGGGGCTCAGCGATTGATGGCGCGGTAGCCGATATCCTTGCGGAACTGCATGCCGTCAAAGTGGATATCGGCGGCAGCCTCGTAAGCCCGCTTCTGAGCCTGGGCCACATTCTCACCCAGAGCCGTCACACAGAGGACGCGGCCGCCACTAGTAACAACCTGGCCGTTCTCATCGCTGGTACCGGCATGGAATACGTGCGCATCGTCACCTGCCGCATTGCCGTCGGGAAGCCCCCTGATGGCATCCCCCTTCTTCGGGGTTTCAGGGTAATTGGCTGCCGCGAGCACAATACCCAGAGCCACGCGACGATCCCATTCGATATCGGTTTCGGCCTGATCCAGCGTGCCGGCAATCGCATGCTCGAACATTTTTACGGCATCTGATTTGAGTCGCATCATGATCGGCTGGGTTTCGGGATCTCCCATGCGGGCGTTAAATTCAAGCGTCTTGACCGATCCATCTTTGCCAATCATCAGGCCGGCATACAGGAACCCAGTAAATGGGATGCCATCCGCCTCCATGCCTCGCACGGTCGGCAGAATAATTTCACGCATGGCTTTGGCATGCACTTCGGGCGTGACCACGGGGGCAGGTGAATAGGCACCCATGCCACCCGTATTCGGGCCGGTGTCGCCATCACCAATGCGCTTGTGATCCTGGCTGGTCGCCATGGGCAGAACGTTTTTACCATCGACCAGCACGATGAAGCTGGCTTCTTCGCCGTCGAGGAAATCTTCGATCACGACGCGGGCACCGGCGCTGCCGAGCTTATTGCCTGAGAGCATGTCGTCGATAGCCGCATGGGCTTCATCCAAGGTCATGGCAACGACCACGCCCTTACCGGCGGCCAGACCATCTGCCTTGATGACGATGGGTGCACCGCGCTGGTTGATATAGTCATGCGCTAATAATGGATCGGTAAAAGTCTCAAAGGCAGCCGTCGGAATCTGGTGACGGGCCATGAAGCGCTTGGCAAAATCCTTGGAGCTTTCCAGCTGGGCTGCTGCCTGGGTCGGACCAAAGATTTTCAGGCCGCGACTGCGAAAAAGATCAACAATCCCTGCTGCGAGCGGGGCTTCCGGTCCGACGACCGTCAGGTGAATGTCATGCTGCTCAGCAAAGTCGGCCAGGGCCTGGAGGTCTGTGATGGGCAGATTCTCGAGCTTCGCTTCGCGGGCGGTTCCGGCATTACCGGGGGCGACATAGACTTTAGTGACGCCAGCGCCTTGAGCCAGTTTCCAGGCCAGAGCATGTTCACGGCCACCTGAGCCAACAACGAGAATCTTCATACAACGTTCCTGCGAATTAAGTAAGGCGCTAAACCGTCAATGGGTGAGGCCCTAGACTGACCTGAATTACTTGAATGAGTACTTGGCCCACCAGAAGAGGACGTTGCCATAGCCTTCGCCTCCGGGGATATAGGCGACTTGCACATCAATCGGCCCGTAGCCCATGGTCGCCATGGGCAGAATCCCGGGGGTCGGTGCATAGTAATTGATGTCGGAACGCATGAACATGAAAACCGTGGCGCCAACACCAACCCTGGATTTTTCATTGATGGGGTTCCAGGTCGGCACCCAGCCATAACCACCCATGTACATGGGTTTGCCATGGGAGTCTTGGAATTCCATAGCGTAGATGCCTTCCCAGTTGCCGCTATTGTTATACCAGCCCTTGCCGAGACCACCACCCGCCGGATATTCGGTGTACTGGGAGCGCTTTTCCGCGGAATAGGCAAAGGGCAGGTGATAGCTCCAGAAAGGGACGTAAAGTTCGACGTCACCCTTTTCCCAGATGTCCGAAAGATGCTGCTTGGCGGTATCCCATGCCGAGCCGTACCAGCTCTTGCTGCTGGCTGCCTTTTCGGTGGCGTCTGGGGTGCCGGCAACGACCACGTTCTGAGGCGACGGGGCGCTGTCTGCACTGCTCGAAGCAGTGCTTGCGTCGGAAGCCGCTTGGGCAAATGCCGGAATGTTCACAGTCAGCGCAAGCGCCGCCAGGAAGGCCGTCAGGATTCGTGAGCAATGATTCATGGCGATGGCTACTGAATGATGAATGGAAATGAGAAGAACAGATTAGTGACGGAAATGACGGGCGCCCGTAACGACCATGGCCAGGCCATGCTCATCGGCAGCTGCGATGACTTCTTCGTCACGCATTGAGCCGCCCGGCTGGATGACGGCCTTGGCGCCGGCTTCGGCCAGCACATCAACACCATCACGGAACGGGAAGAAAGCGTCCGAGGCAACAACGCTTCCCGCCAGGGAGAGCTTGGCGTTGGCAGCCTTGATGGCGGCAATGCGGGTCGAGTCCACACGCGACATCTGGCCGGCACCCACACCAAGCGTCATACCGTTTCCACAGAAGACTATAGCATTTGATTTGACGAATTTTGCAACGCGATAAGCAAAGAGGAGATCCGCAATCTGGCCCGGAGTGGGCTGAACCTTGGTGACCACCTTCAGGTCACTGGCTTGCACATTGAAGGCGTCGGGCGTTTGAACCAGCAGGCCGCCGCCGACACGCTTGAGTTCGAGTGCGTGATAGACCGGCTTATCGCCGATTGGGAGGGGAACGGTCAGTACGCGCAGATTGGCCTTGGCGTTTAACAATGCCATGGCGGCCGGGGTAAATTCGGGCGCGATCAGAACTTCGACGAAATGCTTGCGCTCGTTCATCGCTTCGATGACATCTACGTCGACACGGCCATTGAATGCGATGATGCCACCAAAAGCGGAGGTCGGGTCGGTCTGGAAGGCTTTCTCGTAGGCGGCCAGCAAGTTGTCGTCAACGGCCACACCGCAGGGGTTGGCGTGCTTGACGATGACGCAGGCGGGTTCACGGAAGGTCTTCACGCATTCCCAGGCAGCATCGGCATCGGCGATGTTGTTGTACGACAATTCCTTGCCACCATGCTGGGTGTAGTTGGCGATGGCACCGGCGGTGGGTGTGCTGTCACGGTAAAAAGCCGCCTGCTGCAGAGGGTTCTCGCCGTAACGTAGGGTCTCAGAGCGATCAAACGCCAGTTGCAATGCGCTCGGGAAGATCGACGGGGTCGGCGCAGCCTCCGCCGGCTTGTCTTCGACGCCAGCTTCAAGGCCAGTCAACCAGTTGGCAATCGCCGAGTCATAGCGGGCCGTGTGCGTGAAGGCTTTCTTGGCCAGCCCGAAGCGGGTTGCCAGCGAGAGCGAAGCGCCATGGGCTTTCATCTCTTCGATCAGCGGTGCGTAATCGGCCGGATCGGTGACGATGGCAACGCCGTTGTAGTTCTTGGCCGACGAACGCACCATGGCCGGTCCACCGATATCAATATTTTCGATGGCATCCTCCAGCGTTACGCCAGCCTTGGCCACCGTTTCGCGAAAGGGATAGAGATTGACACAGACCAGATCAATGGTCGGAATCCCGTGTTGCTCGATGGTGGCCATATGCGCTGGCAGATCGCGGCGCGCCAGAATCCCCCCGTGGACTTTGGGATGTAGCGTTTTGACGCGGCCATCGAGCATTTCCGGAAAACCTGTGTAGTCACCGATCTCGGTCACCGTCAGGCCGGCGTCGCGCAGTAGCTTTGCCGTGCCACCGGTCGACAACAGGGCGACCCCTTGGGCAGTCAGTGCCTGGGCAAATTCGAGAACGCCGGTTTTATCGGAAACGGAGAGGAGTGCCTGACGGATTTTCATGATCGGGATAGAAAGGTCGTAATTAAAGTCAAAGGTATTGTTAGGCTAAAGCGGGTTAGAGCAAACCGTGGTCGGAAAGTTTCTTACGTAAGGTGTTGCGATTGATGCCCAGGATCTGGGCAGCCACTGTCTGGTTGTTGCCGGCCTGGCGCATCACCACTTCGAGCATGGGGCGCTCCACACAGCTGAGCACCATGTCATAGACGCCGTGGGCCGCTTCACCATGAAGCTCGGCAAAGTACTGTTCTAGCGCGTGGGTGACGGACTGTGCCAGTGCCGAGGGGTTTTGTTGGGGGGTGCTCATGCCGCCAGGACCTCATCGCTGGATTCGCTTGCGTCATAGACGAGATGCTCATGACGCTGGCCGAGCTGACGGAAGAAGTGATCGACAACATGGCGTTGTTCCGCCACGCTATCGAGCCGGTTCATCTGGTGACGAAAGGCGGCCGAGCCCGCCAGACCCTTGGTGTACCAGGAGATGTGTTTGCGTGCGATGCGGACACCGGTTTCAGTGCCGTAAAACCCGTAAAGATCCTCTAGGTGCTCGAGGAGGATGGTCTGAATCTCGGCAACGGCCGGGGGCGGCAATTTTTCACCGGTGACCAGATAGTGTTCGATTTCACGAAAAATCCAAGGGCGCCCCTGGGCTGCACGCCCGATCATGACGCCATCCGCGCCGGTTTGTTCCAGAACGGCTTTGGCTTTTTCGGGGGACCGGATATCGCCGTTGGCAATCACGGGGATCCGGGCAGCGGCCTTGACAGCAGCAATGGTGTCGAATTCGGCGTCACCGCGATATTGCTGGCAGCGCGTCCGGCCATGAATCGCCAGGGCACGGATACCGCTCTCTTCGGCGATGCGCAGGATGCTTGGCGCATTTTTGTTGTCGACATTCCAGCCGGTGCGGATCTTCAAAGTGACCGGCGTGTCCGGTACCGCATTGACGACTGCGGTGAGAATCTTGCCGACCAGAGACTCGTGCTGCAGCAGCGCTGAGCCGGCCATCACATTACAGACCTTTTTGGCCGGGCAGCCCATATTGATATCAATGATCTGGGCGCCACGATCCGCATTGTGCTTGGCGGCCTCGGCCATCATGACCGGATCGGCGCCAGCGATCTGAACTGAAATGGGCGCCACTTCGCCGTCATGGTTGGCACGTCGCTGCGTCTTCGCGCTGCCGTAAAGGAGGGAATTGGACGTCACCATTTCCGAAACAGCCAGACCCGCGCCGAGCTTTTTGCAAAGCTGGCGAAACGGGCGGTCTGTCACACCCGCCATGGGTGCAACGAACAGATTGTTCCGGAGGTTGAAGCCGACGAATTCCATGACGGTGACGAAAAAGGTGACAGCGGGAAAGCCCTAAATTATAAAAGGAAATCGCTCTCTTGCCTAATTTTTAGTCAGGAATTACTGCGGCGCACCCTGCACGGTGTTACGGGGCAGGATGATGCTGGAATGACGGGCGATCAGGGCCAGGCGCGGGCACCCCAGATCATGCGACGGGCCACAAAATGACGGAGGGGGCCGATGAGATCCAGGGCGCTCAATGCGATCCCGCGGGCGGCATTGAGCATCGGGAACGGGGTCGAAAAGGTGCGGACAATGCCATCGGTAAAACCGGCGGCGCCCCAGCGATCCGTTTGCCGGGATCGGACATAGCGTGCCAGAAGCGGGGCGCTACCCGGGTCGATACCCTGACGCAATGCCTGTCCGAGCATGGCAGCGTCCCGGAGCCCGAGGTTGAAACCCTGGCCAGATACGGGGTGCAGGGTTTGCGCGGCATTGCCAATCCAGATTTCACGGTGCGCCACCATGGGCTGGCGAAGACGCAGTTTGAGCGGGAAGCTGGCCCTACTGCCGATATCGGTAAACACCGCCTGCGGGCCGATGGCCTGTTGAATCTGACCGAGAATCTCATTGTCCGGTAATTCAAGTAAGTGACTGGCCGCCTGCTCGGGAACGGTATACACCACCGAGACCCGTTTGCCGCCCGCACCATCGACCGGGAGCAGTGCCAAGGGGCCTTGGGGTGTGAAGCGCTCCCAAGCACGTTGCTGGTGGCTTTGCGTAAGCCCCGCTTCAAACAGAATGGCGCGTTGGTCATAGCCACGGGCAATGACCCCGGGGCTATCATCGGGGGGCGTACCGTCTGCGTGCACGATCAGTCTTGTGCGAATGCGCTGCGTGCCCTCTGGCGTTTCCAGGTCGACTGCCCGCCAGAAGTCCGGGGCACTGGCGGTTGGGGCAGATTCGACGGCTTGGTTGTTCGCTGAGCCAGTGGAGGGCGATGGTGTGGTCGGCGACTCGATGACCCGGGCCGTGGTGTTTTCAAGACAGGCCAGACGGTTGCCTGCACGGTGCATTGCTTTGCCAAGGGCGTCGCGGAGCTTCTCCATGAGAGCCCCGTAGCGCACCACATAGCCTAAGGCTGGAATCTGGTAATCACGTCGATCAATCAAGGTCCGGCCAAAGCCGCCCGATTGCGAAATATGAATGGTTTCAATGGGCGTGCACCGGCCATCACCGGCACCCTTGGATTCAGGCCAGGCGCCAAAGGGTTGCAAGAGCTGGCGCGCGCCCTCAGACAGCGCAAGGGCGCGAGGGTCTTTCAGGCTAGCGGCCCAGTTACGTTGCTCGACCAGCAGCACACGGTGCGAGCTGCCGGCGAGCAGGAGTGCCAGCGTCGACCCGACCGGGCCCGCCCCCAGGATGACGATATCGTAGTCTCCGGTGGCCATATCCGAAGGGGCGTTGGCATTCATGGCTAGCCGGCCATCCATTGTTCGATGGCGGCGATCTCTTTGGGGGCGCCGGCCGTCATCACCCGGCAACCGGACTCGGTGACCACCACGTCATCTTCGATCCGGATGCCAATTTGGTGGAAGGCGGCGGGAACATGGTCTGCAGGGCGGACATAGATGCCCGGTTCGATGGTGAGGGTCATGCCCGGCTGCAGTCGCACCCACTCGTCCTCTTCGTGGTACGGGCCAGCATCGTGCACGTCCAGCCCCAGCCAGTGGCTGGTGCGATGCATATAGAAGCGGCGATAGTCACCGGATTCGATTACGCTGTCGATGCTACCCTGGCAAAGCCTGAGGTCGATCATGCCCTGGACCAGAACACGCAGTGCCGCGTCATGGGGGGCATGGAAAGCAGCCCCCGGTTTTGCGGCTTCAATGGCGGCGATCTGTGCGGCTAAGGTGACTGCGTAGAGTTCGCGCTGTGCAGCGCTGAATCGGCCGTTTACCGGGAAAGTGCGGGTAATGTCAGAAGCGTAACCGCTGACCTCGCAACCGGCATCAATCAGCACCAGATCTCCATCCCGGAGTGGCTGGTTGTTAGCGGTGTAATGCAGGATGCACGCATTGGTGCCGCCGGCGATAATTGATGGGTATGAGGGCGGGTGGCCGCCGGCCTGCAAAAAGGCAAATTGCAGCTCGGCATCTAGTTGGTATTCAAAAACACCGGGGTGGCAGGCGCGCATTGCCCGGCTATGGGCATTGGCGGCAATATCCGCAGCGCGCTGCATCAGCGCGAGTTCACCAGCATCCTTGATGCGGCGCATGGGTTCGACCAGCGCCCGCCAGTCGGCAATCAGGGTCGGTGGTTGTTTGCCGGCGCGCGCCTGGCTGCGGGCATGCTCTAGCCAGCGCCCGACGCGGGCGTCCCATGCCGGGCTGGTACCGACGCTATGCCAGAGGGTGCGAGCACCGATCAGGTGTTCGGCCACGACCTCGTCGAGTGATTCCAGCGGGAAGGCATGGTCAAAAGCAAACTGTTCGCGGGCAGCCTCGGGTCCGAAGCGGAACCCATCCCACAATTCACGCTCGACATCCTTGTTGCGGCAGAACAGGAGGCTCTGCGGGGTATCGGAGACCAGCAGCACCAGGACGGCATCGGGTTCTTCAAAACCGGTCAGGTACCAGAAATTGCTGTCAAAACGGAAGGGGTGATGCGTGTCCCGGTTACGTAGTGTTTCGCTGCTCGTCGGGATGATAGCCACCCCACGCCCTTGCTGGTGCATTTGTTGCAGCAGGGCGGCGCGGCGCCGTACGAAGGGGGTCGGATCAAAATCAGTGGGTGTCAACGGCGCCAGTGGCGGCGGGAGGTGTCGTTCCGTCATGGCAGCATGATACGCGGCAATAGCGGTAGGGAGTAGCCTCAGCGACGGCTGGACCGGAGTTCGGCGTCAAGCTTGGCAAGCCGTTCCGGCGTGCCGACATCTTCCCATCGCCCCGGGTGGTGCTCACCGCTGACCCGGCCTTGTGCCATCGCATCGCGCAGTAGGGGTGCCAGTTTTGCCGCGTCGCCATCCACCAGATGGGCAAAGAGGCTGGGGCGGTAAAAACCAATGCCCGCGAAGGTGAGGGCGGGTGCTGAATCCGACTTGTCGGTGACCCGGTGACCGTTCATAACGAAATCGCCTGCGGGATGCTGGGGTGGGTTCTCTACAAGCACCAGGTGCGCCAGATCGTTCTCGCCCAGCGCCATTGGGCGAATTGGCCAATCGCAGTAGATATCCCCGTTGAGCACGAGAAAGGGGCTGTCGTGACCGTCGTCCAGATGCGTGAGGGCGTGTCGAATACCCCCCGCTGTTTCCAGTGCCCCAACGGGTTCTGGCGACCAGTTAATCGATAAACCCCATGGCTGGCCATTGCCCAGTGCGGCGATGAGTTGTTCGCCAAGGTGTGCATGGTTGATGACGATGTCCTTGAAGCCGGCCGCGGCGAGCCGTTCAAGGTGGTAGACGATCAGGGGTTTATCGCCAACCGGCAGCAGCGGCTTCGGGCAATGGTCGGTCAGGGGGCGCATCCGTTCGCCACGGCCGGCCGCCAGAATCATCGCACGCATGAGGGGCCTCAGAAGGTGTAACCGATCTGCAGATCGCGCGGCGACAGGCGTTCCAGAATGGGGATCAGCGGTCGCAGCTCGGCATAGCGTTCGGCCGTGCGAAAGGCATAGTTGTAGAAGCGCGGCAGATCTTCCAGATAATGTGATTTGCCATCACGATAGTTCAGGCGGCAGAAAATACCCAGCACCTTGAGGTGGCGCTGCAAGCCCATGAACTCGTAGGCGCGCCAGAAGTCGCCGAAGTCGGCATGCACCGGCAGACCGGCCTTGCGCGCCTCTTCCCAGTAGCGGATCACCCAGTCCAGTTCGCGTTCTTCATCCCAGGAGATGAACGCATCGCGGAACAGCGATACCACGTCGTAGGTGATCGGGCCGTAGACGGCATCCTGAAAATCCAGAATCGCCGGCACTTGGGCGTCATCGGTGCGCATCATGTTGCGTGGCATGTAATCGCGATGCACGAAGACGCTGGGCTGATCCAGCGCCGACTTCACTAAGGCGGCCATCACACCATCCAGCCACCCCTGTTCTTTTTCGCTAAGCGCTAGGCCGGCATGCTTGCCGATACACCACTCGGGAAAGAGTTCGAGTTCACGGCGGAGCAGGGTCTCGTCATACGTGGGTAGGACGCCCGCCTGTGAAGATTGCTGCCATTGGACCAGTGCTTTGATGGCACCCCGCATGAGGGTGTCAGCCTCTTTGGCGTCGGCTGTGTGCAGGGTTTTCAGATAACCGACATGGCCGAGATCGTTTAGTAGCAGGTAGCCGTTGTCCACATCAGCCGCCAGGACCCGGGGGGCGGTCAGACCCGCATCAGCCATCAGGCCGGCGATACGGACGAAGGGACGAACATCCTCCTTGTCCGGCGGCGCATCCATCAGAATGGCCGTCTCGCCACCCGGCCAGGTGGCCCGGAAATAGCGACGGAAACTGGCGTCCGCCGAGGCCGGCGACAGGGCCGGGGTTCCCGGGTGCAGCTGGCTCTTGATCACGAATTGGAGGCCCGTGTCCAGGCGGGGATCGTTTGTAGCGGGTGCGGTCATGGCGATGGGGGTTGGCTGGCCCGAAAATGCTAGAATTGACGCTATTTTACCTTGCCCTTGGTGCGTCTTTGCGGCGGGTCTTTCTGTCTTTGCTCGGGTTTTGCCAACTTTGTCCGTTTTTCAACCTGAATCCATTCCGGTGCGACACCTCAAGGGTGCGCTGACGGCTGCGTGCGGTCCGGTGGCGGCACGGCGTCCCGTTGCGCGGTTGCTGGCCGAGGTGGGTGTGCGGGTCGGTACCCGGATGGGCGTTGGTCTTGGCCTGGCTATGGGGATGGGGATTGCTCTGGGCGCATCACTTCACGCGGGTGACGCAATGGCGCAGAGTTCAGCCACGCCGACCCGTATGGCGCCGTTGCTGATTGATCCGGCACTGTTAGGGGGCGCACCCGCTGCGGCACCGCCCGCGGCGTTGGGCGGTATTGTGCCGCCGACGGCTTCAACAAAATCGGCAAAGAGCGCGGTGGCGGAACCCAAATCCACGCCGGCGGCCAGCCCGACCAAAGCCGTATCCGACGGCGTGCCTCTGGCAGATGCCCAGGCGCCCACACGCGCCGCACCCGCCAAGGTGGCCGAGGCCCCGGTCAGGACGCCGGCACCAGAGCCCACGCCAACTCCCGCGGCGCCCGAGAGCCCTGCGGCACCGCGCGTGCCTTCGGCGCCGGCAGTGCCGACCGAGCCCTTGCCGGCACGCGTTCAGCCAACCGAAACCGCAGTGGCCAGCCGTGACCGTAAGAACGAGCCGCTGGCAGCGACTGATGCAGAGCCACCGGTAGAGCCGCAACCGATGCCGAAGCCCTTACCCAAGGAGCAGACCGAGCTGCTGGCCGATACGATCACGGGTCGTAATGATCTGGAGCTGATTGCCACGGGCAATGCCGAATTGCGACGCGATGGCGCGCTGCTCAATGCCGACCGCATGGTCTACAACATCGTGGAAGACAACGTCGACGCACAGGGCAACGTGATCTACCGTGATCCCCAGCAGGGGACCACGATGACCGGCTCGGACGCCAATATGGTCGTAGCGGCGCGCACCGGCTATATCGATAACGTCAACTACGAAATTCGTCAGCAGAAGCGCGTGACCCAGCCGAATCAGGGGCCATGGACCTTCAATGCGCCCTCGATAGGCGGGACGGGTGCGCCTGCGACCAGTCAGCAGGTAGCCAGCGCTCCCGGTAGTGTCCCATCCTATGGCGGCGCTGCCAGTGCGACCATCACCCAGGAGCCCGGTGTGTCGTCCATTGCCGCACCGGCAACGACCGAAAGCGTGCCAGTGGATTCGCCCAATGCCAATATCACCGGCGCCGAAGGCAACGTCCTGTTGCCGGGCCAGGCACCCCTGGCCAAGGTGATCGAGACCATTTCTCATGGGCAGGCCTCGCGCATCTATTTTGAGGGCGAGGGGCGATACAAGGCCGAAGACGCCACGTACACCACCTGCCCGGCAGGCGATAGTGGCTGGTATCTGCGAGCCTCAACCTACCACGCCGATTATGAGCAGAACTCAGGCAACGTTTCGAATTCGTTGCTGTACTTCCAGAACGTTCCCTTTGTCTATCTACCCTACGGTTTCTTCCCGCTGGATAAGGGGCGACACTCGGGCTTCCTCTCGCCAAGTTTCGGAACCTCGCAGCTCAATGGTTTCCAGGCCGCACTGCCTTATTACTTCAACCTAGCACCCAATTACGATGCGACCTTTGTGCCTACCGTTTACGGTAAGCGGGGCGTGTTGTTGGGCCTGGATGGCCGATACATGGGTAATCAGGGCAAGAGCGCGGCGCCAACCTTCAACGGGCGTGACGCCTTCACGTTCATGCCCCACGATAACCTGTCCAATCGGGATCGGTGGAGTTTCCTATCCCAGCACCAGCAGAACTTCGGAAATTATCTGCCAGGTTTATCGGGTGCCTGGGATCTGCAGGGTGTGTCGGACTCGTATTACTTCACCGACCTGAACAACTCGCTAGCGGCGATGTCGCAATCTTATTTGCCCCGCACTGGCCGGTTGAATTATGGTTCCCAAAGCTGGAATGCCTCGGTAGTGGCGCAAGGCTACCAAACGCTGAACTTTAACCCCAGTGCGCCGGTGTCGACCCCTTATCAGCTTCTGCCCCAGGTTAATTTCAGCATGAACCGTTCGCTGCTCGGTGCCGCCGGTTTCAGCAATGTGCGCCTGAACGACCAGGATGAACTGGAGGTCATCCAGAGCAATGGCATGTTTGATCAGCCTACCCGTCTGGATGCCTTGCTTTCGGCGAATAATTCGTATTTCACCAATCAGACGCAGAGCTACGTTCAGGGCAACCGCTTCTGGGCTTATCCGCAGGTGGCGACGAGCTGGCAAAGCCCCGGCTCCTTCCTGACGCCGAAGTTTGGGGTGCACTACACGCAGTACAACACCAACGCAGGTCAGCTAACCAACTCGGGTGCTTATGATTCAGGTACTGCAATCGGCTCGGATAATGTATCGCGTACGTTACCTATCTTGTCGCTGGATTCGGGGCTAGTCTTCGATCGCAAGACACAGTACTTCGGTCGTAACCTCAATCAGACTCTGGAACCTCGGTTGTACTACCTGTACGTACCATTGCGTGACCAAACCAATCTGCCGCTGTTTGATACCGGCGTGGCTGACGTGAGCTACGCCCAGATGTTCAGCGAGAACATGTTTACCGGTTGGGACCGGGTATCCAACGCCAATCAGGTCACCGCAGCAGTCACCTCTCGCTACACCATGGAAAAGACTGGCCAGCAGCTGATGAGCTTCAGCATTGGTCAACGGATTCTTTTCCAGCCGCAGCAGGTCAACCTCTACTCTAGCCAATCGACGAGTAGCTACAATGCGAACGACTACTTTGCCCAGGCTTCAGGCATGGTGGCGCCTTATACCTCGATCAATGGTTTTGCTCAGGTGAGTCCCTATGATCAGGCGGCCTCGGTGGGCAACGGCACCGTGAACCGCATCAACCGCGCCAATATCGGTGCCCGCTTCCAGCCCAGCCGCGAGAACGTGCTGAACTACACCTACCGTTATCAGAATGAAGACTACATTCCGGGCGGTGGCTCTTCCAATGCCGTGATGCAGAATGACATCAATGGCGCCTGGAAGATCTGGGGCCCGCTGCGTGCGGTCGGTCGTTATACCTATTCGGCCGTTCAGTCATCACAGATTGAGAGCCTGGCCGGTCTTGAGTACAACTCGGCCTGTTGGGCATTGCGTGCGGTGTACCATCGCGCTATCACCTACAGTTCGACCCAGACGCCGTTCCTCAACACTAGCTTCTTCCTTCAGCTTGAGCTGAAGGGCATGGGCAGTGTGGGCTCCAGTCCGCTCGATGTGTTGCGTCGGAACATCCCGAATTACACCAGAACCTCGGATGCCGCCTTCATGGCACCAATGACTGACCCTTACTACTGATCAAGCCTGGGCAAAGACCACGCATCATGAGATCAATGAACCCTATCGTGACTTCCTTTGGTATCCGCCTGTGGGGCATGCTGCTCCTGCTGATGCTGTTGCCCTCATTGGTGCTGGCTCAAAGCGCGACGCCGGCGCCAAAAGCGACTCACTCTCAGGAGGCGGCACATCGGCCAAACCAGCCACAGACCCTGGACCGGATCGTCGCTGTGGTTAATGAGGGGGTGATTACCCAGTATCAGCTGGACGCTCGCACACGCGCGGCCACGGCGCAATTGCATCGCCAGAAAGTGCAGTTACCTCCCCCCGAGATCATTCGCCGCCAGGTGCTGGATCAGATGATTACCGAGCGGGCCCAGGTGCAGCAGGCCAAGGAGGCGGGTATCCGGGTGGAAGACAACGAACTCAGTCAGGCGCTCGACCGGATCGCGGCCAACCAGAAAGTCTCGACGGCCCAGATGCGTCAGACGGTTGAAAAAGACGGTATGAAGTGGAACGATTTCCGCGAAGAGATCCGTGACCAGATGATGATTGCCCGGGTTCGCGAACGTGAAGTAGATGCCAAGATCAACATCAGCCCCGGTGAAGTTGATAACTTCCTGGCGAACCAGGCCACGACGGGCGCGGGTGAGGAGGTTCACCTCGCCCATATCATCATCCGCATTCCCGAAGGCGCCTCACCGGAAACACTTCAGAAGCTGCGTCTCAAGGCCGTCGGTATCGACGAACAGGCCAAAGCAGGTAAGGATTTCGCGCAACTCGCGGCTACCTATTCTGAATCCAATGATGCCATGCAGGGGGGAGATCTGGGTTTCCGACCTGTGGATAGCCTACCCCAGGTAATGTCCTCAGCTATTGCCAACCTTCAACCCGGTCAGGTCAGTGACGTCGTACGAAGCCCCAGTGGTTTTCACATTGTTAAGCTGTTAGGGCGTCGCGGTGGTAGCAATGCGTTGCCACAGGTCCAGCAGACGCATGCTCGGCATATCTTGATCAAGGTCACCGAAATCACCTCGGAGTCTGAGGCGCGTCGGAAAATCAACCATGTGCAGGAACGGTTGAAAGTGGGTGATGACTTTGCTGCGCTGGCTAAGCTCTACTCCCAGGATGGCTCGGCCCAGAAGGGGGGCGACCTGGGCTGGTTATATCCGGGTGATACGGTACCGGCCTTTGAGCAGGCCATGAACGCGCTGAAGATTGGCGAGATCAGTGGCCCGGTACAGTCTCCTTTTGGTTTCCACATCATTCAGGTGCTGGAACGGCGAACTACCGATGTCTCAGCAGATCGGCAGCGTCAGCGGGCCATGATGGCCTTGCGACAGCGCAAGATGGAAGATGCCAATCTGGAATGGATCCGCCAGGTGCGTGACCGCGCCTATGTCGAGATCCGTCTCGACGACCAATGACTCAAGTGATTCGGCGACTGGCTATTACGTCGGGCGAGCCGGCCGGTATTGGCCCCGATCTCTGCCTGCGCCTGGCAGAGCGAGACTGGCCCGATGAGCTGGTCGTCCTGGGCGATCGGTCCCTCCTCGAAGCACGGGCCCAACAGATCGGCGTCTCACCAAAAATTCGATCATACGACCCCTCCCAGCCAGCACAGGCATCTTGCCGTGGTTCGCTGACGATTTGCGATATGCCGGTATCGGTTCCGGTGGTGCCGGGTCAGCTCGATGTCGCCAATGCGAGTGATGTGATTCATCTGCTGGATCGGGCGGTTCGCGGTTGTCGTGAGGGAGAGTTCGCTGCGATGGTGACAGCGCCCTTGCACAAAGGGGTCATCAACGAAGCGGGTCGCCCCTTTACTGGGCATACCGAATACCTGGCCGAACAGACGCAGACCCCGCGCGTGGTCATGATGCTGGCGGGAGATACACCCCAGGGCCCGCTCCGGGTGGCGCTGGCCACCACGCACCTGCCTCTGGCGAACGTTCCTGCAGCGATGACGCCGGAAGAATTAACCGCAGTACTACGGATTCTGTATGCGGACCTGCGCGATAAATTTGGCCTGGCTTCGCCACGGATTCTGGTCGCCGGCCTTAACCCGCATGCCGGTGAAGGTGGGCATATGGGACGGGAAGAAATCGAAGTCATTATCCCGGTACTGGAATCCCTACGCCGTGAAGGTATGCACTTGATCGGCCCTTTGCCCGCCGATACGTTATTCACACCGCGCATGTTGCCGAAGGGGGATGCTGTGCTGGCGATGTACCATGATCAGGGTCTGGCACCGCTTAAATACGCTACCTTCGGTCAGGGGATCAACATCACCCTAGGCCTGCCGATTATCCGAACTTCGGTGGATCATGGCACAGCTCTGGATCTGGCGGGGCGCCCCGTCACGGATGCCGAAGCAGCCGACCCCGGCAGTCTCTTCTCGGCCGTAACCTTGGCATCACAACTGGCGGCATCCGCATGAGTCATCATCGCCCTACCAACCAAGCGCGCAGTTTGGCGGCAGAGACCGGCCATAAAGCGCGTAAACGCTTTGGTCAGAATTTTCTGATTGATCCGGGCATCATCCATGGCATTGTTGATGCAGTAAATCCGCGTCCGGGTGAGTCGGTGGTGGAAATCGGGCCTGGCCTCGGTGCCCTGACGCAACCGCTACAGGAACGTGCCGGACATCTGCATGTGGTGGAGCTCGATCGTGATTTGATCGCCCGGTTGGAAAAAAAATACAGCCGCGAGCAAATGACCATTCATGCCGGGGATGCCCTGGCGTTTGATTTTTCGATCCTGGGCCCCGATCTGCGGGTGGTGGGTAACCTGCCCTACAACATTTCGACGCCGATCCTCTTTCATCTGCTCGACAAGGTCGAATCCATCCGTGATATCCATGTGATGCTGCAGAAAGAAGTCGTTGACCGCATGGTGGCTCTGCCGGGGGAGGCCGAGCGCAGCCGACTCTCAGTCATGTTGCAACGCTACTGCTACCTCGAGCCGCTACTGGATGTACCGCCCGAGTCGTTTGATCCGGCACCCAAAGTCAATTCAGCGGTGGTGCGCATGATTCCGAAGCCGGTCGAAATGCGTTTACCGGTTGATGAGGCAAAGCTTCGGTCGGTCGTTAATGCGGCTTTCTCGCAGCGGCGCAAGATGGTGCGTAACACGCTCAAACCTTTGTTGAACGCCGAGCAGATTGAAGCGGCCGGCGTCACACCCACTGAGCGAGCCGAGCAACTGACTGAGGCCGATTTCGTCGCACTGGCCAATCAATTGGCTTAGTTGGTTTCGAGCCTCTAGTCAAAGGTGGCGATCACTGGCGTGTGATCCGAGGGTCGCTCCAGTAAACGGGGCGCCTTATCGATCGTGCAGTCAGTGCAGCGCGCTGCAAGGGGTGCGCTGGCCAGAATATGATCGATACGTAGCCCGAAATTCCGCCGTAGCGCATTCATCCGGTAGTCCCACCAGGAAAAACTTTTTTCCGGCTGTTCGAATTTACGAAACACGTCGCTAAGGCCCAGGGCCTCCAGTGCGGCAAAAGCAGTTCGCTCGGGCGGTGAGACATGAATGGCCTCTTTCCAGTCCGGGTGGGCATCCGCATCGGTGGGTGCGATGTTGTAATCGCCGATGAGGCACAGCTCGGGTTTTCCGGAGAGCTCTTGCTCCAGCCACGCCGTCAGGTGCGCCAGCCAGTCGAGCTTGTAAGCGAATTTCTCCGTGCCGGGTGCCTGCCCGTTGGGGAAGTAGGCATTGACCACGCGGATTCCGCCGATGGTTGCCGCAATCACCCGTTGCTGCGGGTCGGTATAACCGGGAATGCCCTGCTGCACGGCGCTGATCGGTAAGCGCGACAAAATCGCCACGCCGTTATAGGTCTTCTGGCCGGCATAAACCGCCTCATAACCCGCTTCGCGAATGGCGTCGATCGGAAACTTGGCGTCCTCGCATTTGATCTCCTGCAGACCGACGACATCGGGCGTTGCAGAAGCCAGCCAGTCCAGCAGGTGCGGCAGCCGGACATTCAGCGAGTTGACGTTCCAGGTGGCGATTCGCATATCAATTGGCTCGGTGAACAGGATCAACGGGGGCGTCGAACAGCCAGTCGGCCTCAACGGTCGTGTTGACGAGCTGCAGGTAAAGGCGGGCACGCCAGCGCATCTTGCCGGTCACGCAGATCGGGATGCTGCCTTGCCCAGACCAGCGGCCATCAGCTTCGGGTACCAGCGGCACCCGGATGAGCCCCATATCCATACTGTCGCCGGTCAGCTCGACCCAGGCGGCACGGACCTGGTTAGTGCTCAGAATCTGTTGGGGGGGTGTCAGGGTGAACAACAGCGGCGCACTGACGGGAATGGGGCGCGGTGTGATGGCAAAGAACCAAGGCGCCTCCGACAGGATCGGCGTAATAATTGGCAGCGGGCACGCAGCGCGATTCAAATCGCATGGGGGTGGCGTAATTCGGGTGAGTTCCGGATGTCCCCCGACGAGCGCCATAACCCGGTCTTTGTAGAGCTGGGCGAGCAGAATCGAGATGGCCAGGATGCCGACCATGACCGCAAGGCGGCGCCGCGAGCGAAGAGCCTGGGGAGCATTCATCGTGCAAAAATAAGTCCGCGGTCTGAAGCCGCGGCAATCATCGTAACCGGGTTAGTGGTTGGGTTGCCAGGCGCTCAGGGCTACATCAAGACCCTGAGCCAGGCTATCCAGGAAACGCTCGGCATCCAGTGCCGCCATACAACCCGTACCCGCCGAGGTGATTGCCTGGCGGTAGTTGTGATCTTGAACATCGCCTGCGGCAAAAACACCCGGCACGCTGGTGGCTGTGGCAAAGCCATTGTTGCCCATACGCGTCACGATGTAACCGTTCTCCATATCAACCTGACCGGCAAACATATCGGTATTGGGCTTATGGCCAATGGCAATGAAGACACCCTTGAGTTCTTTGTCCTTGGTCGAGCCATCGGCCGCCTTGATGCGAACGCCGGTCACACCAGTGGCATCGCCCAGTACCTCGTCCAGCGTCGAATTCAGTTCCAGGGCAATCTTGCCTTCTTCAACGCGCTTGTAGAGCTTGTCGACCATGATCTTCTCGGCACGGAAATTGTCGCGGCGATGAATCAGCGTCACTTTGCTGGCAATGTTGGCCAGATACAGCGCTTCTTCGACAGCGGTGTTGCCGCCGCCGACCACAGCCACTTCCTGATTGCGGTAGAAGAAGCCGTCACAGGTGGCACAGGCCGAAACCCCCCGACCAGAGAACTTCTCTTCCGAGGGCAGCCCCAGATACATGGCCGAAGCGCCTGTGGCAATGATCAGGGCATCACAGGTGTACTTGCCGGCATCGCCTTCTAGTTCGAAGGGGCGTTGGCCCAGTTTGACCGTATGAATATGGTCAAAGACCATTTCGGTCTCGAAGCGGCTGGCATGTTGCTCAAAGCGGGCCATCAGTTCCGGACCCATCACGCCATTAACGTCTGCCGGCCAGTTATCGACCTCGGTGGTGGTCATCAGCTGTCCTCCCTGGGCCAGCCCCGTAATCAGCACCGGCTTCAGGTTGGCGCGGGCGGCGTAGATCGCCGAGGTGTAGCCGGCCGGACCGGAACCGAGGATCAGCAGGGGGATATGGCGGGTCGCAGCAGACATGACAGCTCCTGAATAAGAAAGGACATCCTGGGGATGTCCGGAATATCATTAACCTGAGGGATTATAATCCCAAGCTGCCCCTCCGGCCGTCTAGAAGCCTGTTTCCATGAATCGACCGTTTTCCCGACCCCTGACACAACGTATTGAAGGCCCCCGCACCCTGCCTGAGCGCATTCGCGCCCTCATGCTGGAGGCGCGCTGGGCATTACTCGGCTTTGTTGCCCTAGTGGTCGCATTGGCCCTCGGGGGCTATCACCCTGCAGATCCGGCCTGGTCTCATGCCGGTCGCGGATTGCAGTTGGGCAATCCGATGGGGCGCTTCGGCGCCTGGACGGCTGATCTGCTGTTTTATCTGTTCGGTGGTGCTGCGTGGCTCTGGGCCTTGCTGCCGCTAGTGCTAATCCTGCTCGGTTGGGGTGCCCGACAACGGGCGTTGCGAGAGTCCATCGAGGTTGAGCAGCGCTCACTGTGGTTGACGCTGAGTGGCTTCCTGGCCTTTTTGCTGTCTTTGTCTGCCTTTGCCGCGCTCCGCTTTCATACGAGCGGTGGTGACTTGCCCATGGGGCCCGGCGGCGTCATTGGCGAGGGGCTGGGTACGCTTCTGGGAGAGCTATTCGGTTTTACCGGTGCGACACTCATTGTGGGTGCGCTCTTGCTGGTTAGCTGGCGTTGGTTTACGGGGCTGCCCTGGATGACATTTTTTGAGCGCACGGGTGCGTTTCTGGAAGGCGCTGTTGGCGGAAGCGGCAAAGCCGTCGAGAGCTGGCGCGATCGCCGGATTGGCAAGGAAGTCGCCCAGCAACGCGAGGCCAAGGTCGAACTCAAGCGGGCCGAACCGGTGGAACCGGTGCTGATCGAACCAGCGGCTCCCCCCGTCGCGCCAGTATCGCGCAAGGCCGCGCAACGCAAAGAGCGTGAAAAGCAGGTACCTCTGTTTCCTGAAGCGGTGGTCGGCGGCACGCTGCCCCCACTCGGCCTACTCGACGAGGCCCAACCGCCGACCGATATGCCCACGGAGGAAACGCTGCAGTTCACCTCGCGGTTGATCGAAACCCGTCTGGGAGATTTTGGTGTTGAGGTCAAAGTCATCGCCGCCTATCCAGGTCCGGTCATTACCCGTTACGAGATCGAACCAGCGGTGGGCGTGAAAGGTTCGCAGATCGTTAATCTGGCACGCGATCTGGCACGGGCTCTCGCACTGGTTTCGGTCCGCGTGGTGGAGACCGTGCCCGGCAAATCCTGCATGGCTCTGGAACTGCCGAACCCGAAACGACAGACGGTTCGACTCTCGGAGATCCTGTCATCGCGGCCGTATCACAACATGAGCTCACCGCTAACGGTGGCCCTGGGTAAGGACATCGGTGGGCTACCGATCGTGGCGGATTTGGCTAAGATGCCCCACCTGCTGGTCGCCGGTACCACGGGCTCCGGTAAGTCTGTAGGCGTGAACGCCATGATTCTGTCGATGCTCTACAAAGCTGAACCGGATGCCGTACGCCTCATCCTGGTCGACCCCAAGATGCTGGAGCTGTCGATCTATGAGGGTATCCCGCATCTGCTGGCACCGGTGGTGACCGACATGCGTCAGGCCGCCAACGCGCTCACCTGGTGTGTGGCCGAGATGGAGCGCCGTTACAAGATCATGTCCAAGCTGGGCGTGCGTAACCTGGCCAGTGCCAACGAGCATATTCAGGCGGCTGCCGAAAAAGGCGAGCCGATCCCGAACCCGTTGACGCTCACCCCGGAAAGCCCCGAGCCCCTGCGCAGCATGCCGCATATCGTTGTTGTCATTGACGAGCTGGCCGATCTGATGATGGTGGCTGGCAAGAAAGTGGAAGAGCTCATCGCCCGTCTGGCTCAGAAGGCCCGCGCTGCCGGTATTCATCTGATTCTGGCCACGCAGCGGCCCAGTGTGGATGTCATCACCGGCCTCATCAAGGCCAATATCCCGACACGCATTGCCTTTCAGGTCTCGAGCAAGATTGACTCACGCACCATTCTTGATCAGATGGGCGCCGAAGCGCTGCTCGGCCAGGGCGATATGCTCTACCTGCCGCCGGGTACCGGTTACCCGCAACGCGTGCATGGCGCTTTTGTGGCCGATGATGAAGTGCATCGCGTGGTTGATTACCTCAAGCAGATGGGTGCCCCGGAATATGAAGAAGGCATTCTGACGGGCGCTGTCGAGGGCGAAGGTGAAGGCGGCGAGGGCAGTGACAGTGATGCCGAAGCCGATCCGCTGTACGACCAGGCCGTTGAAATTGTGCTGAAAAACCGGCGCGCTTCGATCTCGCTGGTGCAGCGCCATCTGCGTATCGGCTATAACCGCTCGGCACGCCTTATCGAGGCCATGGAAAAAGCCGGTCTGGTTTCGGCCATGGATGGCCGTGGGGGTCGTGAGGTCCTCGCCCCCAGCCGTGGTACCGATGAATAATCTGATGCGCATCCTACAAATCAGACCGGTTCTGGGCAGCCTGCTGCTGGCGGGCATTCTGGGGCTCTCTTTGCCGGCCTACGCCGACCCGGTGAGCGAGCTTAAAACCTGGCTTAGGGACACCCGCACCCTCAAGGCAGACTTCAACCAGAGTAGTACCGGTGGGGCGGCGTTCGGAGGGAAGAGTCAGGGCACCATGGCCATCAGCCGCCCGGGTAAATTCCGCTGGTCCATTACCAAACCCTATACACAACTCATGGTCGGCGACGGCAGCCATATCTGGCTGTATGACCCGGAGCTCAAGCAGGTCATCATGCGTAAGTCGGATAAAGCCCTCGGTGGGTCACCGGCCGCATTGCTGGCGGGCGATAACGACGTGGATCAGCGCTTTGTACTGAAAGCCGATGCCGAACGCGATGGGGTGGCCTGGGTGATTGCCGAGCCCAAACAGAATGACACCGGATTCACACGGATCCGCATTGGTCTGGCCGGTAACGACCTCAAGGGCATGATTCTGGAAGACAGCTTTGGTCAGGTGACGACACTGGTGTTTGGCAACGTGGTGCGCAATGCGGATACGCCAGCCAGTCTGTTTCGCTTCAGCCCACCATCGGGCGTGGATGTTCTGAAGCAGTAAGCATGGATCTCTTCGCTGATCAGACCGCAAGCCCGGCTGCTCCTGCCTCAGCGTCTGCTGCGAACGTGTATTCGCCACTGCCTGAGCGCTTGCGCCCGCAGAGTCTGGATCGGGTTGTTGGTCAGAGCCACCTGTTGGGCTCCGGCAAACCGCTGCGTCTGGTCCTTGAGAGCGGCAATCCGCACTCGATGATTTTCTGGGGCCCCCCGGGTACTGGCAAAACTACCTTGGCCCGTCTCGTTGCCTCACGTTGTGATGCGGAGTTCATTGCCCTGTCGGCCGTGCTGGCCGGCGTTAAAGAAATCCGTGAAGCGATCGCTTTCGCGGAGAAGGCGCGTCAGGCTGGTCGTAGGACGATCCTGTTTGTTGACGAAGTTCACCGCTTCAACAAGAGTCAGCAGGATGCCTTTTTGCCCCATGTGGAATCGGGTCTGGTGACTTTTATTGGTGCCACCACCGAGAACCCCTCGTTTGAAGTCAACGCGGCATTACTCTCGCGCGCGGCCGTCTACGTTCTCAAATCGCTTAACATTGACGAACTGGGTGAGTTATTCGAACGTGCCATGGCAGAGCTGCCCGCGGTAAAGATAACGGAGGATGCCCGGATGCGACTCATTGGTGTGGCTGATGGCGATGCGCGCAAACTCCTCAATCTCATCGAACAGACCTTAGCCGCGGCCAGTGCGGCGGGAACCAACGATATCGATGCCGATTTTGTGGCCAATACGCTGGCACAGAATCTCCGTAGGTTTGATAAAGGCGGCGATGCCTTTTACGACCAGATCTCCGCCTTGCACAAATCGGTCCGTGGCTCCAACCCAGATGCCGCACTTTACTGGTTTGTCCGCATGCTGGATGGAGGTGCCGATCCACGTTATCTGGCGCGCAGAATCGTGCGCATGGCCTGGGAAGACATCGGCCTAGCTGACCCCCGGGGTGCACAGATCGCACTGCAGGCGGCAGAAACCTATGAGCGTCTCGGCTCGCCCGAGGGTGAACTGGCACTGGCCAACGCCGTACTTTATTTGGCCTCTACCGCCAAATCCGATGCCGCGTACCGCGCGTATAATCAGGCGCGCGCCTTCGTGGGCAATGACGAATCCCGCCCGGTGCCAATGCACCTCCGCAATGCGCCGACCAAGCTGATGAAACAGCTGGGGCACGGCGATGGCTACCGTCATGCGCATGATGAAACCGGGGCTTATGCTGCCGGCGTGAACTATTTTCCGAAGGGGATGCAGGCGATGTCCTGGTACCAGCCGGTGGATCGCGGTCTTGAAGCCCGCATTAAAGAACGATTAGCCCAATTACGAGAGTTAGACCGAAATGCTTGATATCCAGTTGCTGCGTTCCCAACCTGAAGAAGTTGCCCGTCGACTGGCTACCCGGGGTGACGAGATCGACTTCGCTCCCTTCAATGCGCTAGAGAGCGAACGTAAGACGCTGCAGCAACGGACGCAGGATCTGCAGGCACAGAGAAACAGCCTCTCCAAGCAGATCGGTGTGCTTAAGGGGCAGGGCGCTGATGCCAGTGCCGTTCTGGCTGAAGTGGGCAAGCTGGGCGACGAACTCAAAGACTCCGAGGCGCGATTGGCTGTGCTGCTGGAAGAAATGACCGCGTTCACGTCCGCGCTACCTAACTTGCCCAGTGACGACGTCCCCGTGGGCGAGGACGAAAACGCCAACGTCGAGATCAAGCGCTGGGGCCAGATTCCCGCCTTTGATTTCGAGGTGAAAGATCATGTCGACATCGGTGCCGGTCTGAATGGTATGGATTTTGAAACCGCGACCAAGCTCACGGGCTCTCGCTTTGTGGTGCTGCAGGGGCCTGTGGCGCGCCTACACCGCGCGCTTTCGCAGTTCATGCTCGACAAGCACACCGCAGATCACGGCTATACCGAGCTTTATGCGCCTTACCTGGTCAACAGCGCCAGCCTCTATGGCACCGGACAGCTGCCCAAGTTTGCCGAAGATCTGTTCCAGGTTCCGCGGGGTGAGGCCGAACCCTATTACCTGATTCCTACGGCTGAAGTGCCGGTGACCAACATCGTGCGTGACACCATTACTCCGGCTGAGCAGCTACCGCTCAAGTGGGCCTGTCATACCCCGTGCTTCCGCTCAGAGGCGGGTTCGGGGGGGCGCGATGTGCGCGGCCTCATCCGCCAGCACCAGTTCGACAAGGTCGAGCTGGTTCGCATCGAACTCCCGGAAAACTCGGCACAGGCGCATGAAGAGCTGACCCGTCATGCCGAAACCATTCTCGAACAACTCGGGTTGCCGTATCGTCGTATTGTCCTCTGCACAGGGGACATGGGCTTTTCGGCCCAGAAGACCTACGACCTCGAAGTCTGGTTGCCGGCACAGAATACCTATCGCGAAATCTCCAGCTGCTCTAACTTCGGCAGCTTCCAGGCGCGCCGAATGCAGGCCCGTTTCCGCAACGCCCAGGGCAAACCGGAACTGGTTCATACGCTGAATGGATCAGGTCTGGCGGTGGGTCGTACCCTCGTTGCGATCCTCGAGAATTATCAGCAGGCCGACGGCAGTGTCCGCGTCCCTGAGGTATTGCAACCCTACATGGGTGGTGCAACCGTCTTGACGGCGGTCGCCTAGCCTAGAGCCGATCGGTCTAGCGTAGACCTGAGCCCGAACCTGAACCTCCTCCCTTGGCCGGCGTACTAACATCATAGGTACGCGTAGCTGGTGCGGTTAAGGAAAATCCTGAACTGGCCGGGTAAAGGCGCGAGAGAATCGCGTAATACATGCGCACGTTCTCGGCGGTCACCACGGCTTCGCCTCCCCGGATCTTTACACCACTTGGGGTTTCGCCCAATAAGGGGAGAGCCTTTTTCATGTCGGCCCAAGAGTTTGGGTTCAGCCCCATCGCCTGCGCCTGTTTTCGAGCGGCCTTGATCGATCCGGGCCCAACATTATACGAGGCGATTGCCATCCAGGTCCGATCCG
Source organism: uncultured Dechloromonas sp. (assembly GCA_964604465.1). Taxonomy (GTDB): domain Bacteria; phylum Pseudomonadota; class Gammaproteobacteria; order Burkholderiales; family Rhodocyclaceae; genus Fluviibacter. Next base: position 15,617 of record CAZRYZ010000001.1, on the reverse strand, counting down.
GTTCTGGGACCGATGCCGGCAGATCATCGCGCAGCATATCCATGTACTTGGCACCCCCCATGATGCTCTCATACGGGTCAAGGCGATTTCTAACGCCAAGCCGGTCCGCCGTATCTGCCGTCAGCATCATCAGACCGCGCACCCCAGTCTTGCTCACGGCCGACGAATCCCATTTGGACTCCTGATAAGCCAGCGCTGCCAACAGGCGCCAATCGTATCCACTTGTGATCTGGGCACGTTTGAACTGTGCGAGATAGAGCGGCAGATGGCTCTTGATGCGGGCCAGGAAGACGCTCCGGTCGGCCGCCTGCAGGCGACTGACTGCACCAAAATAACGGTCGCGTAACTGGCGCAGGGTGCCGTTATTCTCTGCCTGACCGATGAACTGGTTAGCTGCCTGAATCAACACGTCGCTCGCCCGTTTGGGGAAGACCCAGAACACGGGCTCTTCACGGCCGATCGTCAACGAACTGTCGAGGCCGCTGTAGTAGTTCAGGCCGATCTGATAGACGGACTTGGGCAACACCACATATTCAATCTCGCCATTCGAAACGGCTTCTAGAAGCTCGAATTCATTCCGGTTCTTTTCGATCAACAGCTCCGGCCAGATATATTTCTTGTTCAGCCGCTGAATCCACACCTGATGGCTAGACGCGGGCATGGCATGTACCTTCTTCGCATGCAACGCTTTTTCATCCTGTAGCGGCAGACTCTGGTCTGACTGCACGACCACCAGTTCACTCTGGTCGTAAGGGCGAGAAATCCTGAAGCCCGAGGTGCTACCCGGCGCCTCAACAAATCGGCGATTCAACCACGCTGCAGCCATATGGACCTCGCCCTTATCAAGCAAACGTTCCAGTGCCGCCTCGTTTTCTGCCACCACAAAGCGAACAGTTTTGCCCTGTGACTTGGCAAATGCCTGGACAAGATCATGGTCAAAACCCTTGATCAGAGTCTCGACGACACCGTCTTTGTTGGGCACCTTATCTCGCATGTAGCTGGTTGGGGTTTCACGGGTGCCAACCACCAGCTCAGAAGAAATGGCCAGAGGCTTGAGCCCCGGCATTATCATCTTGATCAAGCCCAGAAGGAGCCCGATTCCCACCACAGCCATCAATAGCCACCGGCTACGCCGGCTTTTCGGATCCTGCCGTTCCGACTCGGGTTCATGCGGATGGGTTAATCCCGGATGTCGGCGCGAAAACTGCTTCCACCCCGAATTGGCATCCGGGTCATTGGGGTCGGGGTGGTGATGATCAGGTTTCACCGGCTCACTCTACCATGATCAAAATTAGGTCAACAGCTTGGAAAGCAACTCTCACGTGCTATAATTCACGGTTCGGAGAGGTGGCAGAGTGGTCGAATGTACCTGACTCGAAATCAGGCGTACTGCAAGGTACCGTGGGTTCGAATCCCACCCTCTCCGCCACATAGCAAACGCCTTTAAATGAGTGCCCGCAGGCGCTTTTTTTACGTCTTGAATTTTGCCAACATCCTCAACCGTGCACTGGGTTTAGCAGGATTGGTTAAAGAATTATGCGGATTGTTTGAGGGTCAACCGAACCAGATCAGCGACATTGCCAACCCCCATTTTGTCCATCATTCTCGCCTTGTGAACCTCAACAGTTCGTGGACTGATACCCAGCTCGGCAGCAATTTCCCGGTTGTGCAGGCCGGCAACAACTCGGTCTTTGACTTCCCGTTCGCGAGGAGTGAGCGAAGCTAGCAAGCGATCCAGTTCGTCTTTCTGCTCACTGGCATCTTTTTGAAAGTGGAGTCGGGTAAAGGCATCGCTGATAGCTGACATCAGCTTCCTGTTATCAAGCGGTTTTTCAAGAAAATCGACGGCATGTGCCCGGAATGCGGTGCGTGCCGAGGCAACATCGCCATGCCCGGTCATGATGATAACGACCAATGGGCTGCCCATCTCTGTCAGTTTCTGCTGTAATGCAAGACCATCAGTACCTGGCATGCGGATGTCAAGAAGGACGCAGCCTTTCCAATCCTTGCGGTAGGCCTTGAGAAAGCTCGTGGCATCGCTAAAAACGGCAACCCGGTAGTTCTGGATGCCCAGAAGCAGGCTGAGCGAATCGCGAATGGCAGGATCGTCATCCACAATAAATAGGTTCATTTCAGACATGGTTTTTGTTCTCATGCGTCGGCAGAATAAGCGTAAACATGCCGTGGTCGGCAACGATGCCGGCAAGGCTGCCACCGTGGGTTTCGGCGATGGCACGGCTGATGACAAGCCCCAGACCTAACCCACTGGACTTGGTTGAATGAAAGGGTTTGAAAAGAGACTCGGCTGCATGCTTTGACAGCCCCGGACCATTGTCTTGAACCGTGATCGCTACTTGAGCATCCGAAAGGGTTTTGCATCGAACTGTCACCAAACGGCTTGGCTGTGTAAGATCACTCACGGCTTCGAAAGCATTTGCCAGCAAGTTTCGTAAAACCACCTGAATCTGTAATCGGTCAACCAGCAGCTTGAGCGCAGGCAGGGTACCTACTTCCAACCGAATATTATTCTGCTGGCCCTTCTCCTGATACTGACTCACAACCGGGCAGATGATCTCTTTCAGCGTCACGGACTCAAGCTTCGTGTCCCCCGTTCTGAAAAAGTCTCTGAGTCGACGAACCACTTGCCCACTCCGGGCGGACTCAAGTGCCATTCCTCGCAGTGCCTGATCAAGAAGTTCGCCACGTTCACCGCGGTTGATCAGTATTTCACAAGCAGCCGCATATGCCGATAGGGCGGTCAGAGGCTGATTAAGCTCATGGGCTAATGCACCAGCCATTTCCCCTGCCGCAGCCATTCTCAAGGACTGGCGAAGCTCTTCGCTGGTTCGTCGCTGCTCATCGACAACGCCGCCTATAAAGAACCCGATCAGCGCCATGACCAGAGATAGCATTTGTAACTCGGGTAAGGAAATCTCTGCATGTCCCAGGGTTTGCATGGCGATGATCAGTTCGAGCTGGAGTAGGGTTGCCGAAATAATGGCCCCCGACATCCCCTGGCGAGCTGCCGCCCAGATAATTGGCAGGAAAAGTAGATAGAACGGTTTGAATCCGCTGTCGATGCCGATGTCGAAAGAAAGATAGATCGCGATGAGACTAAGGATGGTGTAGCCAAGTGTTTCCCAACGCAATAAGGCAGTAGCCAGCAGTTGCCGCCCACGAACGCTAGAGAGCCACAAAAATAACGGAAGCGCCACGACAATTCCGACACCATCTCCGACCCAGAATTGCAAGACAGCCATTTGCCAGCCATCGGGAGGCAGTAGATTGAAGAGGTAAAGGCTGGTGATGTAAGTAAGACTGAGCAAGAGGGTGCCAATTGCAATCGGCATTACCCAGGCTGCCAATGAGTTCCCTTCGCCAATGAGATGCGTCAGCGGAATTCGCTGGCGCAAAATCTCTCCGAGCAGGATATATCCCAGTCCAAGAATGCTGGCAGATGCGACGGTGCTCCACCATGTTTGCGGCACGCCCCGGATAAGGAGCTCACTCAACAGCACCGTGGCCAGAACAACGAGCCAACCCTCGCGGCCCTTGCGGAATAGGTAAACAAGACCCAATGCCGGTGCAGGATTCCAGGGGGTAATGTTTAGCCCATGGAGCGGACGAATAAAGCTCGCTGCGTCAAGCGCAATATAAAGAAGAGCAAAGGCGAGGCTAGATAAAAAGTTGTTCAAAAAATTGTTAACCCGAAACTCCCTATCCGAGTTGTAGCTTTCCCCCGGATGAGGTGTTCCTACGGCATGCCATGGAGCGAGGCACCTGAGGGCGGATGTGCAGGTAGGAGATGTATATCAATAATTTGTTAACTCTAACTTAAGCGACGTATTGAAGTAATAAGTGAAACACTTACGTAAACCGCATACGTGCCTCCCGAATTATGTTGCTGGAAGGGTATGGCTATAGTCGATCGGGTCATTTAATCGATCGATAACATGCTCAACGCCGCTACCACAACTCCGGAAATTATCGCCGCCGCCATCTTCTTTATTGCGGTTCTGCATACATTCTCGACAAAGATATTTGCTCACCTTGCGCATGTGCAGCCTAAACATGCGGGGCTATGGCACCTCCTGGGTGAAGTCGAAGTGGTTTTCGGATTCTGGGCTTTTGTTCTGATCGCCATACTCTTTTGGCTTTCAGGTCAGACTGCGACCGTCAGCTATCTTGAGTCACGAAACTTTACCGAGCCGATGTTCGTGTTTGTGATTATGGTGATTGCCGCCAGCAAACCGATTCTCAATGTGGTGATGAGTCTGATTCGCTATATTGCCTCGCTGATTCCGATTCAAAGATCAGTCGGAGTCTATTTTCTATGTCTTTCTGTGGTGCCTCTTCTCGGGTCGTTGATTACCGAGCCAGCGGCGATGACTCTGGCAGCCCTCATGCTGCGAGATGGCTATTTCCAGCACCACCTGTCGAAGCGTCTCAAGTACGCCACGATTGGTCTCCTTTTTGTGAACATCTCGATTGGGGGAACCCTGACCAACTTTGCCGCGCCGCCGGTGCTAATGGTGGCCGCCAAATGGGAGTGGAATTCCCTGTTCATGCTGTCGCACTTTGGCTGGAAGGCAGCCTCAGCGGTGTTCTTCAATGCCGCGGTTCTGACCTGGTTTTTCCGTAAGGAAGTCGCGGCCAAAGGAAAATCAGAGCCCGCATCCGATGCGCATAGGATGCCTTACACCGTTATCGGGATACATCTGCTTTTCCTCGTGGGTGTGGTCCTATTTGCCCATCATGCAGCAGTATTCATGGGGCTCTTTTTATTCTTCCTCGGTTACACAGAGGCTTACAAGCAGTACCAGGACCGGTTGATTCTGCGCGAGGGTCTGCTGGTTGCCTTTTTCCTGGCCGGTCTGGTTGTGCTGGGTGGGTTGCAGCAGTGGTGGCTGCAAAGCGCGCTTACGGGTGTCGAGCCCACGGTGCTCTATTTTCTGGCCACTGCGCTGACCGCCATTACCGACAATGCTGCACTGACCTACCTGGCTTCGCTGGTTGAAGGGGTGTCGGCCGAATTTAAATATGCCATTGTTGCCGGTGCGGTGACAGGCGGCGGCTTGACCATTATTGCCAATGCGCCCAATCCGGCAGGCGTGGCCATTCTCAAATCAAGCTTTGATGATGAGTCGGTGAGTCCGCTGGGCTTGTTGTTTGCTGCGCTCCCGCCAACGTTTGTGGCTATTTTTGCCTTCCTGGTTCTGTAATGGCCAGCCAGAGCCTGATTCCCAGATCACCCTTGGTGCAATGGGTCTTGTTACATCTGTTTCCGGGGCTTCAACAGTGGCCGGTATCGCAGTGGCGGCAGATATTGGACAAGGCAAGGCAAGTCGAATTTGACCGGCTTGAACAATTCGTCACTCTGGTTGTAGTGATCCTTGTCGCCTGGCAGATCAGGCCAACGGTTTCCTTAGAGACTGATGATTTCCTAGCTTATCTGATTCAGTATGCCTATGTTCTGCCCATTCTGGCGTTAGCTCTGATGCCGTTTTTTGTCCGCAGGATTCGCCGTGGCTTATGCCAGGTAGCTCGGGAACAGGCGCAAAGTGAGAAGCAGGCTGGCGAGCAAGATCCCTCGTTAACCCTGCACTAAAAACCCGTGAGGCCATCACGGGGCTTTTTTACTGCTCGCGAATAACCAGCGGCGTACCGACGGTGCCGGCATAAACCACGATTAGATCGACTGGTTCTTTTCCTGGGTTGACACCGGAGTGCCATTCCTTGAAAAGCTCTACAAGTGGGTCACCCGCTTTAAGCGTGATCTGTTCACCTGTTTTGGTGGTTACAGTCAGTTCCCCCTTGAGGAGAACACCGGCATTGATGACCGGGTGCATATGCATGGGAAGTTTGGCGCCCGGGGCAAAGCTGTATCGAATAATGGTGACTTCGGGTTGTCCCTGGCCGTACTCGGGAAGGCTTGATCCGTTCCATGCTTGAGTAGTTTTAATCAGAACCTGCGCTTTAACCCCGGGAATATCGGGGTAGGCATGTGTGACGGCATCGTCGGCCAAACCCGTTAGCGGGTTTAGACCGATTGCCAATCCTAAAATATAGGGTGTGAGTTTCATGAGTATCAATGCGAGGCAAAAACCGATGAGACACCATCAGGTTTGATGATGAGCGTTTGATAGGGCTTCGGATTAGGCCCTTCCATACCCGGCGATCCGACCACCATGCCCGGGACGGCAAGGCCAACGGCCTTGGGCTTTTCTGAGAGCAGTCGTTTGATGTCCGAGACCGGGACATGGCCTTCGATCAGATAACCGTCAATCACAGCGGTATGGCAGGAACCATATTTCTGGGGCATGCCGAGTTTCTGACGGGAGACGTTGATATCGTCCACGTTATGAACCCGGACCTGGAAGCCGTTTTTCTCCATGTAGGTAGCCCAGTTCTTGCAGCAGGGGCAGGAGGGGTTTTCGTACATATCGACGGTCTTGCCGCTGGGTTGAGCAGTGGCCATCGTGGCTATTGAAAACAAAAGGGCGCTAATGAGTAATTTCATATCGTTCTCGATGTGGGTGTGCCTCACCCCTGACGGGGTGAGGCCTTAATGGTTACTTGTGCATGGGGCCCGGATGTGCGGGCATCTGGCTCGGAGACATGGGCATATTTCCACTGTTACCCATGTGGCTCTGCATCGGCATCTGATCGGGCTGCATCATCGGTTGAGACATGTCGTGAGGCATTTCGCCCTGGTAGCCCAGTATGCTTGGGTCCATCATCCCGGCAATCATGGCGAGATGTGCAAAGACCAGAAAGACAGCCACATAAACCGCGTGATAGCCCAGCTTACTTTCTTCGCTGGCATTTTTATGTAGCAGCCCTAGGTCCTGAAGTGCAATCAGTACCATGGGAATGCCGCCAATCAGATAGGTTGAAACGGCGATCACATCAATGATGGTGCGCCATTCACCGGCTCTGGTAATGGGCATCACGGCGTTGATGAGCAGGTAGGCAATGATCCCGGTGAAATAGAGGCCAACCACGATGCCGGCAATGCGGTTGAGGTTGCGGACCCAGCCATGCAACTTCCGGGTATAGAGGATATAAAGCTCAGTAATTGCCACGGTTTCCGCCAGAATAACGGGGATAGCCATGAAAATAATCAGGTTCCAGGGCTGGTTGGTGGCCAACAGCTCCATGTAGTGGGTCATGTTCATTATTGAATCTCCAGATAGACACGATGATCATGCCGAAGGGCATGAGTTCAAAACGAGGGTCTTAATCAGGAGATCTGTCTGGGGGGTCGGAAAAGACTATCAAGTCGCACGCCGAAACCCAGCGACGGAAGGAGTCCGATGGGCGTGGCCGACGAGGCGGCTGCATGGCTTAAATGCCAGTTCGCCACGATGGCGATAAGACTGACGCAACAGGCATGTACATGATGGGTGTCGGCTTGCTGTGTCTCGGAGACGGCCTGAACCCCATCGTGAGGTGAACCCGGATGACAGTCAGCCATCTGCATGGGTACCTCATGTGTCGAGACGCTAGCAACCACGTTGGCACTGCTTGCCATTGGGGCAAACAATACGCAGACGGTCACGCAGAGAGCGACTAGTTTTTTGAGCATCATAAGAACAATTATGCGCCAAAAATTTAGCGCAGTCCGCTGGCAACGCTAATGGCACCCTTGACCCACTGGTTTGCCAGCAACTGGAACTTTTCCGGGGAGTCGACTTCGCGCCGGAACTGTTCGCTGGACACCAGGTAAACACCTTCACCCATGATCTTGCCGGTGGTGCTGTTGACCAGTTTTGCCTCGACCATCAGGTAGGGTTTTCGGCCCTGGATGGTGTCGCCTTTGCCGGCAGCCTTGAGTACGGTAGATATGGGTACTAGGCTTCTTGGACGGAACTGGTCGCCATCAAGCAGAACCCCGGTAATGGCCGTGCTCAGACGCGCTACACGGGCACCCGGTTTATAACTAATGCCGAACTGCTTGCGGACCAGTTGGCGCATGGCAATGTCCATGGAGTTGCGGACCCGGTAAATAGTTTCCTCCGAGATGCCGTCTTTGCCCAGGTCTTTCTCGGCAGACTGGTAAAGCACAATCGGGTCGACCATCACGGTCTTGAAGTCACTCCTCCTGAAATCGGGGCTCTGATAGCGGAAGATACGAATTCCCGGCTGTGATGACACCTGCTTCATGCGGTCATAGTCGGCCGCATCCAGATACTCGGTGGGGTCCGGTTTGGTGGCCAGCGGGGTACAGGCTGCCAGCAGGAATGCCATCAACCCCAGAAAGACCAGCTTAAGGGGGGCAGCATGCCAACGGGGGGAGGGGAACGCAGGGTAAGCCATGGGGCAGAATTTCGGCGGGGCGCCGCTTCAATGCGATAATGCTTAATTATAAGCCTTGTCCCTGGATGCCCTGATGCCCCGTCACTATCTGGTTACCGGTGCTGCCGGTTTTATCGGCATGCATACTGCTGAACGCCTGCTGCAGCGTGGCGATACCGTGGTCGGGCTGGATAACCTCAATGACTACTATGATCCGGCACTCAAGCTGGGCCGACTGGACGTGCTGAAAAAGTACCCTGGTTTCCGATTTATCAAAGGAGATCTGGTTGACCGTGACCTCATCGCCGATCTGTTTGCCCAGGAAAAGTTTGATGGCGTCGTTCACCTCGCAGCCCAGGCCGGTGTGCGTTACTCGGTCACCAACCCGCATACCTATGCTGACTGCAACCTGACAGGTTTTCTGAATGTTCTGGAGGGCTGTCGTCAGAATCGGGTGGGTCATCTGGTCTATGCCTCCAGCTCCAGCGTGTACGGCGGCAATGAGAAGATGCCGTTCTCTGAGGCAGACAGTGTGGATCACCCGGTGAGCCTCTACGCTGCCACCAAGCGTGCTAACGAGCTGATGGCGCATAGCTACAGCCACCTCTACAACCTGCCGGTAACGGGTTTGCGGTTCTTCACGGTGTATGGCCCATGGGGACGGCCGGATCAGTCGCTGTTCCTTTTTGTCAGCGCCATGCTGAATAACGAGCCGATCAAAGTCTTCAATGAAGGCAAGATGCGCCGGGACTTTACCTATATCGACGATATTGTCGAAGGGGTGATCCGTGTGCTGGATAAGCCCGCTACCCCGGATGCGGGTTTTGATCCGCAGCACCCATTGCCGCATACGGGTCGTGCCCCGTACCGTATTTTTAATATCGGCAACAGTGACCCGGTGCCGCTGATGGATTTCATCACGGCCATCGAGGCATCCGTCGGTATGACCGCCCAGAAAAACTTCCTGCCGCTCCAGGCGGGGGATGTGACGGAAACCTTTGCCGATACCCGTGCGCTGGATGCCTGGGTGGGTTTCCAGCCGGCGACCTCTGTGCGTGATGGGGTGGGCCGATTTGTTGACTGGTACCGGGGCTATTACAAGCGCTAAGTGGGGTGGGCTGTCATCAAGGTGTGATGATGGCATGGCACACTCGGCGTAAATCATTCTTGGACGTATGCCATGACCGAACCTAAGTTAGCGCTACTGTGCCTTAATACGGGCTCCTCGAGCGTCAAGTTCTCGCTCTATGCAGTGGACGCGGGTGAGCCCCGGCTTGTTCTAGGCGGCCAGATTGAAGGATTGCTGGGGCAACCCCGCTTTAAGGCTGTCCATACTTTAGGAAGAAACTCGGAAGAAAAGTCCTGGGGAGCACCGATGCGCCGCAGCGAGGCCGTCGAGATTATTCTGGACTTTGTCCATCAGCAGGCCGCTGACTATCAGCTTAAAGCTGTTGGGCACCGGGTGGTTCTGGGCGGAGTGGAGTACCCGCACTCGGTGGTGGTGGATGATCACGTACTCGACGTGCTGGAGCGCTATTGCCCCATTGTGCCCAGCCATCAGCCAGCAGAGGTAGAAGGGATTCGCGTTCTGCGCGAGGCGCATCCGGATCTGCTGCAGGTAGCCTGTTTCGATTCTGCCTTTCATCGCACCAAGCCAGAAGTGGCTGATATCTATGCACTGCCGTTACGCTTCAGGGATATGGGAATTCGCCGCTGGGGCTTTCACGGTCTATCCTACGATTACATCAGTACACAATTGCCGCTTCTCGACCCGAAGCTTGCCAGGGGGCATACGGTCGTAATGCACCTGGGGAGTGGGGCCAGCCTCTGTGGCCTAGTTGAGGGAAGGAGTGCCTATACCTCGATGGGCTTCTCGCCACTCGACGGGTTAATGATGGGAACACGCACAGGCTCGCTGGATCCGATGATTGCCCTGTATCTGATTGAACAGCAGGGCATGAGTCCGGCTGAAGTGGAACAGTTGATTATCAAGCAGTCTGGTCTGCTGGGGGTGAGTGGCATCTCCAATGACATGCGCGATCTCGAACAATCTTCTGCGCCAAATGCCAGGCTGGCCATTGATCTGTTTGTGTATATGCTGGCGCGCGAAACCGGCGCTGCCATGGGCGCTATCGGCGGGCTGGACGGGATCGTCTTTACTGCCGGAATTGGCGAACATTCGCCGACCATACGCGCGCGAGCTTGCGAAGCGCTGGCCTGGGCCGGGGTCGAGATCGATCCGGTCCGCAATGCTACGGCCTCCGGGGTATGCCGTATCTCGACCGATACGAGCCGTGTTGCTGTCTGGATCATTCCCACCAATGAAGAATCGGTCATCGCGCGCGACACATGGAAGCTTTGCGGTCGCTGCTGAGGCGTGATTCCCGGGATTCTCTGGACGACGTCCTTGTATCTTTCTAGAAAGATAGTTATCATGCGAGCTCGTTATCCGGAGCCCGCAAAGGATGAATCAGGAAGCCAATTTTGAATGGGCGATCAGCCATGATCCGCTGGTAGTTCCTATGTTCCTCAACCTGGAACGTGCACATAAGGTAGCGCACGCCAAGGCCAAGGAAGTCTGGGATCAGCATGGCCTGACCCCGGCCGAATTTGATGTGCTGGCCACCTTGCGTTGTGCCAAAGCGCCGCATGAACTTACCCCGGGGCAGCTGCAGGAGCGTGTGCTCATTACCTCGGGTGGCCTGACCAAAGTGATTCATCTCCTGGAAGAGAAGGGCTATGTGGAACGTTCCGTCGCGAAACAGGACAACCGGGTGAAGCCCGTTCGGCTCACAGCCAAGGGCAATCGCTTTGTGGGTAAAGTCATGCGCGAGCTGGTCGATATGACCCGTGCCTGGATGCGATCGGCATTGGCCGATACCGAGATCCAGCAGGCCACACAGGCTTTGTTCAAGGTCATGGAGTCGGGACATGCGTAATGGCGGTCTGTTTCCGCTCAAGCCCTTCGCCGCCGCTATGCTGGCGATGCTGCTCGGTGCCTGCGCGCCTATGCCCTCACTGGGACCATTGCCCGAAGCCAGAGCGCCTGAAACGTTTGAAAGCACGCAATCCTTCAAAGCGGCCGAGTCCGAGTGGCCGAATGATCGCTGGTGGGAAAAATATCATGATGCGCAGCTCAATCAACTCATGGAGGAGGGGCTGGCCGGCTCGCCCGATCTAAAGGCGGCACAGGCGCGATTACGTCGTGCCGAGTCACAGTCGAAGTCGGTGGGCTCCATCCTGTATCCGCAGTTGTCCGCTGAGGGTACGGTCTTCGGTCAGGAGGTCAGTACCAATTACATTGTGCCGGCGCCTTATACGCCGCAGGGGTGGTATTCCTATGGTCAGGCCACGCTGAACTTCAACTGGGAAATTGATTTCTGGGGCAAGAACCGGGCTGCATTGGCTGCCGCCGTATCGGAGAGCCAGGCACGGCGCGCCGAAGCAGCGCAGGCTCAGTTGATTCTGACGACCTCCATCGCACGCAGTTATGCAGATCTGGCCCGTTTGGTAGCCGATCGTGAAACGGCGCAGAAGTCTCTCGATATCCGCCGAAAAACCTGGGTGCTCTTCAGGGAGCGCCAGACCCAAGGGCTCGAAAACGTGGGCGCAGTCAGCCAGGCTGCTGGCAAGATGCATCTGGTTGAAAATGAACTGGTACAGATCGATGTGCGCATTGCTGAAACGCGCAACCGCTTGGCGGCCCTGGTGGGTGCCGGGCCTGACCGGGGGCTAAAGATCGAGCCACCTAAAACCCTGCTCAGTGTCAGGTATGCCTTACCGGCTGATATCGGTATCAACCTTGTCGGTCGACGACCGGACATTGTGGCGTCGCGTTGGCAGGCCGAAGCCGGCCAGAGCCGTATTGAAAACCGCAAAGCCCTGTTCTACCCCAATGTGAATGTGGCGGCCTTTGTTGGCGGCCAATCGCTTGGCATTAACCGACTGATCGAGTCAGGCTCTTACATGAGTAATGCCGGGCCGGCCATCTATCTGCCGATCTTCCTTGGTGGCAAGTTGCGCGCCGATCTGGCGGCAGCCCGGGCGGAGTACGACGAGAATGTCGCCAATTATGAGAAGACCCTGGTTCAGGCACTCAATGAGGTAGCCGATGTGGCTGCCGGCCTGCAGCAATTGCAGAAGCAGATGGATTTGGTGCAAAGCAGCGTCAACGCCCAGAACCAGGGGGTACAGGTCGCTGCCAACCGCTACCGCGGTGGCTTGGCCAATTATCTCGATGTCCTGGTGGCCGAAGACGAGCTGCTCAATAGCTGGCGGGTACAGACCGATGTGCAGACCCGCGCCTTCATTCTGGATGTGGCCATGATCAAAGCTCTGGGCGGCGGGTATCAAACGAGCAGTCTGCAGGATCAGATCGATATCAAGAAAACAGAGGAGTTACCGCGGTGAGCCGGAAGAAACAGATTGTCAGCAAAATTGCCGAGCGCAAAAAGGCCTTCACCATTCTGGGCGTTTGTGTGGGGGTAGTGACGGTGGCTTTTGCTCTGTATTGGGCGTTCTATGGGTCACGATATGTCAGTACAGACAATGCATACACCGCGGCGGAGATTGCGCAGGTCACCCCGGAGATTGACGGCACTATTGAAGCGGTCAATGTCGTGGATACTAATCGTGTCATCGCAGGCGATATCCTCGTCAAGATCGATCCACGCGATATGCAGGTCGCTTACGACAAAGCCAAGGCCAATTATGACCGTGCCAAGATTGATTACGATCGGCGCAAGGCGCTGGCGACGACCGGTTCGGTCTCGGCCGACGAGTTGACCCGTTCGGAAAACGACCTGGCACTGACCAGCGCCACCTACCGGGAAGCCACCATTAATCTCGAGCGCACGACCTTGCGGGCGCCCATTGATGGTGTGGTGGCCAAACGTCAGGTGCAGCTGGGTCAGCGTGTTCGGGCCGGCGCACCATTGATGGTGATCGTCCCGCTGCAGAATCTGCATGTTGATGCCAACTTCAAGGAAAGCGAACTCGAAAAGATCCGGGTCGGCCAGAAAGTCCGCCTAACAGCGGATCTATACGGCAGCCGTGTGGTCTACGAAGGTGTGGTCGATGGATTCTCGGGGGGCACCGGTGCAGCCTTTGCAGCAATCCCGGCGCAGAACGCGACCGGTAACTGGATCAAAGTCGTTCAGCGCGTGCCGGTCCGTATCCGCCTGTCATCCGAAGAGTTGGCAGCGAATCCGCTCAGCGTGGGTGTCTCCATGCGCGTGCGGGTTGATACCCGGAGTGACTGATGTCCGCAACGGCTGAACCTTCGCCGACAAAGTTGCCACCATCTCAGTTGCCGCCGTTAACAGGTTGGCAACTCTGGGCAGCGGCGTTCTTCCTGTCCATGGCGAACCTGATCGCCATTCTGGACATGACCATCGCTAATGTGTCGGTGCTCACTATTGCCGGTGGACTGGCCGTCACGCCCACACAGGGCACCTGGGTGATTACCTCCTACGCCGTAGCCGAAGCGATTACGGTGCCGCTCACGGGTTGGTTCACTCAGCGTTATGGTTCGGTCAAGGTCTTTGTAGTGGCGATGGCCGCGTTTGGCCTGTTTTCTGCGCTGGCGGGTATGTCGACCTCGCTGGGGTTTCTGGTCTTCGCGCGGGTCTTGCAGGGGATGGCCGGTGGCCCGTTAATGCCGCTTTCCCAGACCCTCCTGCTGCGTATCTTCCCAAAAGAAAAAGCGGGTGCAGCAACAGGGATCTGGGCCATGACCACACTGGTCGGCCCGGTGTTAGGTCCTATTCTGGGGGGCTGGATCTGCGATAACTACACCTGGCCCTGGATTTTCCTTATCAACTTACCTATTGCTGCGGCATGCGCGTGGATCTGCTGGAAGGTCCTGCGACGTTACGAAACCACCATTGTGCGTAATCCCATCGACGTGGTGGGGTTCGTATTGCTGATCGTCTGGGTGGGGGCACTGCAGATCATGCTGGATGAGGGCAAGAACCTCGACTGGTTCTCGTCGCCGATCATTGTTGCTCTGGCGGTAGTCGCCGTCATTGGTTTTGTCGCTTTTCTTATCTGGGAGTTTACAGAAGCGCATCCCATTGTTGATTTGCGCGTTTTCCGGCATCGGGGCTTTACGGCAGCAGTGATCACAATCTCGCTGACCTTTGCCGGGTTCTTTGCAGCCAACGTCCTGACGCCCCTCTGGCTGCAGAGTTTTATGGCCTATACCGCCACCGATGCCGGCATGACCACCGCCTGGATTGGCATTACCGCTTTCTTTGTGGCGCCAGCCGTTGCGGCCATGTCAATGAAGATGGATCCGCGCAAGCTGGTGTTTTACGGCATCATCTGGCTCGGGGCGATGACCTTTTACCGTACCATCGCCACGACCGAAATGACTTACTGGGATGTGGCATTACCACTCATGTTGCTTGGCCTAGGTATGCCGTTCTTTTTTATTCCCTCGACGGCAGCGGCGCTGAGTAGTGTGGATGAAGAAGAAACCAACTCGGCCGCCGGTTTGATGAACTTCATGCGGACTCTTTCTGGCGCGATTGCCACTTCGGTGGTAACGACTTACTGGGAAGATGAAATCACCCGAAACCGGGCTGAGCTCGTTGGTGTTATTGATCCCGGGCAAGTGGTTTATAACCAGTTAACCAGTCAGGGAATGACTGATGACCAAGCGATGCTGGTTCTTGAACGCATGGTGACCGAGCAGAGTGTTATGCTGGCCACCAACGAACTGATGCTTGTGGTTTCGGTCATTCTTATCGTCTCGGCATTTTTCATTTGGCTGGTTCCCAAACCCACTCGAGAGATCGATACATCCAGCGTGCACTAAGGTCGCTGCCGGTATAATTCGGCCAGTCGTCTCCGTAGTTAAATGGATATAACTTTCCCCTCCTAAGTTTTGCCCGGGGACCCATCGGATGGCGTAACCCATTGATCTGTATATAGCGGCTCTCCCGTTTTGTCCCTTTCTGTCACCTACGATTTGTCCCGAATTTGTCCCGAATTTTGGATTGGTTCACGTTGGCTCTTGGTTTGAATGACAGCGATCGGCCAACTGCTGACCTTTGGCCTTTCCGCATTGCGGACGGCTGAACGTCCGGTGTGCTCTGGAACCTGTCGGAAAGGCAATGCGACCTAGTCGGCCTCAGGCGGCAATGTGGCAGTGACCCGCCGTTCAGTGAAAATCCTGCTGATGGTCCATCTATAGGACCAATGCAATTGAGTCGGTGAACATTCTATTGCCTTTACGATGCGCTCGTGTTCGTCCAGCGATTTATCGGTACATTTTCAATATCCAACCAGGCCTCTAAACCGCCATTGATCCGGGG